>JAAETN010000422.1 GCA_024228355.1 Maribacter sp. | reverse complement strand
ACCAGAAATCAAAAAATAATCCACTGAGTTATACAGACTCCGCCTATCTCGATATACAGAGAGTCTGTCTAACTCAGTTTAGCCATTAAAAGAATGATCGATAAACTTCAAAAAGTTGCGCAAGCTATTCAGATTCTTCGGCTTCCATCTATTGCCGTTGGAATAATTGGACTCGTATCAACAGTCATCATCATATTCAACTCTAGTTCTCATGAAGATGATTTATTTCTTATTCCAAGTATTGTTGCCCTACTATGGGCTATGAGCACTTACTTTTTCATAGTAACTTTTCGGTTAATTCCCGAAAAGCCGAGTAAGTCACTAAAATCAATCGCTAAGTTAAAGCAAAATATAAGTCGAGGGTGGTATTGGTTCATAGGCATAATATTTCTTGGAACAACACTGGCTGCCATGGCCTTATCGTATCGAATGGTTTCAATTTGGTTAAAAGACTATAGTGGCTAACAAGCACATTAAATTCGCTCCCTTCGGTCGCCGGACCTCGCTTACGCTCGGCCGTTTATGTGGGCGTTAAATTTTTCGAGAGATGATGAAATACCCTAAATTTATCGTTGGTGTAATGACAGCATTGGTTATTTCGTTTACGTGCACCACTATTTCATCTCAAAATAATGAACAAGTAGTTATGGAGAACAAACCCAAACATCACACAATTACTGGATTTCAAAATGATCCTTTT
>JAAETN010000421.1 GCA_024228355.1 Maribacter sp. | reverse complement strand
TAATAATAAAGAGGCTTTTTCCCGACCCTGTCCCTTGCAAGAAATAGCCTTTCCCTTTTCGCGTCCCATATACAGAAAGAAAACATACCGTTAAGATGTTCAACGCAATTTCCACCATACTCCTCGTAAGCGTGGATAATTGCTTCAGTATCTGAATGGGAATGAAAGCAGTGCCCCCTGGCTTCTAAATCCTTTTGAAGCTGCTTAAAATTATATATTTCACCGTTATATGTAATCCAGACAGTACTATCTTCATTGGACATTGGCTGTTTCCCACCCTCCAAATCAATGATGCGCAAGCGACGGTGACCCAGCCCTACAGCTCCATCGATATAATAACCATCTCCATCAGGGCCACGATGGCGAATTACTTCGCACATAGCCTGCAAGTCTGTTTTACTGAACTGCCTATCTAAATCGAATATACCTGCTATTCCACACATAGTAAAAACCCCTCAACTTTGCAAGTTTGTATTTTTGTTACTCTGCAACTTTTTGGCTAAATTAATATCCGATAATTCTTTAAGTACAAACTTCTTTACCAGAACCGAAATAAAAATAATGTTATAAATTATGTCCCAATAAGTCATTCCTAGAAATATGGTCCCTATCATATACGCTATCACTGAGGCCCTAATCATATAGCAATAATTTTTTACCCAGGCCATCTCATGGATCCCCTTGACTAAGCGCGGTAGTCTTGTCAAACTGACTAATGTCCCTATTATCATCGATATCCATAGACCAAAGGCAATCAGGCCATGCTCCGCCATAATTTCAATGTATGAGCTATGCCAGTCTCTCATTGTTATGTACTTCCAACTGTCAAATCCACCACCAAGGATAGGGTGACCTATAGCAAATCGATAACCATCGCCCCATGCCTGCAAGCGGCCTTGAGCCGATCCATCCTCCTTGTATGTTTCAATTGTATGCATTCGATTAAACCATTCTTGAGGAAGCATACCCATCCCAACATAAATCCCAATGATGAGCAAAGGAACTGCAAGATATTTTCGTTTACTATGCCACAACAAAATCATCGTTGTTGCCGCCAGAGTCAACAGGCCACCTCGTGACCATGAACTAAGAGCTGAAGCCATACAAAATGGTATCGACCCCATAACTGCGTATTTAAGAAATTTATTTTGGGTTTCTCTCATCCATAAGACCAAAAGTGGTATTACCATGACTGTGATTACAGCAAATGCATTGTTTTCGTAATAAGGTGTACCTTCAGGGCCGTATATTCGATAGCTGAAACCATGCATTACAGCAAAGATGCCACCTTTTAAAGCCACTAGTCCAACAGATAAGGCAATAGCAATGATGAGGTAGTATAGTTTCATACGGGAATCTATCAATAAAAGTACCAGAATAAGTGGGATAAACGTCTTTGACACCATTATCAATTTTGACCAGGCGGAATCTGGTACCAATGAGTTTAATGTTGTGACAAGAAAAAAAAGCCACAGTGTATAAAAAATTTTTATACGCCAATCATTTGGTAAAGATTGTTTGTGCTTTTCTTTAAAGTATGATAAAAACGAAACTAAAAGCAGAGTTTGGTAAAGAGGTAAACTACGTGAGAATCCCCACGCATATCCATGTGGACTCAAATAGCTGAAAACTGCTAGTCCAAGTACACCAAACCACGCACTCTTCCACGCATAGATAACACAAACAACCAGAAGAAGAACAACTGCAAAATCACGCATTAGATTTCTTAACTAAAATAAATGTATTGTAGTACTATTTAAATTTGAAACAAAAAAAAAGAATCACTTAATTCACTTATTCTACCAAGTGAACAATAGAGACAAAATATCCTCCAACCTGATTTAAAGGAATTTGTTCACTCCTCCACCCTTCATTTGGACGATACTGACTGGGAAACCCAGGAGGTGATGGATGTATGCCATTATCAGAGTTGTCCGGCTCAACTTCTATATAATCCATTTCTTTTATGCCGGGATCTTCAGGATCCCAAACAATGACAGATGTTGTAAGAGTATCTCTTCTAGGATAAAAAACAAAATCATCATAGCTTACCTCTCTCACCTTACCCAACATTTGAGGCTTGATATAGTGAATCAGATTTCCTTTCCAATTACCCCCGGCCTTTATAAATATCTCCTGCCCGTCTTTTATTATAGGTTTACTATCTTCAGCAGTCAACTCTACCGCCCCTACCCCACCATCACCACTAACCAGATGCTGCATTTCTCGCATGGGAACAAGGCTGTCAGTCAGCGAAAAGGCCATATTCAAGACCTCTCTTCGGACCCCCAAAAAGCTACTTACAACTACTCTGTAACGTCTATCTATATTAGTAGGATTCTTAATTATGACTGGTATGGAATATTTTTCTGCTTTATTTGCATAAACTTCACCTCTAAAAAAATCCTTTTCAAATTTAGCGGTTGGCGATTTATAAATCAATGTAATCTGATCAATCTGAAAACTTTCCTCTTTTTCCATCTTGGAAAAACGCTTAAATTGTATCTG
>JAAETN010000420.1 GCA_024228355.1 Maribacter sp. | reverse complement strand
GATTACTACGGAAATATAGTAAAATCGTTTAACTATGATAAGGGAATCTGACCTTGTCGGGTTGATTTTTCCCTTGTCATAGGTTTTCAAGAAGGCCGCGTAGCGGTCGTATCTTGTTGATTTTACGTTATTGGGAGTATATTACCGGGCCAAATTGCTTTTAGCTACTGTTGTGGCATGTTAGCCACTTGAGCGGACAGCTGGGAGCTGTTTGTAGGTTTTAGTACCGAGCAATTTGGTTTAGCAGGTCATTGTGGCACATTTCTTTTGGTGCGGGAGGGCGAAGCACGTAGCACCTAAAGTCAGCTTCAGCCTTTAGATTTATCCTTAGTTTTAAATACTAAAAAAGAATGGGGTGAACTTAAGCTTTAGCTAGACTATAAAGGTCATTATTCAGTATTAGTCCCCATTCTTTACTAATCAGGTTACAAAGGACCAAATAGAATTTCAGGATCTACCTTTTAAAGGTTTTAGTCAAGGTAACCATTATTGAAATAAAGTTATGAAAATAAAAGAAACAATCGGTATTGACATCAGTAAGTTGGATTTTGATGTGCGTATTTACAGTAGTCAACTTCATGAACGGTTTGTAAACTCGACCATTGGTTTTAAAAAGATGGTCAAATGTGTTTATAAAAACAGTTCTTTTTCAAAAGATGAGATTTTATTTGTTTTGGAACATACGGGTTTGTATTCGTATCAATTAGCTGTTTTTTTATCAGCAAGAAATATTCCATTTACAATGGTACCGGGATTGGCGATTAAAAGATCATTAGGAATAGCTAGAGGAAAGGATGATACGATAGATGCTGCCAAAATAGCCTTATATGGTTATAGACTAAGAGATGAGCTAAAACCTTATAAACTACCGATACAAGATGTAATGATCATTAAACGTTTACTCTCATTGAGAGTGCGTTTGGTCAAACAAAGATCAGGACATAAGGCTACATTAAAAGAACAGAAGCGGGTTCTATTGAAAAAGGATAATATGGTTCTTTTTGAAACCCAGGAAAAAGCAATTGTGTTTTTTTCAAGACAGATCGATAGAATTCAAAAAGAAATACAGGATATAGTAAATAGCAATGGGCAATTAGAACAAATGTACAAGCTTATTACCAGCATTAAAGGTGTTGGTTCACAGACTGCTTTATTTTTGATTGTCTATACCAATGGTTTTACAAAGTTCAACAATGCACGTAAGTTCGCTTCTTACTGTGGTATAGCCCCTTTTCCGAACTCATCGGGAACAAGTGTAAGAGGAAGGACCAAGGTAAGCCATTTAGCAAATAAAAAAGTAAAAAGCTTACTAGATCTATGTGCAAAATCATCTATACAATTTAACCCCGAAATGAAAACGTATTACGATAGAAGAATAGAAAAAGGGAAGAATAAGATGAGTACAATCAATATTATAAGAAACAAACTAGTAGCTAGGATATTTGCCGTTGTAGAAAGAAAAACACCTTATGTTGACACTTTGAAATATGTTGCATAGGCTTGTTAGTAAAATTAGATGATTTTATTTTTTTAAGTCATAGAATACTGAATGTGCCACAACGGTTTGAATATGGGGCGTTGGGCATTTCAAAGCACCCATCCTATCCAAGCGAAATATGTATTATTAATTGTATTTACTCTCAAATTTAGCATCATCCGCCCAATGACCTATATTTTTTGTTATACACTGGTATTTTTTTCATTCATTTTATGGTTTCTATCAATGTAAATAATTAAAAGGACCCACCAAATAATTGTATAAGGACCAAGATCAATTAATCCATCATTTTTAGGGGGAAGAGGAAAAGTAATCATATTAAAGCTCAGAAGACCAATTGAGGTTATTATACCAACAAATCCAATAAGTAGCCCCATTCTTTTTAGTTTCAGAAAGCTTAATGAAAACATAAGCATACCCAAGCTATAAAAAATGTCAAAAGTAATATCAATTCCAAGTTGAATAGAATTGATCATTTTGAAAATTTCTTTTGCATTAATTATAAATTCCTTGTTTTCCTTATAGAAATAATAACCAGAATATTGAACCACTAACATAGCAGTAAAAAGCGCAAAAGCAATTACAATAAAAACATAGCCTAATTGCTGAAATGTTTTATAATCATCATGAGGTTTATACTTAGATGCTAAAAATGTAATTCCAATTATTGCAAATGGCCCCAACAAAAATAATGCTGTTCTGGCTATGGTTATTGGTACTGGAACAATCCCGGTTGCAGATATCACATAGATACCCATAAGGATTAAACCTATTATTCTTAATACTTGTTCTATATTTTTCATGAATCATTAAAATTGCAATGTTCGGTTAACATATACAAATATTGTCTGATTTTGTTTCTTGTTTATAACGTTCAGTATAAAGGGCGTTTTAATGCCGCATATACATTGTTAGCACTGGTTTTATTTCTTTTCTTCTCGTAAAATTTTCTCCATTTTACGACCCCTTGCTAATTCATCTACCAACTTGTCCATATATCTGGCTTGTCGTGTTAGTGAATTGTCAATTTCTTCAATTCTATAACCGCAGATCACCCCTTTAATTAGGTGAGCATTTGGATGTAACTTTGCCTTCTGAAAGAATGTTTCAAATGTTACCTTGTTGTCTATTAACTCTTGTAATTTATCGCTATCAAAGCTGGTTAGCCACTCTATCACTTGGTGTAGTTCTTCCTTGGTTCTTCCTTTTTTCTCCACCTTATACACGTAATGAGGGTAAACTGAACTAAAAGTCATTTTCGCCACTCGTTCATTATGTTCAGCTGTTACTTTCATCTATATTGTTTTTTAATTCTTTATTAATTGGTGCTAACGGTTTTGGCTATGATACGGCACCTGGATGCGCATACCACCGGGACATTATTAATAAAACACAAGTGAGCAATTATTCACAGGCGAAGCGAGGCGATGGATTAAAGGCGTTGTTGTGCATAGGCTTTTTAATTTGTTACATAGATTATTTTTCCTTTTCAGGAAACCAGGTATCTCTTAATATTTTCCATTTTCCATCATCTTTTTTCCAAACCAATAAATATCGTCCACGACCAACAACTGTTCCATTTGCATGAGACCAAGTTCCTGTTCCGTCTTCCACAAGTAATTGATCATTCCCCCATAATTGTGTTGTTTTAAATCTTGAGCCAGTAATACTATCGCGAATCATATTTCCAAAAGCGTTAATAATATTTTTCCTTCCAACTGTAGATGGAATTATTTCAGCGTCCATCATATACATATCCCCCAGTGCAATTGAGTCTCCATTATGTAAATGATTTTCATATTCCCGAAGACGTAATTCAATTTCTTTTTCAAGTGTTAACAAATCCGTTTCAATATTGAGTTCCTTTTCCTTCGTTTTTTGTTCACAACCCGAAATAAAAATCAATACAACCAACATTGTTATAAATCGCATCATAGTAAATCTTGTTATTTTATTATCTCTTCAATATGTTTTCAGCTTATGCACAACGGAAAGTGTATGAGTAGTGGCGGATTTCAAAACATTTTAGTATCTGACAGTTCGAGGTTAAGATAAGCCTCAAATGCTGATAGTCTGCACTTTTTCCGCCATTACTTATGACACATTGTTACCAAACGTATGTGTAATTACTATTTGGAATATTTATTCAAAATCAATTATTATTTTTTAAGTCATCAGATCTTAATCTACGAATAACCTCTGCACTCACCCAATAGATGTTTGACAACTCTCCTTCTTCGTTGTATCTACTAAAAAATAAATATTTACCATCTGGGGTGAGACTCGGGCATGTTTCATCGAAATTAGAATTTACCGCACTTCCAAGGTTAATTGGTTTTGTCCATGCTCCGTCTTTCTTCTTAAAACAAACGTGAATATCCTTGTCTTTTGTTTTGTCATTTTCTTTTGGGGCGTCTATCAGTATGAAGTCTTGAAATGGTGATATAAAACCGTGCATACCATATTCAATTCCAACTTCGAGTATTTCAGGAAATTTACCATTAACGTTGGGAGCATAATAGATTTTTCGTTTTGAGACATTTGAATAAAAAAGATCTCCATTCTTCGCTTCATTTGAATAAAAAACAATATCATTATTTATCGGAGAATCAAGTTTTATTGCATTACTCCATGAGTTCTCGGAGCGGGTTACGCACCAAATTTTAACATCCATAGAATCATACGCTGTAAAATAAATTTTTTTGCCACTGGGATTCATAAACGCCTCCATTTCAGCATTTTTTTTGCCTTTTGTAAAATTTGCTTTTTTAGGATTGGTCCATTTTTTGTCTATAAGTTTTGAGAAATATACACTTGAACTTTCGCCTTTTCTTTCAACTGAAAAATATATTTCCTCTAAATCAGGAGAAAACGAAACACCATATTCATATCTGCCATTTACTGAAACAATTCCAGGTGCAAAAATTTCAGCGACCATTCCTGGTGGGTTTTGCCCAAAATATTTATCGTTCATAATCGAGAATCTAGAATCACTTTCAATAATTTCTTGAGCAAAGACAGTTTTTAGCGATATGACGATTGTCAATATTAATAATTTGGTTGTTTTCATGTTTCCATCCTTTTGTTACCAAACGTATTCAGTCTAATCCTTCATCCTTTCAGGTTTTAATTCTTCAATAATTTTTGAAGAGACCCAATAAATATCACGATTTCCAGTCTTGTTTGTGGTAAAGAAAAAGTACTTCCCGTCAGGTGTTACAGATGGTATATATTCATGATAAGGAGAATTAATTTCTTTTCCAAGATTTACAGGATCCGTCCAGCCATCTTCTTTTGTTCGAAATGTTATGTATATATCATCTTTCCCCATTCCTCCAGGTCTGTCCGAACAGAAGATCAGATAACTCTCGTCTGGCGCTATAAAAGGATCCAGATCACTATATATACCGTTAATTGGTGCTCCCAAATTTTCAACATTATCATATTTTCCATATATGTTTTTGCATCGGTATATGTCCGCATCACCATTTCCCCCACTTCGTCTACTAAAAAAATACAATGTGCCATCGGTAGTTATTGAAGGGTAACTATCATGAACTCCAAGGTTTACTGGATATTTAAGAAGTTTTGCATTAGTCCATTTGTTTCCATTTCTTTTAGAAACCCATATCTGATGTCCTCCTAATAAAGGATCACCACCCTCCTTTACTGGTCTACCAGAAGAAACAAAGACGTGTCTGTCATCTGGGGCAAGCATGAAATCCCAGTCGAATTTCCCAGCAGAGAATGATGCGAGCTGCGGTTTTGTCCATATCCCGTTTACCTGCTCCATGATGAATATCCCAGGATTATTTGAGCCGCTACGAACAAACATAAAAAGATTCCCATCCTTTGAAAAAGATGAACAGCCTTCAGGTGCATCTGTACAAATTATGTCTGATGCAAAAATTTCAGGAGTCAACCCAGGTGGGTTCTGTCCTATATATGGACCTGTTAATTCAGGAAAATCTGATGTCTCATTAACGTTTTTCTGTGCACATGCAGGCAATAAAAAAATTAATGATATTTGAGTAACTAAAATAAAACCGCTAATTGATTTCATGATTTTTCTCCTTTTTGTCAATGTTTGGTAACGGTCAAGGCTAGGAAGCCGTACGGACTCTTAACCAAGATTTTCTTTTAAAGTTAAGAATTGATTTTCAAATCAAATTGATTAAACGAAGCCTAAACCCGTATGCTTTTTAGGCATTGTTAGCCACAGGCTTCATTTGATCATTAACAGGCAAGCAATCTATACCTCTAAACCAATATTTGTACTAAACAAAAAGTATGCAAAGAACAAAAAAACACTTCAGAAACTAATCCTATAATTATCATCTTACCTGGTTTGCCGTCAATGCCAAAACTGATTAATCTTCCTATTGCATAACCACCAAAAAGCAAGATTGCTACAATAAATGAAGTAAGTGTTAATTCAGGAATTATAGTTCCAAGCAGAATAACTATTCCCCCTAGCAACATCAGGGTGCTCATTCCTCTGACTTCGCTTAACATGTTTACTTCGTTTTCAATTTTGATTTCGGAATTCTTCCAATAATTTTTTATCGGATTAATAAGCCTTAATAAACCTGCTAACGTGAATAACATTAGGCCTGAAATTGAGAGTACTACGATGTTGAAAATTTCCATTTTTTTGTTTTTATATGTTTATAGAACAAATGTAAATGGGGATTGTGACAGCCTTATGTCAGGGGTGTTTTTTATTTTGGATATAATCTTCGAAATACTTTTGCATAGTCATATTATGCTTAGTAAACGTTTCATTTTGTGGAACCAGTGTTTTGATGAAATCAATTCTAAAATTTCTAAAATCATTTCTCAATCGGCAAAAGGCAATGAGAAGAAAGTTTCCATTGGTGCTGTAGATAGCAAAAGGTTCAATATTTCGAGTAGTTTGCTTTTTTTCTGAAGAATAGTATTCAATCTTTATTACCTGAAAATGTATAATCGCTGATTGAATCTGCATGAGATTGTCACTCGTCTTCTCTTGATTATTATTACCTCCAAAGTAAACTCTGTTGGTTAGTAAATCTGCATTTCCCTTTTGGGAGTACCTTAAAATGGATTTTATTTTTTCTATCGCGCTGGAAACATTTTCGCTTAAGGATTTATCTTTATTTTTAATCAACAACTGCTCCGCTGTAATTAGGGCATTGGCTTCATCTTCTGTAAATAGAACAGGGGGGAGATGATAACCTTCCATTATAGAATAGCCTTTTCCTTCTTCAGTTATAATTGGTATTCCCGACTTTTCAAGTGCGCGAATGTCTCGATAAATGGTCCTTACGCTAACATCATGCTTTTTAGCCAAGTAAGTTGCAGTAACCAATCTTTTGGATTGTAACTGAGTAATTATGGCAGTTAATCTTGAAAGTCTTGGTTCTTCTTCCATGTTCTTTTTTACTACTTGTGGCTAACGTTTAGATTATGGTGCGTTTCAATGTGATATATACACTGTTGGCAGTAGTTGATTTCTCTTTATTTATTTAGGAAGAATAATTTCTCGAATTTTGATTCTCAATTCTTCACCTGTTAGACCTTTTTCAATAATCTTTCCCTCCTTATCTAATAATACGGTGTAGGGAAGACTTTTAATCCCATACATTTTGAGTACCGTTCCATCAAACCCTTTTATGTCGGATATGTTTACCCATGGAAGACCGTCCTTTATTATAGCTTTCTTCCATCTGTCTTCCACAAAATCACCAGCAACTCCAATAATTTCAAAGTCCAAGTTTTTTGCTTTGAGTTCATTATAGAGTTCCACCATGTCCGGATTTTCTTTCCTGCATGGTCCACACCAGGACGCCCAAAAATCTATTAAAACATATGAGCCTCTAAAAGATGAAAGACTGACATCATTTCCAACCGTATCCTTTTCAATAAAGTCTGGAGCAATTTGCCCAATTTGTATTGCTTTAAGAACATCCAGTTGATTTTTAATTCGTTTTGTATATCGATGTTGTTTAAGACTGGAGTCCATTAAATAATAAGAGACCTTCAATTCCTCATAAGTCGCCAAATTAAAAATATAAGTAAGTACTAAATAAGGATTTAGAAATGATTTTTTGTTCTTCGTCATGAAGGATTTAATGTATTCACTCTTGTCTGTGTCACTTTGCAAACTATCAATCTGCTCTTGTATTCTCATTAATTCTGTATGAGTTGTTGAACCAGAGATCATTACATTTTTAGAATTTGTAATATCTCCTTCAATATTGATTTCGGAATTCTCATTAAAAAATGATATTGACTGGTTATCTTTCGTAATCAGGTAATACATTTCAGGAAAATCAATGCTACCTTGTAGGTTAAACCTTCCATTAATAATCTTTGCTGAGTCTATCTTTTCAAAAGTATAACCTAAGTAATCTCCTGCTTTCATTAAATAAATAGTGCCATCAGGAATATTTGCAATGTTTCCAGTGATACTAAACCCTTTAGATTGTTCCGTTTTTTTCTGATTGCATCCTATCGTTAACATGACCAGAAACAGGAAAAAACCTGTTCTTAAATTCTTGTGAATCATTATTATATTAATTATGTCTTGTAATTACTGCCAACGTCTCGGCTATAATCTCGTTGCGGACATTTCCACCGGAAATCGTCCGCATAGATCCGAGCCATAGGTTAAATTTAAGGATTTTCCGTATGGAAAATCCACCGCAATTGATTATAGGTCTTGTTAGCAAATGTTTTTTATTTATTCATTTACCACGCACCTTTTTCCCATAAATCCAAAAACGCTGGTGCGGAAAGTCCGAAGAAGTCAACAAGAAAATGAGCAAAAATCATCCATCTCAGACTTTTCGTTTTATTGTATGCAAAGCCCCACACAATTCCTAAAATAAAAGTAGATACGAGAATTTCAGCTCCGCTGTTTAATTCAGAATTCATACCATATATCGCATGGCTCATCGAGAATAAAAGACCGGCGTAGAATACAGAAATCCAAGTTTGCCAATTTTTAGAGTAATCTAACAATAAACCCCTCCAATAGAATTCCTCAATCCATGGATTAATCAATGCCAATGTAATCCAAGGGAGCCAAATTGTCCAAAGGGACAGGGTATCATTATGAAAAATAAATAATGGTAAAGGAATAAGTCCAACAATGAGAGACATAATCACCCAAAAGTGATTTCGGACCGGTTTTCCGAGCCATTTTTTCATTGATTTTATCCCTCCAAATCTCAAAATGAAAAATGACCAAAGAATCCAATAAGTCAATACTATAGGAATAAATATCCATTTCCCAATTATTTCCCCAAATGCAGAGGCAACTCCAAAATTTATTGCTATGATAAGGAACGGTGACAGTAAAACAATTTGTTTCTTCGTCATAGTCATTTGCTTTTTCAAATATTTGCTAACGACCTTAATAAACGGTCGTTTTAATGGTGTTTATTTTTTGTTATATGCTTTTATCAATATTTGACTGCCCTTATTATTAAAATGGTTAGCAAAAACACCAAGATTACATATCCAATTGTTCTTATTAAATACTTGATAAAATTGGTTTTTCTCTGATTAGATTCGATAATTTCTAACTTATATCCAAGCTTGCTGATTGTAATTAGTTTAAAATCCGTAATGTTATTTGTAGCAAAAAATTTGCGTAAATCGGATGCTGCTTTAGTCACTGATTCATCACTCACAACAACTTCCTTCCAAACAAATTCCATCAATTCCACTCTTGTTACAACGTTATTTTTGTTATCAATAAGTATTTTAAAAAAATCCTTTAAACGATGTCCTAAAAATACTTCATCTCCATTTTTGTTTATAAAACTTCCATTACGATAATTGTAAAAGTTCTCTGAACATTGAATACCGTTTTTCTGCATTATGTTGGGCTCTTTCATTATAATTTCACTAATATTTCAGATTTATTTCAGCTACTTTCGGTTAGATTTTTAAACATTCGTAATAAATTAAAAACTATTAAAATGAAAAAATACAAGTCAGTTTTTAGCTGGATATTGCGTGTTTTAATCTTTTTAGGATTCCTACTAGCAAGTGTCGGAAAACTAACCAATAATCCACAAGTTATTGAAATGTTTGAAAACTGGGGATATCCTAATGGTTTCTATTTCCTTATTGGAATACTCGAACTCATATTAGCTGTATTATTATTAATACCTAAAACTTTAAAAATCGCAATTTTTGGAATTCTCATAATTTTGATAGGAGCGATGGCAACACATATAATAAATGATCCGCTATTAGAATTAATTCGACCTATTATTTTTCTTGTATTGTTAGGTGGTATATATATCATTAATTATTATAAAAAAACTTAAGAGCGTACCGTATTGCATTGCATAAAACGGTTTTGTATAACGACTTGTGGCGGCTGGCGGCGCGCTTCGGATGTGCCAAATCCCGCCTGGCGGGATGTTGGAAGCCCTCCCGAACGTACCATTCGGTACGGGCAGGTGTCGGCAGAGTCGTTTAATCGAATTTTTCAGATACTGATTTACGATAAATTGTAGGAAATCGCATTCTCTTAACCACCGGTGCTAGCCATAAGCGTTATGCGTTGTTGTACTCAGGCTTTACTTGTTTAATTTGTCAACTAATTCTCTCGAAAGAACTGTGTCATATATTATTATTAGTTTTTTTATTTTATTTTTTGAGTTGAATTCAATAATATCAACGACATCAAACTCTACTTTCTGATTGTTTTTCAGAGTCCATATATAAGTGAAGTAAAGTGCTAAATTATTCGACTCATTTTGTTCAAAAATACCTTTTAGATAAAGTTCAGAGTTTGTAGTGTCATAATTTAACTCATGATAAAATTCATCTGCTTTTTTTACTCCGTAAATAGGCGATTCAACAATTCCATTTTTGTCGAACAATTCAATCACTTTTTCTATATCTCCTTTTTCGAGATACCTTAAATATTCATTCGCGATTTTGTTTTTATCCATCCGTTCAGTTTTTCGGAGCTTGCGTACAACGACCTTAATAAACGGTCGTTTTAATGCCGTTTATTTTTTGTTAGCAACTTTTTATTCTAATTGTTTGTCAATAAAAGTCTCCTCAAGAATTTTGCTTTCTTCGTAGCGTCTGGATTTAGCTCAAAAATGAAATAATCATATTTAGGGACAAGAGTTTCTTTTAATAACATCTTTTCGCCTTTTCGGGAAATTTCAATTTCGTATTGTTCGCCAACACTTCTTTCTTCTACGGACTTCATAATTTTCATGTAGCTTTCCATATCGATTAATTCGATACTATTTATGGAGATGATTACGTCTCCAACTTGAAGGAGTGAACCCGTATACTCGTCTAACAAAGAAGCAATGATTCCTTCACCTTCGCTATTTGGACCAATGATTATTCCCATGGTAGGAAGATTTTCCGGGTTCTCTCTTTTTGGATAATATTTTAATCCTACAGCAGCTACTTCTTCTTCAAAATTAAACGGAGTGTTATTTTTAATATGTCTATCAATAAATTCCTGAATCTCAGGATAAGTAATAGCAACTAGTTCATCAAAAAATGTTCCATTATCAAATGGATGACTTTTTCCATATTTTTTGATCAACTCTAAATACACATCTCGTAATCCTTTTTTTCCATCGGATAATTCAATTAGTTTGATGTCTAACATAGCAGCAGTTATGGCGCCAAGTTGATATATATTACCATATTGTTTTCCACCTTCAGCAGTAGACCATTCCTCGCTAATTCGTGTTAAGCTGTACTCATCGCTATAGTTTTTACTCCTATGTATTTTTTCGGATAGGTATTGTAAGTATTCTTCAAAGTTGAGATTACCATTTCTTATTTGCATAACAAATGACGCCCATTCAGTAACGCCTTCATAAAGCCAAACGTGCTGATCCTCAGAAACGGGTCTTGAATAATCGACATTTGCCAGTACTTCACTACGTAAATGCAAAGGGCTTAAAATATGCATGAATTCGTGCGCTATTGTATTTTTTAAGTACTGTAGTGTCCCAGAATTACCGGAGAGTGCATAGGTAGAGCTATAGGAATGTTCTAAAGCTCCTCCAAAATGTAGCACAGGCATGTTTTCTACATCTTCATCATTGTTGAAATACATTAGGAAAGTATATCGATCTACAGGTGCGTATTCGATAAAATCAACTGCAGCATTTAAGATCGGTGTAGCCTCCTTCAATACTATTTCCGCATTCAAATCATCAACAGGGGAGTGAACAAATGCTTCGACTTTTATTTCTCCAATTATAGTGGAGGAATACGTTAGATCATTACCAATTAATATTGGAGAGTCGGCCAGATGATAATATGAATCGACAAGATAAACTCCTTCTTCATTTTTATTTAAAGCAGTTCCAACCTTTGGGATTCCATTAAGTTTAATTGAGAGTTCAATTGGTTTGTTTTTAAGGTTTTGAAAATAGCCAAACACACCATGAGAATTAACGATAGTGTAATTGTTAGTAATACCCGTTCCACTCATGGGATAAATAGGATGATGACCGGTACTCATATCAAATGAATCATCAATTTCATATACAATTTTTGAAACCTTCTGCGGTTCCAAAATGCTAAAATCATTTATAGATATTTTATTTGTTATCAATTCAGTACCGTTTTTGTCATATACTTTAAATAGCTTTACAAAGCGGCCAAAATCTAAAGGTTGATGTACTCCCGGAGCGAAGGAGACAAAGCTAAAAACACGATCATTATCTGATAAATCAATGTTTGATATAGTCACATTAAAAGCATCATTTGCAATTGTCAGATTAAGTTCATATTGAAGTGCACTTTCCTGCGCGTAGATAGCGCCCGATATAAATAAAAGGAATATTATTCTTATAATCATGTTCTTTTTAATTGTTGCTAATGACCTGCTAAACGCAGTTCGGTGATTTCTACGGAAATATAGTAAAATCGTTTAACTATGATAAGGGAATCTGACGTTGTCGGGGTGATTTTTACCTTGTCATAGGTTTTCAAGAAGGCCGCGTAGCGGTCGTATCTTGTTGATTTTACGTTATTGGGAGTATAAATTACCGGGCCAAATTGCTTTTAGCTACTGTTGTGGCATGTTAGCCGCTTGAGCGGACAGCTGGGAGCTGTTTGTAGGTTTTAGTACCGAGCAATTTGGTTTAGCAGGTCATTGTGGCACATTCAGCTGAAGCTGAATGTGCCACAACGCCTCGTGTAAAATGCGTATTAATGCATTTTACACATTGTTGTGTGTTGTTTTATCTGAACAATTGAGATAACAATACTATCATATCTTTTCTCCATACATCCCAATCATGTCCACCTTTGCTGATTGTATATTCATGATCTATTTCATTTTCAAGTAACCAAGCATGAACCTTATCACTTTGATTAATTCCCCAAGAATCTTGCTCGCCAATATTTAATTGTAAAAGATTTAGTGAATTTATTTCCTCTTTATTTTCTAGACTAAATGGGGGAACATTCAAGCTGGTGGACATGCCAATAACCCATCCAAATTCGGAAGCGTTTTTAATTCCTATTTGTATTGCCTGAATTCCACCCATTGATGAGCCAGCTATTGCCATCGATGTTTTGTCTGATTTTATTTTGTATTTGGATCTTAAATATGGAATCAAGTCTTGGTGCAAGTCATTATTCAGGGTTTCCATATTTTTTTCCATCCAAGCATTTCCGTCAACCTGAGAAGCGAAAAATTTGTAATACTCTGCTTCAACTGGATCTCCGTTTGGCATTACAATGATGGGTTCTATAATTTTATTTTGGGAGATTAAATTATCTGCGATTAAATTAATCTTCCCAAAATCAGACCAAAAGGAAACCTTTTCGCCAAAACCATGAAGAAGAAACAAAACAGGATATTCCTTATCATCAGTAGGGGTGTAATTGGGTGGAGTATATACCCGAACTGAATTAGGTCCACCAATTGTTCGTGAATGATAGATGTGGTCATGCAATATTCCATGAGGTACATCCGATAATTCATGTAAAAGAGCAGGTGTTCCCGGGACTATCAATTCACTTTTACCCTCTAACCAAGGATATGGAGTTTGATTTTTCAGGTCAGATGTTATTACTCCATCAATGTCGAATTGATAGTGATAAATTTCGGGAGTTACCGGACCTATGGTAACGGACCAAAGACCATTTTCTCCCTTAATCATCGGAATATCCTGAGGATGGATAGAACTTAAAAGAATTACATTTTCTGCTTTTGGGGCGTATATGTTAAATACTACAGTCCTATCTGTATTTATTATCGGAGAAGTGTAAATAGGAACCTTTGACTGTTGAGCAATCCCAATTACCTGCACTAACAAAAAAAATGAAATCATTGAGATGTTCAAAAGCTTATTTCTAATCATATTATTCAACTGTTTAAATAACACACAACGGTTCGGCTCGTATGTTTACAGCCATTTATATATTAAACTTTGATTTAACTCTTTGCCACAATGAATTATAGCCATTGTTGTACACAGTATTTTTGTCCTTCGACAAGTATCCAATTATTCCTCCAATAACTGCCAATAGCCACACATTAAAAGGTCCTTTTATTAGTTGTAATAAAGCATTCTGATTAATGATAGTTTGTGCAGGGTTTAGCTTAACAATTTTTTGAAACAATGAACCTTTAATTTCATACTCAACTCCTTTGTCCGATGTGAATGTTCTCCAATCATTTTCAGATTCCATAAATGTTTGATAATCAATATTTTTTTTTAGATAAGATTTTTCCATTTTTATCATATAAAACTTGGTCATCTCCTCTGGCAGTTGTAATCAATATTTCATCTTTTTCAGTTTTACTCATATAAAACATTCCGCCATATGCTTCAATTGGCCAATTCTTAATAAATTCCCCTTCTTTATTATAAACTTGTACTCGTTCATAAAATGCGCATCCAATGTAAATATTATCGTCTTTATCTACAACAAAACCATTAATATCTCCAAGTGGAATTTCAACGCTTCTACCGTAAAAATATGAGCCGCTTAAAAATCCGACAAATCCAACAACAACAAGAAGTGTTGATATAATCCTACCAATTTTTTTCATATTGTGTACAGCGTTTAGTATATGAAAAGTAGCGGTTTTTATACACTTACTCTTTCGCATTATTGGTCCTTAAATTTATAAAAATCATTTTCGTTTCGGCACTTAATCCGCTATTTTTTATATACATTGTTACCCAACGTATTATTCTAATAATATTCAAAGATATTGTACAAAAGTTTCAAAGACCTCTTCAGACTATAGTTTATCAGTGAGTGAGCAAAAGAATACGATGATCAGTTCAACAGATATTAAGTTTTCATGATTGCAGAATTTGGTATGTTTGGTCGATTTATTAAATCTGCTAAATCTTTCAGTTTCAATAATTTCCTGATGGCAACAATGAATAATAGAGTTGATAGAAGTACCACGACAACGGTAATGATAAAGTGATAGTCTAAGCCTGTCATACTAATAGGCTTGCGTTCAAATGTGCCGATAACATCTGACCACCAATAGGATACATTTATGATATCAAATGTGACATGGGCAATAATGCCTGGAATAAGTGAATTGGTTGCATAGGCCAGGTACCCAATCATGAACGAGATAAAGAAGACTGGCACCAAAATGCTAACCAACCAGTCCTGATGTAGATGAATAACAATAAACACCAGTGAGGAAATAGAAATGGCGACAATAGGGCCATATTTTTGCTCTAGCGGTTTTTGCAGATAACCCCGGTAGCCGATTTCCTCGCATATTCCTGCCACCATTGATATCCCAATGATAATTGACCAAGCCTGCAAAGCTGGTAAATCATTTATGAAACTCAAGTTTTTAAATATTTCGGGTTGAAATTCAACAATGCGAAACGTTAATATGAAGCTGGAATGGAGAAATAGAACAATGAAAAAGGCAGCCACCGACCCCCAGACCCATACAGGTCTTTTCAGATTGATTTGCCTTATGCAAAAAAGGCGAAACACTTGTGTGTTTGAAGGCTTCCATTTACCACTGAAGTACATCCAGAAAAAAATGAGAATAGTACCCATAAGTAACATAGACCAGGGTCCAGGAAGGCTCATAGCCACGATAGTCCAAATACTAACACCTAAAGAGCTGACTCCAAAACCAATTAATATTGAACGGAGGACCAAGGGAAGTTTCATCCAAAATCGTCCGAAAGCATTAGAAGGGTAATTTGAATTATTTAACTGCTGCATAATTTTAAGTTTTAAATGATACAGCAAGTATATCAACTATTTCAATCACAATAGACCGATATCAGGATGTCGAACGCATTTGTTAAATCATTTTTCGGAATTCCGTAGGTGTTAGTCCGGTTTCTTTTTTAAAGGCTGTATTGAAAGAAGATTTGGAATTGAATCCCACCTGATACATTGCCTCGAGAACAGTCAGTTTATCATCCTTGGGTTCTTTCAGGATTTGTTGAACTTCCTGAATTCTGTAGGTATTAATGAAATCGAAAAAACTTTTGTTAAACGATTGATTGATTACTTGAGACAGGTGCTTAGTAGATACGGATAGTTTTTCAGACAAATCGGTAAGACTCACTTGAGGATTCAAGAAGGGTTTTTCAGTTCCGAACAAAGCCACCAATTGCTTCTTGTATTCTTCAATTTGACTTGGTGTCAAATTCGATCCCAGGTATTTGGTTGTTTCATTTTGAGCAATGCCCGCAAAAATTTCTGGTTGCCGGAGTGCTTTAAGGATGACCTTATTCACGAAGTAAAAGACAAAAATGAGCAAAAGAACTAAGGTGACCATAAATACAGTTCTATTTTCCGCCAAGACTATGAAATTTTGAATCAGAGATATAAAAGCGAGTACGCCAAAGGTGTTCAAAGCGAAACTTAGCCAATCCAGATTGATTTGATCTATTTGAGAATATTTGTTCTTAATGATTAGACGATACTTCCAAAGGGATTTGTAGGTCAGTCCAAGATAAACAAAAAAGTGGGCATACATTAAAGCACTTACCAAATAGAACTGCCAGGGCAAGCCGTTCTTAATGATTTCTTCCGATGGGTTAGGGATAAAAGTTCTTAAAGATAGGATTGAAATAGTAAGGAGTAGATATGGAGTCAGATGTAGTAAGTTAAGACTAGACAATTTGAAATCTCTAAAAATGACGCCCTGAGCGTAGAGGTAAAATATGGGGCCATAAAGAAGAAAAAAGCCGTCATCGATATGTTGAAGGAACTCCCATTTAAGAACGACACCATTCATTTGTAATGTGAGGTCTCCTATATTCCAGGCGATCATGATAAATATGGCACCAAATAGTATGTTGTTGCGTCGGTTTCCTTTTTTATGTGTGATCAAAAAGATCCCAACAAATAGAAGCTGGAAGGTGATAAGAAAGGAGAGATAAGAAATCTGACTTGGGTCCATTCGTTAAAAGTAGTTGGTTAGGTTATAGTGGCAATTTCGTTAAAAGTTAAGATAGATATAAATATTAGTATGGTAATTAGGTTCTTCATTATGGTGGGTAACGGTTTTGTATATGATACGTGTTGAACTAGCCGCCTTGTGCTGGCTGCGCAATAAACGCAAGTAGTAAAGTGGCGCAGCGTTTGGCGAACGCTCCGACGCTTGCATCAGAATCCATGATGCCCCATGTTCTAATTATTCAGAAGTGAAGTTACGACAAATTGGAAGATTCAACCTGCTAATTAGTTCAGATCTCAACATGAATTATACACATCTTAAGTTTATCTCCTTAACTTTTAAGTATTAACCGGAAAGTACAAAAGAGGGGATTAAGGTTATTATACACGTGGAAGCCTGGACTTCGTCAACATTGATGATCCCCTCTCTTTTCCTACTTAGAATTCGTTCAGTTCTGTGAGCCTTGGGAGCTCGTTTTTAAGTTGTTGAAGACCAAGTAGTCGTTCTTTCATAAATTCGTTGTTATGACTAAATATACAGAAATTTATGGAGTGGACATCAGTAAGGATGTGTTCGATGTTATGGACTCGAAAGGGGCTTATGTCCAATATTCGAACGGACCAAAAGGGTTTGGACGATTATCAAAAATATTGCGCAAAGGTTCGTTGGTGGTGATGGAAGCCACAGGATATTATCATTATCGTTTGGCACAGTACCTGTACGGGAAAGGCCATTGTGTATCGGTGGTGAATCCTTTATCGGTGAAGCGTTTTATACAGATGAAGCTTTCCAAGGTAAAGACGGATAAGTCAGATGCCAGGGCAATCTGTGAATATGCATGTGTCAATGAAGTACCTCTGTATACCGCCAAGAACAAGGACCAAGCGGAATGCCTCCAATTATTACGGTTAATGGACACGTATTTGAAACATGGCCCGGCTATAAAACAAGATCCATGGGGAACGGACCTTGGGTATTCCATCAAAGTCCGTTTATAGGTCGTTGGCGCGTTCCCTGAAGTCACTAAAGAAAGAGATAGTGCACTTGGAGACACGCTTGTCGGAGTTGGTCAAGGTACATCAACAAGAGCAACTTAGCTTGTTGAAGAGCATCCCCGGAATGGGCAACAGGACCGCTATGGTATTGCTGGTGCTCACCGATGGTTTTACCAAGTTCGAGAATGCCGGCCAACTTTGTTGTTATGCTGGCATTACCCCGACCATAAGGGAATCGGGGAGCAGTGTCAGGGGACGCAGCAGGATCAGCAAAGTGGGGAACAGGAAATTGAGGAACCTACTTTTTCTATGTAGCTTCTCCGCTTGCAAACACAACAGGGCATGCAGGGAGATTTACGAGAGGATAACTTCAAAGGGCAAGAGCAAGAAACTTGCCTTGATCGCCGTTAGTAACAAGCTATTGAAACAATCATTTGCAATAGCCACTTCGGGTTTGCCCTATGATGAGAAATATGTATCGAGATTAACTTGAAAAGACTTGTTTTTTAACTCAGCATCTATGTAAAAGCAGCGTGTCCACTATCTTTAAAATTCTCTTAAATAAAAAGATATGAAAACAGGACACACTGCAAGACCCAAGTTATACATTGGTATCGATATTCACAAGCGTAGTTGG
>JAAETN010000419.1 GCA_024228355.1 Maribacter sp. | reverse complement strand
TTGGGTACCTCAAATATGGTTGGCTCTTTTTTTCAGGCATATCCGGTAACCGCTAGTTTTTCACGATCTGCCATTAGTAATGATGTAGGTAGCAGAACAAATCTTTTTGCGCTGTTCAGTGTTATTATGGTCGTGGTAACATTGTTGTTTTTAACACCCTTGTTTTATTTCTTGCCAAATGCAGTATTGGCAAGTATCATAATGGTTTCGGTTTATGGATTGATAGATTTTGTGTATCCTCGAATATTATGGAAATTTCGAAAAGATGAGTTTGTGGTTTTGGTGCTAACCTTCTTAATCACATTATTTGTGGGTATTAAAGAAGGTGTGCTTATCGGAGTACTCTTTTCTTTGTTATTAATGGTGTATCGTACTTCAAAACCCCATTTTGCCATTTTGGGAAAAATTCGGGGATCAGAGTATTATAAAAATGTGGAGCGTTTTGGTGATGAGATTGAGAAAAGGGATGATTTGCTAATTCTGCGTTTTGATTCTCAATTGTATTTTGGAAATAAAAGCTATTTTAAAACACATTTAATGAAAGAAGTTGACGCAAAGGGCGACACCCTAAAGGGAGTTATATTAAACGCTGAGGCGATTAATTATATAGATTCCACAGCTGCCACTATGTTGATTTCGGTTATCAGCGAATTACGAAATAATAATCTTCAGTTTTATATAGCAGGAGCCATAGGCCCTACCAGGGATATAATTTTTAGTAGCGGTATAATTGATGCATTAAGCAAGGAATGTTTATTTGTTAAGACCAGAGAGGCAGTTGCATTTTTCGATAATCCTAAAAATATACCGGACTTTCGTGAAAAAATTGCCCATCAGAGCATAAGCCTATGGTAACTAATGTTACTGCGCTGTAATCACTATTTCTTAATTTTGCAATAATTATTTAGAAAAGGAAAAAATGAACATTGAACAGATCTATACCGGATGTTTGGCTCAAGGGGCATATTATATTGAAAGTAATGGTGAAGTTGCAATAATTGACCCTTTACGTGAAGTAGAACCCTATATTGAGCGAGCAAGGGCCGATAATGCCAAAATCAAATATATTTTTGAAACGCATTTTCATGCAGACTTTGTTAGTGGCCATGTTACTTTATCAAAGCAGACTGGAGCCGCAATTGTTTATGGGCCATTGGCAAATCCGTCTTTTGAAGCCATTATTGCTGAAGATAATCAAGAGTTCAAGCTTGGAGGGATAACGATTAAAGTACTTCATACACCAGGTCATACGATGGAGAGTACCACCTATTTATTGAAAGATAGGAACGGAAAAGACCATGCTATTTTTTCAGGGGATACGCTGTTTTTAGGTGATGTAGGTAGACCTGATCTAGCACAAAAGGCTGCTGATATGACCCAGGAAGAATTGGCTGGAATATTATTTGATAGTCTTCGCGCCAAAATAATGCCCTTGGCCGATGATGTAATAGTTTACCCAGCGCATGGTGCAGGCTCTGCCTGTGGCAAGAATATGATGAAGAAAACGGTTGATACCTTGGGCAATCAAAAAAAAATGAACTATGCCTTGCGGGCCGATATGACCAAGGAAGAATTTGTAAGTGAAGTGACTGAAGGTTTATTGCCGCCACCAAAATATTTCCCGCTAAACGTCAAAATGAATAAAGAAGGTTACGAGGATATAGGTGATGTATTAGCGAGAGGACACACCGCTTTGTCACCCGATGCGTTTGAAACTGCTGCTAACGAAACCGGCGCTTTGGTATTGGATGTACGGCACCAGGACGATTTTGTTCAAGGCCATATTCCACGCTCAATATTTATTGGATTAAATGGGGATTTTGCTCCTTGGGTAGGGGCTTTGATAGCAGATGTAAAACAACCAATTTTATTGGTTTCACCTATTGGTAAGGAAAGAGAAGCCGTAATTCGATTGTCGCGTGTTGGTTTCGATGGTACCATTGGTTATCTTAAAGGGGGCTTTGAATCATGGAAAAAAGCCGGGGACAATTATGATACCATTACTACTGTTACAGCGGCCGAAGTAAAGGAGAAAATCAATTTAAATGAGGTTCCTGTTTTTGATGTACGTAAAGAAAGTGAGTACAAATCAGAACACGTAACTGATGCTGTAAATACGCCCTTGGACTTTTTAAACAATCATTTGGCTGAATTTCCCAAAGAGCGAACATTTCTTTTACATTGTGCTGCTGGTTACCGTTCAGTAATTGCAGCTTCAATCTTAAAAAGTAGGGGAATCCATAATTTGATTGATATCACGGAAGGGTTCAAGGCCATAAAAGCTTCGGGTATTGATGTTACAGAATATGTATGTCCAACCACTTTATAATTATATATGAATTCTAAAAAGTTGTAAAATCCTGTAAAATGGGTATTGTCAAATTAAATAAAGTAATATGAAAAAGAATATGGGGGGTTTAGATAAGGTAATACGGGTGCTTTTAGCGATAGTAGCAGGTCTTTTGGTTTATTTTGAGGTAGTTGATGGTGCTTTGGCATACATTCTTTTATCGGTCACTGGGATTTTTGTTATAACGAGTCTTGTTGGTTTTTGTCCACTTTATGGCATTTTCGGAATAAACAGCTGCAGAACAAAGAAATTGAAGTGATTTGTAATAAGTAGAATATGTACATACCTGACTTATATCATATTTTCAAGTTTTAAGGAACCATATTTTTACTTTTTGATATTAAAACTTTATACAATGGCATACATACTTCCTTTGGTGAATTGGAGCAACGGAATTATCATGATCGCAGTTTTTGGAATCGTTTGTGTAGCATTGGTTGCTGCCCTTTTAATATTCATGAATAGCGGTAAAAAGGATAAAAGTTAAATCCAGATTTTGTTTTAAAGATTGCCCGTGTATGCTGGATTCATCAGCCTTAATACTTCAGTTATTTTCAAAACTAAAGACTTCGAATTGATTCTGTACTTTGTGCGGGTTTCTTGTCATGAAAGATTGAATGATACGTTCCGTTTCCAATGTGTTTTTTTGAGGGATTAGATATGTCTCTAAATCTTCATTGGTGTTTATCTGAACTTCTTTATCCAAAAAACCATATCCAAGATAATTACCATTTTTTATTAGAACGAAGGCACTTTCGCTAAAACTTCTGCCCTTTTCTTGAATAATCAAGTTTTCATTATTTTCCTTCATAAAAGACATTGCACTCAATACTTTTTCATTATATGCTTTAGCCGTTTCATCGCCACTGCAAATTCCATCACATTTTTTTATTCGATAATGAGAACAAGTAACCACATTTTCCTGTAGATGGCAGTATTTGGCACAAAGCGAAAACGTTTTACATATTTCCTCTATATACAAACGGCAATCTGTGGTGTTGTAAAAGATAGCAACAGGGTTTGGGGCCATTTTTATTTTATTGAAGGCAAGGTGTAATACGCCAGTACGATCTTCATAGGAAAAAATACCATAACGTTGTACATTCCTTTTTTGCGAACGATTATATTCGGGATAATGATGTTTTATGGCCGTCGATTCCATTAATAAGGCCACTAGATCACTTCCAGAAAGTTCATAATCTATGTCAGCAGTTTCCGCGCACATTTGAATTTCTTTGGTAGCCTTATCATAGAAATGGCTCAACACTCTTTTTTTAATGTTTATGGCCTTTCCTACATAGATTATTTTTCCCTTTGCATTTTTAAAAAAATAGATGCCAGGTGCAGTAGGTAGGTTATTATATACCTGCTTTGGCAGTGCGGGAGGTAGGGTGGTTTCTTGGGAACGGGCATTTAAAAAGTTTTTAAAAACAACTTCCGCCCCTTTCGTTCGTAATAATTTTTGAAACAATAAAGTGGTTGCTTGAGCATCCCCTCGGGCTCTATGTCTATCTGTTAAAGGTATGTTCAATGACGAACATAGTTTGCCAAGGCTATACGAATTATAACCTGGAAACAATTTACGTGACAAACGAACAGTGCAAAGTTTCTTCCTTGTAAAATCGAGTCCCAGCGATTTAAACTCATTTTTAATGACATTATAGTCAAAACCTACACTATGTGCCACAAAAATGGTGTCCATGGTCATTTCTAGGATTTGGTCAGCAATTTCAATCAATGTTGGGGCATTACGAACCAAATCATTGTCAATTCCAGTTAGGCCAGTAATAAAGTATGGAATCTCACATTCAGGATTGACCAGTGATGTGAATTCATCAACAACTTCATATCCATCATATTTAAAAATCGATATCTCGGTAATCTTGTTGCCTTTGATTCCGTTTCCGGTGGTCTCAATGTCTACAATAGTGTACATATAATAGTTAACCCAAAGTTGATAAGGAGGTTATCAATTAAGACAACTAACTTTATTCTAACATCCGACCCCCTTCAATTAGTTTTTAAATATAAGCAGAATCGTGTTTATCCTTGTTGATTAATGCGACAAATTGGCAACTCTTTTTTTTAATGTTTGACGGAATATTAATGGGCTATGGGCAAAAAAAGTATTGGTAATATTGAATTTTGTGGTGGCTATTAGGTATTGTAAAAAGTAAATTTGATTAAGTCTAAACTGTTGATTATGCAAAAAAAATTCTCGATTCTTTTCTTATTATTTGGACTTTTGTATTGTGGCGAGGCCCTAGCGCAAAAACAATTTCAACCAACTTGGGAATCTATTGATTCCAGATCGGTTCCAGATTGGTTCGGAGGGGCCAAGTTTGGAATTTTCATCCACTGGGGTCCTTACTCTGTCCCTGCGTGGACACCCAAAGGAACTTATTCAGAATGGTACCAGTATTGGTTGCAAAGCAAATCTTTGTTCGGAAACGGAAAATTTGATGGGGATGAAGTAACCAAGTATCATGAGAAAACTTATGGAAAGGACTTTGAATATTACAAGTTTGGTGAAATGTTCAAAGCTGATTTGTTCGAACCAGAAAAATGGGCAGGTCTTTTCGAAGAAGCTGGTGCCAAATACGTAGTTCTTACATCCAAGCATCATGATGGGTTTACATTATGGCCGAGCAAGGAAGCCAATGACCGTGGTTTTCAATGGAATAGCATGGAGGTAGGAGCTAAAAAGGATTTGGTGGGTGAATTGTCAAATGCGGTCAAGGCGAAAGGAATTAAGATGGGCTTATACTATTCTTTATATGAATGGTACCATCCTTGGTGGCAAAATGACAAAGAGCGATTTGTAGATGAGCATTTTCTTCCTCAAGTAAAAGATTTAGTTCAAAATTACCAACCAGATATTCTTTGGGCAGATGGTGAATGGGATATGAAAGCTGAAAAATGGAAGTCAAAGGAATTCTTGGCTTGGTTGTTCAATGAATCCAAGATAAAGAATACAGTTGTTGTAAATGATAGATGGGGTAAAGGGGTTAGAAAAAACCATGGAGGCTATTTTACCACGGAATATGAATCAGAAGCCCCTGAATTTAAGAGACCATGGGAAGAATGTAGAGGTATGGGCTTCTCTTTTGGGTATAACCAAAATGAGGATAGTGAGGATTACAACGCACCAAAAGCATTGGTTTTAATGCTTGTGAATATAGTTAGCACCGGGGGCAATTTGTTGTTGGATATTGGTCCAGATTCCCGAGGTAGGATTCCCGTTATTATGCAAGAAAGATTGAAACAAATGGGCAAGTGGTTAAAAGTAAATGGTGAGGCTATTTACAATACTACTCCTTGGAATAAATCTTTTCAATGGTCTAGTGGAGAACGAAATTTCAAACCTAAACAACATTACCTAGGTGGTGACTTTATCTTAAAACAAACCGTAAATCCCGAACCAGGGTACGCAGTCAAGGAATTGTTCTTTACCCAAACAGATAAAGCATATTATGCCATTGTGCCCAAATGGCCTAAAGAGGAGATCATCATAGCAAATGTTTCATTGAACAAAAATGCAGAAATCATCTTTTTGGCTACTGGAGAGACAATCAATTGGAGGCAACAGGGAACGAACATAGTTCTTGATATCCCTAGCTATGACCCTAATAAAATGGTACCAGAATTGGATTATGCATATGTCTTTAAAATTACCAAAAAGTAATTTGTAGTCAAATGAAAAAACTTTTCTATTTAATCAATTTAGCCTTGATGATTCTACTGGGGTGATAATTCTTTCAGTCGAGGAGAATTCAACCATAGCACATTCAGGACTTAACATTGATGATGTTATTGTCAGAAGTGAAGGAGATACAATAACTACGATTGAAGATTTAATGAAGTCCTATCAGAATAACAATTGGAAAGGGAGATTGAATTTGAAAGTTATTCGCAATCAAAGAGAAATATCCATTATCTTGATAACAAAATGAAAGGAATGCAAAAAAATAGATCAGTATTTATCGCCATGTTTTGCTTAATCCTGTTTATAGGGTGTTCAGAAAAAAAACAAAATGTTATAAAAGAGCAAAAACCACCCAATATAGTTTACATTTTAGCTGATGATCTGGGTTATGGAGATATAAGTGCCTTTAATGGTGAAGGTAAAATACAGACTCCTAATATTGATGGATTGTCAAAAGATGGGATGAAATTCACTGATGCCCATACCTCTTCAGCTGTTTGTACTCCTACGCGTTATGGTATTTTAACAGGGCGCTATAATTGGCGTAGTCCAATAAAGAATGGGGTGCTAACGGGTAAATCAAAAGCCTTGATTCCAAATACTAGAACTACGGTTGCCTCATTCTTAAAAAAAAATGGATACAAAACCGGTTTTGTAGGAAAATGGCATCTGGGTTGGGACTGGGCGATTAAAGATTCGACTGACAATGGTGGTGAAGGTTGGAATGCAACGGATTTTGCAAACCTTGATTTTACAGAACCCGTAACAAATACTCCAAATGACTTGGGATTTGATTATGCCTATGGGCATTCGGGTTCATTGGATATGGCACCTTATGTTTATGTGGAAAACGGAATGGCCACGGCAGAAGTTGACACTATTACCGTCGATACTGGGAAATATACCTGGTGGCGAGAAGGGCCTACTGCGGCCGATTTTGTTCATGATGATGTGACGCCAAACTTTTTTAGAAAATCAATGGCCTTTATTGAGGACCAGAGCAGCAAAGAGCAACCGTTCTTTTTGTATCTGGCATTGCCTTCGCCTCATACTCCAATATTACCGACTGCGGAATGGCAAGGTAAAAGCGGACTTAATCCCTATGCGGATTTTGTGGTAATGATCGACGACTATGTAGGTCAATTGGTTGAAGTTTTGAACCAAAAAGGTTTGACTGAAAATACAATTGTCATTTTTACTAGTGATAACGGTTGTTCCCCCCAAGCCGATTTTAAGATATTGGGAGATTTAGGCCATAATCCAAGTGCAATTTATAGAGGACATAAAGCCGATATTTATGAAGGCGGACATAGGGTACCTTTTGTCGTGAAATGGCCATCCATGATTGAATCGGGTTCTGCGTCGGATATTACAATTTGTACCACGGACTTATTGGCTACCGTTGCGGATATTTTGGATGTAGACCTTTTGGCCAATGAAGGAGAAGATAGTTTTTCTTTTTTACCACTTCTATATGATTCGGATTCCAGGGAATTCAAGCGAAAAACAACGGTACATCATTCCATCAATGGAAGCTTTGCCATTCGCAAGGATAACTGGAAGATGGTTTTTTGTCCTGGTTCCGGTGGATGGAGCGATCCCAAGCCAAATACCAAGGAAATAGCCCAATTACCCAGGTTTCAATTATATGATTTGGCTGTGGATCCAGGGGAAAAAAATAATCAATATGGAAATCAACCAGAGCTAGAAAACGATTTGAAAAGCCTTATGGTAAGCCTTATTGAAAATGGTAGAAGCACCCCAGGGGAAAAACAGTCCAATGAGTCAAATGGTTTCGGCAATAAGGAATGGAATCAATTGATCGCCTTAAGAAAAAACATTCAGGAAAAATGAAAAAGTCAATTAAATTCTTAGTAGTAGTATTAGCAGTTTGTTTTGTTCAAGAGAGTTTCGCCAAAATTTGGCTGCCCTCAATACTTTCAGATAATATGGTCTTACAACAAGATTCGGAAGTGACAATTTGGGGTTGGACCACAAATACATCCGAAAAAATCACGGTGATTGGATCCTGGAACAATACAGAGGTTACAACAGAAGCATATCAAGGGACTTGGTTAGTAAAGATTACAACTCCTAAATCAGGTGGGCCTTATACCTTACATATTGAAGGGCACGAAAAAATGGAGATTCAAAATGTTTTGATAGGTGAGGTTTGGATAGCTTCGGGACAATCGAATATGGAATGGACCCCTACCCAGGGTTTATTGAACGCAGAGGAAGAAATTAAAAGGGCCAATTATCCAAATATTCGTTTTTTTCAAGTTGATCGGCATACGGCCAAATACCCTCAGGAAAACACTCCGGGCAAATGGGTGGAATGCTCTCCTGAAACAATGAAAAATTTTAGCTCAGTGGCGTACTTCTTTGCCAAGAACATCCAGGACGAATTGTCGATACCCATGGGCATGATAAGTTCAAATTGGGGCGGTACACCAATAGAGACATGGATACCTTCAGACTTGATCAACGAAAATGAAGGGTTAAAAAAAGCGGCGACCAGAGTTGAGGCAAAACCTTGGTGGCCCAATGATGCAGGATTGGCCTATAATGCAATGATCTATCCCTTATCAAAATTTAATATTGCCGGGTGTATTTGGTACCAGGGGGAGTCAAATAGACAAAATCCGAATTCATATTATAAGGCCTTTCCTTTGCTGATTAATTCATGGAGAAACCTTTGGAAGAAAGATTTTTCGTTCTACTACGCCCAAATAGCTCCGTTCAAATATGGTGAAAAAGACGCTATAGATGCTGCTATTGTTCGTGATGCCCAATTGGCGACCATGTTGAATACTCCCAAAACTGGAATGGCGGTCACCAATGATATTGGGAATTTAGAAAACATACATCCAATTAATAAGCAGGAAGTGGGTAGAAGATTGGCGCTTTGGGCATTGGCCAAGGATTACGGTGTGCAAGAGTTAGAACATTCCGGGCCGGTTTATAAGTCTATGGAAATTAGGAAAAACAAAATAGTACTATCCTTTGACCATGCCGATAATGGATTGATTAAAAAAGGGAAGCATTTGACCAACTTCACCGTTGCGGGAGCAGATAAGGTTTTTTGGAAAGCAAAGGCCAAAATAGTAGCCAATACAATAGTAGTTTCTGCTAAAAACGTAAAAGACCCGGTCGCGGTTAGATTAGCATTTACAGATACAGCCGAGCCTAATTTATACAATGCAGAAGATTTACCTGCGTCGGCATTTAGAACAGACTCTTGGAAATTTGAACAATGAAAAACATACAAACACCCATAATCATGAAAGCTGAAAACAAACTATTGATTCTATTTTTTATTTTACTGCTTACTTCATGCGGTAATGAGAAAGAGGCTTATGAGGATAATTTGTGGTATGATCAGCCAGCAGAAGAATGGATGCAAGCCTTACCTGTAGGTAATGGTCGTTTGGGCGCTATGGTTTTCGGTG
>JAAETN010000418.1 GCA_024228355.1 Maribacter sp. | reverse complement strand
GACGAAGTCCAGCGGGAAAATTTCGTATACTGGAGCCTTTATTTTTTCAAACGAGGTTGTTCTTTCGTGGGTAAGTTTTTCGTCATCATCTCTTCTTTCTATCATGATTTTTCTGGTACCATAATACGTAAATGGTATCGTGACTGGACTTTCACCAACAAGCTTATCATCAATATATACCGAAGCGTTACTTGGAATTGTCTTTACAGTTATTGTCCTTGTTACACAGCCGGCTAAAACGATAACAACAGTAATGAGAGCCAGGAAAGGAAAAAACCGCATTACTTTAATCATGATAAAGTACACCTCTAGAAAACAATAGGTTAAAATGATTTTATAAATTAGCCGGGCAATTCCGACCCTAAGGGTTAGAGAAAAAACTATCCCCTTTTTCTATCACCAGAACGAAATAATGCGGCATCGGGTGAAATATAAGAATGTAAATCATGGACTGATCCTTCTCCCTGAGCAGAAGGAGATCGGGCTTCAAATGCGAGAGTACCATCATATATACTATCATGCAGGCCTTTTATTGACTTATAACCAAGTGTTTGCAGCGCGTGCAACAAGCTTTTTAAAATATATTCACCAAAATGAGATACTGAGCCTTTATCAACCACCGTGCCTGATACTCCCTGCGCAATCTTAATTTTATCGTCATTTGAATAATATCTTTTATCACCGCCTTTG
>JAAETN010000417.1 GCA_024228355.1 Maribacter sp. | reverse complement strand
TCTTCTATGTCATTATTCATGTGTATCACCTCCGTGATTTTCTGTCCTGGATATGATTCACATTGAAGTAAATGCAGTATGGTTTCGTTATCTTCTCCGCACATAATGCATTTTCGAGTTGGGTTATCTCTAGGGATTAGCCGAATACCCCCCACTTTAGCTTTTAACCACCACGACTGTGTCCTACTGTCATACATGTGGTCTTGCTTAACCGGGCCTAACCACTGTAACGAATCCATTTCTTGTATTTCGGTATTAAGATTTCGTACCCGAGTACCTTCGGCATAAGTCTTTATTTGTTGTTTCGACCAATTATGAGGCAATATTATGTCATTATCCCTTGCCATAATAATCACCTCATTTAACCAAAATTTAGATTTATTCTCAATGTTTAAGTCCCCTTTTATTCCGTCTTTATCCCACAAATTTTCATCCATTCCCCATTTAATCTGTTCCCAGTATGCTAGTTTTGCCCATCTTGTATCATCCATTCTCAATATATGCATATGATATGCTAATTTCTTCTTCCAAATCTCAAATGTGATATCGGACAAGCCTGTTGTAGCATAACATGCCGCCGTTGCTGTACCCGGTAGTACTCGCATTACTATTTTCGCAAGCCCACGTTGTATTTTATCAATTTTTTCAATATAATCTTTATTGAAATCCAAAATTTCGGTGCCATATAAAACCGCCGGTAAAATATACGATTGCCATAACGGTTTAAGTATTGTGAGCGGGTTACTGCATCGTCTAACTAACAATCCAACTAATCCCGCTCCTCTCCGTGCTTTCTGAATCGCCAGTTCCCATTGTGGTTTAAATATACTCCCTTTTCTACTAATGGTTACTCCTAAGTATCTCCCTTCGTTCTCCTCTTCCATGAAAATTTCCTCCGAAACCGATTCTGATATATTCATAACCCCCAGTTTCCATTTTCTATACTCCCTAATTGGCCCATTTAGGGGAATAATTGAACTTTTTTTTCCCGAAAATTCTATTTTAAACTGTTGGGCATATTCATCCACAATAGCCAATAATGCTTTCAAGTCTGTTTGCGACCCTACTAGCATCATGTCATC
>JAAETN010000416.1 GCA_024228355.1 Maribacter sp. | reverse complement strand
GTATTTTTAAGCATAGGAATCTAACCGCTTAATGCAACTTCGCAAAGCTTAAAAACATATCACATGAATACTAAAAACGAGAGCAAAACGGCAAATGGAAAAGTTTATGATACTAACGATTCGAGCAAATGTCCATTTATGGGCGGAGCAATAAATCAAGTAGCTGGTGGTGGTACATCAAACCGTGATTGGTGGCCAAATCAGTTGAATTTGAATATACTAAGACAACATTCATCATTATCCGATCCAATGGGTGAAGAGTTTGATTATGCTGAAGAGTTTAAAAGCCTTGACCTTGATGCTATAAAGAAAGATATTGTAGATTTAATGACAACCTCTCAAGACTGGTGGCCTGCCGATTATGGTCACTATGGGCCCTTCTTTGTTCGTATGGCATGGCATAGCGCGGGCACCTATCGTATTGCTGATGGTCGTGGTGGTGCCGGTACTGGAAATCAGCGTTTTGCACCACTCAACAGTTGGCCAGATAATGGAAATCTAGATAAAGCCCGTTTGTTGCTCTGGCCTATAAAGCAGAAATATGGCAAGAAAATTTCTTGGGCCGACCTAATGATTCTTACTGGTAATTGCGCCTTAGAATCCATGGGGTTCAAGACCTTTGGTTTTGCAGGAGGTAGAGAGGATATTTGGGAACCTGAGCAAGATATTTATTGGGGTCCTGAAACTGAGTGGCTTGGTGACAAGCGTTATGAAGGTAATCGTGAACTTGAGAATCCTCTTGGTGCTGTACAGATGGGTCTGATCTATGTGAATCCTGAAGGGCCAAATGGAAATCCTGATCCAATCGCCGCTGCTCACGATATTCGGGAGACTTTTGGACGAATGGCCATGAATGATGAAGAAACAGTTGCCTTGATTGCAGGAGGGCATACCTTCGGAAAAACGCATGGTGCCGCCGATCCAGATAAGTATGTTGGACGGGAACCTGCTGCCGCGGGTATAGAGGAACAAAGCCTCGGCTGGAAAAATACTTTTGGTACTGGAAATGCTGGGGATACCATAACCAGTGGACTTGAAGGAGCGTGGACCTCTACACCTACAAAGTGGAGCAACAACTTTTTCTGGAACCTATTCGGTTACGATTGGGAACTTACCAAGAGCCCAGCAGGTGCCCATCAGTGGATACCAACACATGGTGCAGGTTCTGATAGTGTGCCAGATGCCCATGACTCCTCTAAACGTCATGCACCTATAATGCTAACCACAGACTTGGCCTTACGAATGGATCCGGCCTACGAGAAAATATCAAGACGATTCTATGAGGATCCGGATTTGTTTGCAGATTCTTTTGCCCGTGCTTGGTTTAAGCTAACGCACCGCGATATGGGTCCGATTACCCGCTACCTTGGCCCAGAGGTGCCTAAAGAAGAGCTTATTTGGCAAGATCCTCTGCCGGTGGTCAACCACGATCTTATCAATGATAAAGACATTGAAGAATTGAAAAAAAGCATTCTTGCTTCCGGACTTTCCGTTTCACAATTGGTGTCTACCGCTTGGGCATCGGCATCAACATTCCGTGGCTCGGATAAACGTGGTGGAGCAAATGGTGCACGCATTCGTTTTGCGCCTCAGAAAGATTGGAAAGTTAATAATCCTGGGCAATTGGCAACCGTATTGGAGGCGCTTGAAGGCGTCCAAAAAGAGTTCAATGGTGGGCAGAAAGGAAGCAAAATGGTTTCACTTGCCGATTTAATTGTACTGGGGGGGTCCGCTGGAATAGAACAGGCGGCCAAAAATGCTGGTCATAAGGTAAAAGTCCCTTTCACACCTGGACGTAGCGATGCCTCTCAAGACCAAACTGATGTTGATTCTTTTGGGGCACTAGCACCAAATGCAGATGGGTTCCGTAACTATATGAAAACGGAATACGCTATTTCAGCAGAGGAAATGTTGATAGACAAGGCACAACTAATGACTTTGACCGCACCTGAGATGACTGTTCTTGTCGGTGGTTTGCGCATGCTAGACGTGAATCATAATCAGTCTCAACATGGTGTTTTTACTGAAAGGCAAGGGTCACTTACCAATGACTTCTTTGTTAACTTACTTGATTTGGGTACGAAGTGGGAGGCCACTTCCAAGACAGATGATGTATTTGCAGGTCGTGATCGTACTTCAGGTAAGGTCAAATGGACAGGTACACGGGTTGACCTTATTTTTGGGTCGAATTCAGAACTCAGGGCAGTAGCTGAGGTCTACGGATGTGATGATTCCCAAGAACGTTTTGTTAGTGATTTTGTCACTGCTTGGACAAAGGTTATGAACCTTGACCGATTTGACTTGGCTTGATCTCAATGTACATCTGACAGATGCCAAAATCATTTTTTTGTGATGTTTGGACAAGCAACAATAATTTGTATTTGGGACACTCAGAGTTGATTAATCTGGGAGAAAAATAGTAATATTGATCGATGGAGGAAATTCAAAATCTTGAATTAATCAAACGCGTAAAAGCTTTGGCTGATACGGGATTGGTTTATGCTCAGGATGAATATGATCGTGAGCGCTATGAGGAACTTCAAGAAATAGGCTTAAAACTGTTGAGCAACGTTTCTAACCAACCGCTAAAAGTTATTAATGACTTTTTTTTACCTGAAAATGACTATCCCACGGTAAAGGTCGATGTTAGGGGTATTGTTTTGAACGACAAAAAGGAGATTCTTTTGGCCAAGGAGCAGATTGATGGTAAATGGACCATCCCAGGGGGGTGGGCAGATATTGGATATAGCCCTTCAGAAGTGGTGGTAAAGGAAATTGAAGAGGAAACAGGACTGAATTGCACTGCGGATAGACTATTGGCAGTTTTTGACAAACGAATGCATCCGCACCCTCCCCAACCTTTTTATGTATACAAATTGGTTTTTTTATGCAAAATAGTAGGAGGAAATATGGAACATGGCTTTGATATGGCAGGTGCTGCATTTTTCAAGATTGATGATCTACCAGAATTGTCTGAGGATAGAATTCTAGGTTCCCAAATACGACAGTTATATACCATGATTATTGACAATACGGCAAAAGTTTATTTTGATTAATTTATGAAACGTCAAACCCTCAATGTAGCCTTGGTTCAGACAAGCCTAATCTGGGAAAATCCCAAAGCGAATAGAGCCCAGCTTTCAAAGAAAATAGCCGCTTTGACCAAGTTAGTTGATTTGATCATATTACCTGAAATGTTCAATACTGGGTTTACCATGACACCCCAAAGTATTGATATTACAGAAGGGCAAAACACTGTGGATTGGATGCTTGAAGAAGCCAATAAAACAGGAGCGGCAATTATTGGAAGCATCCCTTTTTTTGAAGATAATTCATATACAAACCGATTATTTTTTGCGGAACCTGATGGTAGTCTTTCCCAATACGACAAGCGACATACCTTTACCTTAGCAGGAGAAGACCAAGTTTATAAAGCAGGCAACAGCCACTTAATCGTCAATTATAAAGGTTTCAGGATCAATCCTATGATTTGCTACGATTTAAGGTTTCCGGTATGGGCAAGGAATACGCAGGATTATGATGTGTTGATTTATGTGGCTAATTGGCCCACACCTCGAGTGACAGCTTGGGATACGCTCCTAAAAGCGCGTGCCATAGAAAATATGTCTTATTGTATTGGGGTTAATCGCTGTGGTCAGGATGAAGCAGGTTATATATATTCTGGGCATTCCGCTGTGTATGATTGCTTAGGGGAACAGCTGGTGTTTTCCGAAGATGAAACAGTTCTTTATGCAACCTTGGATAAAGAACATATAAAAAGTACGAGGAATAAACTCAAATTTCTAGAAGATGGGGATGAATTTAATTTGAAATTATAAAGGTCTCATTTTTCTCCCAATTGGCGCGCATTTCTATTACATCTGGATAATAGGTAACCCTTTCAGGCTGGATTCGTTTTAGATAATTCCCGGTATCCCATTGGCCATTGCCATTAGTATCGAAAATCACACGTATTCTATATTTTGAAGGATCTATATTATTGAATTCAATAGCCTGGGGTTCCTTGGCATAGATTTCCTGTTTGGTTTCCCCTTTTTCATCTGTCAACTGTATAATCAACGGATAATTTCCCATGGCTGTTGTAATGGTCATTCTAAGATTACCATAATCGGCAAAGCTTTTTGTACCCAATCGTATAATCAGCGTGTCGTTTTCGTTACCAAAGAAGTCGGTAATCGCACCAGGTAATAGTTCCAATTGAAAGTTTTCATTAGGCTCAATGTTAAACTCAAAATCCGCCTTATTCCCAATACTATCCAACTTAACGGTAAAATCAACCGCGATGGAATCCTTGTTCATAAGACCTATTTTGGTGGAATCTATATGCACCAAAGGTGTATTTGCCTCGATATTGAAGGGTTCAGTAAAACTCAATGTCCTATTTTGACTAGGTTTCAATATTAGCGAATCGGCTCCTAATTTTCTGTTTTTTACCGTGAATGAATCAATCACTTGTAGGGTTTCATTTTTTACCGTGAAAACCAAGGAATCCATTTCAAAAGGGGTAAACCAATAATTCAAAGTATCTTTTTCACGCTCCTTGATAATTGTGGTTCTAACAGTATCGGGCAAAACCGACAAATTAGTAATTTCAATATCTTTTCCATCGCCATAATACCCAAATATTATTTTGTTGGAAGCGGCAAAACTAGGTACTGGTATTTTGTAATCGGGGATTTCCTTGAACAAGTTCAACAGAAAGGTTGAATCTGTTGGTACTGAAATCGTATCCTGGAGAAAAGCAATTTTATCGGTGTTCTGATCGAACATATTATTTTTTGAGGCATCCTTAAGTGCGAACATGGCATATTTGCCCTCCTTTAGGTTACTAAGTGTAAAGATGACAGCACTGTCCAAGGTGTTGGTAATATAATTGGGAGGTCTTTCAAATATGGTTGAATCTGTATAGGCAGTATCGATTTCATAAAGCAGAACGCTTACGAATTCATCTACTTTTTGATTAAATGCATCCTTTACGGCACCTTTAACTTCCAATGAATCAATATAACTGCCAGTAGAAAAAACATAGGTCAGAAAACTATTGGGATTACCCTCATTATTGTCAACAATGCTTTGTCCAAAATTTAAGGTATAGGTCGTATTCTCTTGGAGCGTATCTTTTATATTGATTTCAATGAATTTATTCGCCCCTCCTTGGGGGGTTATCACAGGTTGATATTTCAACGGAGGTGAAACAATGAGTTGTTCTTGAACATCTTTCAACTTCACCAATTCATCAAAATAGAGCCTTATTTTAGTCTCCTTGAAATTGATGGTCATATTGTCTGGTTCTGCTTTTAACAATATTGGTGGGGTTAGATCCTTGGGACCTCCGGAGGGTCTTCCCCTTCTCGCACATTGCATCAATGCTGCAACCATTAAAAAGAGGAAAATGTATGAGAAAAAGCGTTTGAACATCAATTTATCAATCTATGGGACAAAGTAACACATAATTTGGAAATTGTATTCAAGAATTAACATTGCATAAAGGTTATTCATTCCATTAAAGATAAGGACTATTCTAAGTTAATGGTACAATGGCCATACTCGTAATATAGATTGTTACTCCTTTGGCTTGAAGTAGGGTGTTTGCGCAGATTTCCATCGTGGCCCCTGTGGTAATTACATCATCGATTAAGAGAATATTCTTGTTCTCAAGTAGAAAAGGATCATTTACTATATAAAGTGCTTTATTTTTGTGCCAACGACCAATTCTGCCTTTTTTAGTCTGCGTTTTAGTATTGGCCGTTTTTATTAGTCCGTTTTCAAGGAATTCAGCTTTTAAATGATGTGCGAGTCGTTTACCAAATGCTGAAACCTGGTTATACCCGCGTTTTTTCAACTTTTTGCGATGTAACGGAACCGGAATAACAAAATCTATATTATCAATGTAGTTGTTCTCTGCAATTATCTGACCATGCCAATCGCCCAAGAATGTCCCAATTTGCTCCTGATTCTTGTACTTTAAATGGTGAATCAGGTTTTTTACGATGCCTTTTTCGATGAAAAAAAGAAAAGAATTTGCCTTTTTAATTGTATTTCGTCCAAAAAAAATACGGTCAACGGCATTTTCTGCGTTAAAAGTGTAATCGGTGAGTGGCAAATGGTTTCGACAAACGGTACATAGGTGATACTCTCCTCTATTTAAACGTGCATTACATCCAAAACACACCTTAGGTAGCAGGATCGAGTTGAGATCATTTAGTATATTTGATAGCTTAGAGTACAACGAATCTTAAGTTTTAATAACCTACTTAAAGCCGAACGAGATTGATGGACGCACAAGATAATAAATTCAATTACAAGATTATTCTTGTTGCTTTGGTTGCTGTGATTATTGGAATATTAATAGCTTTTTATTATAGCTATGCCCAATCCAATACCCAAATCAGTTTCTTGGAGCAGGAAAAAGAATTGTTGGTAAAGGACCTTACATTGATGAAGGCCGATGTCGACAGGCTTTCTGCGCTCAATGAAGTCAACGAAATTGAAATACAGGGTGCCAGATATGAAGTTCAACAATTGTTGGATTCTGTTGGAAGGTTGACTTTTACCATAGAAAAATTAAGGGAATTCAAATCTGAACTTCGAAGACTTGAATCTAAAAATGACAGCCTCAAACTAAAGAACAATTTCTTACGATACAATAACATGCTTCTTACTGAGAAGAATGCCGAGTCTCAGACCCAAATCGAGGAATTAAGGAAGGCAAGCAGCTCGATTGCAGAGGCGGAAGCCTTACAGCGTCAACAAATATTAGAGCTTAATAAAGAGCTTAAAACCAAGAATTACTTAAAGGTTGAGGATTCTGAAGGTAGTGGCTATAGATTACGTGGTGAGAAACCTATTAGAACCAACAAGGCTTCTGTGGTTGAAAAGCTAAGGGGTGCCATTACTATCATGGAAGATTTGACCATGATCAACAAAGATAAAGTGCTTTATTTTCAGTTTTTAGGCCCCGACATGGGTGTTATTGAGGATAATGCCAATACCATTATCGTACAGGGTAATGTCTATAGTAAAAGGATTCCTGTTTTATTTATGGGCGAGGAGCAAATTGTTTTGGCGGCTATCACCGTACCTGCCGGTTCATTAAAGCCAGGCAAATATACCTTTAATGTATTCGAGGATCAAAGATTGCTCGACTCTACTGAATTTCAATTGAAATAATATTAGCTTTTATAAGTAAAACTCTATTTTTGCCAAATGGCAAAACAAGAAGACGATTTTAAGAAGGTGATTTCGCACGCAAAGGAGTACGGTTATGTATTCCAGTCCAGTGAGATATATGATGGATTAAGCGCTGTATATGACTACGCACAGAACGGGGCAGAACTCAAAAAGAACATAAGGGACTACTGGTGGAAAGCCATGGTACAGCTCAATGAGAATATCATTGGTATCGATGCTGCCATTTTTATGCACCCAACCACCTGGAAAGCGTCTGGCCATGTTGATGCTTTTAACGATCCCTTGATTGATAATAAGGATTCCAAAAAAAGATATCGTGCTGATGTTTTGGTTGAGGATCATGTCGCCAAGATTGAAGGAAAGATAGAAAAGGAGGTTGCCAAGGCTGCGAAACGTTTCGGTGACACTTTTGATAAAGAACAATTTTTAACCACCAACCAAAGAGTGGTAGAATACCAAGAAAAGGCAGATGGTATCTTAAAAAGACTGGGTAGGTCCTTGGAGAATGAGGATTTAGACGACGTAAAAAGCCTTATTGAGGAGCTGGATATAGCTTGTCCTATGTCCGGTTCTAAGAATTGGACTGATGTTAAGCAGTTCAATCTAATGTTCGGAACAAAATTGGGGGCCTCTGCAGACAGTGCAATGGATCTATATTTAAGACCGGAAACCGCGCAAGGTATTTTTGTGAATTTCTTGAATGTACAGAAAACTGGTCGTATGAAGATTCCTTTTGGGATCGCGCAAACGGGGAAAGCCTTTCGGAATGAAATCGTCGCCAGACAGTTCATCTTTAGAATGCGTGAGTTTGAACAGATGGAAATGCAATTCTTTATTCGTCCTGGTTCTCAGCAAGAGTGGTATGAAAAATGGAAGGAAAATCGCCTAAAATGGCATTTGTCATTAGGTATGGGTGAGGAAAATTACCGTTTTCACGATCATGAGAAACTGGCCCATTATGCCGATGCTGCTTCCGATATTGAATTTAGGTTCCCATTTGGGTTTAAGGAGCTCGAAGGCATACACTCCAGAACGGACTTTGATTTAAGTCAACACGAGAAATTCTCAGGTAAAAAATTACAATATTTCGACCCTGAACTTAAGGAAAACTATGTGCCCTATGTGGTTGAGACCTCTATTGGTCTGGACCGTATGTTCTTGGCCATTTTTTCAAAATCATTACATGAAGAAGAACTTAAAAATGGCACGACAAGAACAGTATTGAAATTACCTGCTGTTTTGGCACCTACCAAAGCCGCGGTATTGCCTTTGGTTAAAAAAGACGGACTCCCAGAAGTGGCCCATAAGATTATTGATGATCTTAAATGGGACCTCAATGTTATCTATGATGAAAAAGATGCCGTAGGACGCAGATATCGAAGACAGGATGCT
>JAAETN010000415.1 GCA_024228355.1 Maribacter sp. | reverse complement strand
TAATGTAAAAACCCCGGTGGACAGGTCAAAAATAAAACTGCCCCCTTACCTGCCTGATCATCCTACAATCATAGAAGAATACGCAAATCATTTGGATGCAATCCAAATTACAGATGAAAAAGTAGGGGATATCATTAAAAAGTTAAGAGAAAACAATTTAATTGAGAAAACAATTGTTTTCTTCTTTTCTGATCATGGCATGCGAATGACGCGAAACAAGCAGTTTTTGTATGATGGAGGTTTGCATGTGCCTTTAATTATCGCCGATTTCACAAAGAGTAATGAAAATATTCCTGCTGGTTCTATTAATAATGATTTGATCAATGGGCTAGATCTCGGCACCAGTTCTTTGGCTTTGGCAGGTATTCAGATACCTAAAATTATGGAAGGTAAAAATATGTTTAGCGATTCTGAAAAGCGTGAATATGTAATATCAACCAGGGATCGTTGTGATTTTACAATAGATCGAATTCGATCAGTACGATCAATAGAATTTAAGTACATCCGAAACTTTATGACAGATAGGCCGTATACGCAGCCCACCTATATGGATGTTGATGGTATAGAATTTGTTCAGATCATGCATGAATTACATGACAATAATAAACTTAATCCGGTACAGGATAAATTTCTTTCTGATCAAAGACCTTCAGAAGAGTTGTACGATATACAAAAAGACCCTTTTGAATTAAATAACCTGGCACTTGATCCTGACTATAAACAAACATTGAACAAATATGCCGGTATTCTTGAAAAATGGATCAAAGAAACAGATGATAAAGGGCAGTACCCTGAAAATGAAGAGGGCTTAAAGCTGATGTTGGGTATATGGGGTAAGCATGCTGTTAATCCAGAATATGAGCCAATAAAAAAGAAATATCCAAACTTGGCAGGGTCTTTATTTTATTTAAAAAGCGAATCCTCTAAATTGATCGACACGACAATTGTTGAAGATCCTTTGTTGGATTTGGAATTATCATTTGAGGATAAATAAAGAAAAAAACCATTATTCTTGCCATTCTTCTTCTGAATATATTTTAATTAAATGGGTTCTTACATTAAATGAGGTCTCAACACTGTCCTGTGCCAATTGTACCTGCATTGCCTGGGAAGCTTTTGTAGGCATATGACAAGCAATGCAATTGTCGCCCATAATATCCTTTTTCATGGATTCAGCCGTACAGACAGAAGAACTGGCAGAATGGCAAGCAATACATTTAGAATTAAATAAAGCCGTATTTCCCCGCTGATTTTTATGGGGATCATGACACGTATTACAGTCCATTGTAGGAGTTTGCTTAAAACATTCACTGCTGGTTAAAAGCCCATATTGATTTCCATGAACATCCAGCTCTTCATTTGGATTGGCCGTACCATGGTTTCGGGAATACTCATTTAAACGATCACCGGCAAGAAAGGAAAAAGGAGTGCCTTTAATCAACTCTTCTCGTAATCCTGAATGACATTGGGCGCATACATCTAAACGTTGCTGTCTTGACAAATCCTTTATTTTAAGAATATGTTTAGCCTCTTTTGCTTCTGGATTAGCTCGATGATAAACAACATGTTTCTCACTTGGCCTATGACATCGTTCACAATCAATACCATATAACATACGTTCCCTGTCATATATATTTTTTTTATTAGTATTGGGTATATTCGTGGCAAAGGTCACATGACATTTTAGACATGCATCGCCTATGGGTCTAGTATAAGAATATGCGGGGAAACTAGGGCTATTTACCCAATCATCTAAAGGTGTGTAGTATGAAACTTGTAATTGATAAAGCTCATTATTTTCCCATGTAAGGAATGATTGACCTTTTACACCTGAACCGATCACAATATCAAATTTTGAAGGTGGCTTAATCGCATTTCTATTCTTAAGTGTTGTATGTTGATATAGTGAATCTTCGTGTATTTTCATTTCAAAAGCCACATCCCTTAAATCTAATGTGTTTGAACCTTCTTTAAAGCTCCCTTTGACACTATTTGAGTCGGCAATGGCAGAAGTATTGTAATGGGCCGTTTTTAAATGCGTTGAATAAATGTCCTTGTGACATTCCATACAAGTAGTCGAACCAACAAATTGTTCACCATTAAAATGGGTAGCCAAAACTTGGGGTTTAAAATAGTCAGATTCTTCAATTGAATATTTGCAGTTGTAAACAATTGCAATCATGAATACTGAAATAATAAGTAGTAAGCTGTTTAAAATGGCATTCTTTGACATCACATCTTAAATATAGTTTTTTTAACCCTTTGGTCGGCATTATTTTAAAGCAAAGGCAGAGCCTTTTTTAAGGTATCCTTATTTCAAAAAACTCCATATTAAACCTCTCGCATCATTAGACCTTGTCCCAAGTTCTTAAGCAACTCTTTTTTGTCTTCAGAAATTTTCAATCCATCTAGAACTTCGAAAGCTTTCTCAGTATACTTCTGAATTTCCAATTTCGTTTCTTTAGCTGATTCTGTTGAAATGAATATCTCCTTTACAGTGTCTATCTTTTGAAGCGAATTCTGCGGTTGAATGGAATATAGATCCAACAATCTTCTTTTTAGTTCAGGACTGCCCAACTTCAATGCCAATAAATATAAAATCGTCTTCTTATTTTCAATGATGTCTCCCCCTACTTGCTTACCAAATGATCTTGGATCGCCAAAAGCATCTAAATAGTCGTCCTGCAATTGAAAGGCTATGCCCAAATTCTTACCAAACTCATAAATACCATCCTGATCGTAAATTGATGCCCGGGCAACAATACCACCCATTTTCATTGATGCGCCCACAAGGACCGCTGTTTTGTACTCAATCATTTTTAAATACTCAGGTAGGGTCACATCATTACGGGATTCAAAATCTATATCATACTGCTGGCCCTCACAAACTTCCAGAGCTGTCTTACTGAACAATTGGGCCAATTCAAAAAATATATCGCTCTGGTAATTTTCAAATAATTGATATGCCATTATCAGCATTGCATCACCCGACAATATTCCCGTATTTAAGTCCCACTTTTCGTGAACCGTTTGTTTGCCCCTTCTTAACGGGGCTTCATCCATAATATCATCGTGGACCAAGGAAAAATTATGAAAAACCTCAATTGCCAGGGCGGCATCCATTGCTTTTGGGAATCCAGCACCAAAAACTTCCGTGGTCATTAAGGTAAGTACAGGTCGTAAACGCTTACCTCCCAATCCCAAAATATAGGAAATGGGTTGATACAGATTTACCGGCTCTTTGGTATTCGTTTTTTTCTCTAAATAAGAGACAAATTCATTTCGATAATGCTCAATTGAATGCATTGTAGCTCGTTTTGGACAAAAATACATCCATTTTAACAAAATTTGCATGTATGTTCCATTTCAAAAACAATAAGTCCAAAAAAACAATATTAAATGCAATAGTTTTGAAAAGCTTCGTCTATTATATTGAAGCAATGCTTTTAATGCCTTTTGAATGAGTCCGGAAACAGACAATTATAACAATTTAAGAACTTTCTTTAATGAAGAATATCATTCATTAAGAGCATATGCCAAATCAAAAATTGATAATGCCGCTGATAGGGATGCTGAGGATATCGTACAGGATGTAGCACTAAAACTTTTCTCTCGGGCCAATAATTTATCTCCAATCAACAACATTGCAGGTTTTGTCTATAATTCATTAAAGAATAAGATCATAGACAATCACCGGGTCAAAAAGGAAAGAATTGATATTGAAAAGGAGTTGGAAACAAGGTTGATAGAATTCACAGAACTCTTATACGGAAAATCGGCCAACACCTATTCCGATAAAATGAAAAATGAACTTAAAAAGGCGATTATGAATTTAAAACCGCTTTATAAAAATATAATTATTGCCATCGATTTCGAAGGCTTTTCATATAAGGAAGTATCTAGTGAGACTGGTATTCCAGTAGGCACATTAATGTCAAGACGACATCGTGCGATCTCACTCCTTTTCAACGAATTAAAAACAAAAAGAAGTATTAACTAAAATCAAAATAAAATGTCAGAATATATTGAACACCGAATAAAAGGGAAGGCAGAACGTTTCTTTAAGGGATTTTTTAAAGTGCTAATAGGAGGAATCATAGTAATTGCCTTGATTTTGCTCTTCGGATACATTACCATGCGCTTATGGAACTGGCTAATGCCGGAAATATTTGGATTAGGGGAAATAAGTTATTGGCACGCCCTTGGTATATTAATTCTAGCAAAGATTCTTTTTGGAGGATTTGGCGATCATAAATCAAAAAGAAGTAAAAGAAGATCAAAACATAGGTGCAGGCCAAGAAATAATAAGGCTTTTAAAAGTGATTTCTCAAACTGGAAATACTATGACAGGTTTTGGGAGGATAAAGGTGAAAAGGCCTTTGAAGAATACGTTAAACAAAAACAATCCGAGGATGAATCGGAATAAATCAATCTCAACATCTTTTGGCTTAGGAACTTCTTTTGGTTCGGATTCAAGAATGTACAATGTTAAAAAATTGTAAAACTTAGGAAACTTTTTAGGTTTTTAAAGTTTCCTAAGTATATTTGCCCCTTAACAGAATTGGGCAGATGAAAGAAAAGATTTTACATAAGGCAACTGACATGTTCTTGAATCTAGGGTTTAAGAGTGTGACAATGGATGATTTAGCGCAAGAAATTGGTATTTCCAAAAAGACTATTTATAGCCATTTTGCCAATAAGACCAAATTGGTAGAGGAATGTACCAAACAACTTTTTTGTTCAATTTCGGAGGGAATTGACCACATTTGTTCTCTACACAAGAATCCTATTGAGGAGTTATATGAGATTAAGCGATTTGCCCTTTTACATTTAAAAAACGAAAAGGTTTCACCACAATATCAGCTTCAGAAGTACTATCCTAAGATACATGGCAACCTCAAAAAGAAGCAATATGAATTAATGCAGGACTGTGTGGTAGAGAATATAAAAAAAGGAATCGAATTAGGTATCTACAGAGATAATTTAAATATCGATTTTGTTTCGAGAATATATTTTTCAGGTGTTACCAGCATTAAAGACCATCAATTTTTTCCTGTAACAAAATTCCCAATTGTAAGTCTAATGGATGAATATTTAGAATACCATCTAAGAGGAATAATAACCCCAAAGGGACGACAAGTATTAAATAAAATAATCAACTCAAATCAAGAATAGATGAGAATCCAGTTTTTATCACTCTTTATGTTATCGCTCTGTGCGATTGGCCAATCCCAAGAGCAACCTAACATCTTTTCGTTGGATGAGGCAATTGCCTTTGCCTTGGAAAATAATTATAGTGCCATCAATGCAGAACGTGATATCGTTGATGCCCAAAAGCAAAAATGGGAAACCATTGCAGATGGACTGCCACAAATAAGTGGGGATATTAGTTATCAAAACCAATTAAAACAGCCAATATCATTAATTCCGGCAGAGTTTTTTGGTGGTGAACCGGGAACGTTTCAACCTATTACTTTTGGACAACCCCAACAGGCGTCTGCCACCGCAACCCTTCGTCAACAAATATTTGACGGAAGTTACATCGTTGGCGTACAGGCGACCAAAACTTTTTTACGCTATAGCGCCAATAATAAGGAAAAAACAAATCTAGAGGTTAGGAAAGCGGTGGTTGAGGCATATGGCAATGTCCTTTTGGCGATTGAAAGTATTACGATTCTTGAAAAAGACTTGGCTACCTTGGAAAAAAATCTTTTTGAAACCACCAAAATATTTGAAAATGGATTGGGTGATGAAGAAAGTGTGGAACAATTACAAATTACATTGTCATCTTTAGAGACAAGATATAAGCATGCCATTAGATTAAAAGAAATAACAGTACAAATGTTTAATCTTATAATGGGGTTGGAAATAGACACACCAACTCAATTATCTGAGAGCTTGGATGATTTAACTTTAAAACAAATTGATCTTAGATTGTTGGATTCCCCTTTCTCAATGGAAAACAACGTAGATTATAAATTGGCTCTCAATTTAAACGAACAAAGGGCATTGGAATTGAAGTTGGCAAAGAGTAGAGCGCTTCCAACTTTAAATGCATTTGTTAACTATGGCAGTACTTCATTCAGTGATTCATTCAATTTTTTAAGTGGTACTCCTGATTGGTATAACTCCTCAATTTTGGGCTTTGATCTAAATATCCCGATTTTTAGTTCCCTTAAAAGATCCGCTGGCACCCAAAGAGCAAAAATTGCACTTGAAAAGGCAAAAACCCAGCTAACCGAAGCAGAAGAACAAATACGATTACAGTTAGAGCGAGCCAAAAGTGATTATTTGCTCGCCATAGAACAGTATGAAACTTCTAAACAAAACCTAGGATTGGCAGAACGTATCGAAAATAAAAACCAGGTAAAATATTTCGAGGGACTAGCGAGTAGTTTTGATCTTCGTCAAGCCCAAACACAATTATATACAGCCCAGCAAGAATATTTGCAATCCATGGTAGATGTGATCAATACGAAAACGGAACTAGAAACTATATTAAACGACAAGTCGTAAGCAAAAAGACAACTAAACATCATACAATGAAAAATATATTTTACACAACAGCAGTAGCCTTACTTCTCTTGGCATGTGGATCGGAACAGGGTCAGTCTGTTGAAGATTTAATAGCCAAAGGTAATCTCGAAGCAATACGTGCCAAAAAGAATGAAATTTCTGAGCAACAAAAGGCACTTGAATTCGATGCTAAGCAATTAGATTCAGTAATTGCGATTTTAGATAGTAATGAAAGGCTTCCTCTAGTAACCACAATAACTGTGCAAGCACAAAATTTTTTGCATTATCTAGAATTACAAGGTGCTGTTCAAACCAGGCAAAATGTACTGGTATATCCTGAAATGTCCGGTACGCTAAAGCGTGTTTATGTTACGGAGGGTCAACGTGTTTCAAAAGGACAGATTTTAGCAAAGATAGATGACGGTGGAGTTGGAAGTCAATTGGAACAGTTGAAAACACAAGCTGAATTGGCAAAAACCACTTTTGAGCGCCAAAAAAGACTTTGGGAACAAAAAATAGGCTCAGAGATACAGTATTTACAGGCTCAAACTAATTTCGTGGCTGCTGAAAATGCGGTGAAACAAGTTCAAAGCCAGTTGGGGAAATCTACAATTAGGGCTCCTTTTAGTGGTATAATCGATGATGTTATCAAAGACCAGGGCACGGTAGTTTCTCCAGGCCAAGGCTCCGAAGTATTCCGAATTGTGAATCTCAGCAATATGTATATAGAGGTCGATGTTCCTGAAACCTATTTAGGTCAGGTTACAAGGGGTAAGGAAGCTGTGGTCTACTTCCCGGTACTTGGTGATAGTGTAAACACGAAAATTCGTGAAACTGGCAATTTTATCAATCCAAGTAATAGATCATTCAGCGTAGAAATTCCAGTGCCAAACAAGAATGGTAATATTAAACCCAATCTTACTGCTAAAGTTAGACTTAACGACTACTCCAAGGCAGATGCCATTCTAATTCCGCAAAGCATTATTTCAGAAAATGCAGCTGGTGAACAATATGCCTACGTAAGTTCTGAACCCAATGCTGAAAATGAAGCAATTGTAACCAGAATTATTATTACAACTGGAAAAACACAAAACGGTTTTGTTGAAGTGTTAACGGGAATAACTGATGGCAATCACATTATCCAAGAAGGTGCAAGAACCGTAAAAGATGGTCAAAAAGTAAAAATCCTTAAATAAAGACGTTTAGAGCATGAGCAAACAGTTAAAAAACGCCTATAAGGAATTTAGACTTTCTTCTTGGGCAATAGACAATCCTTCGGTCATTTATGTAATGATCGCCATCTTTTTATACATAGGGTTTAAATCATATAATGCTATGCCCAGGGAGGACTTTCCTGAGATTGTAGACACCAAGGTATACATTAGTACTCCATATCCAGGAAACACGGCCGAGGATATAGAAAGATTGATAACCGACCCACTCGAGGATAAATTGAAGAATGTGAGTAATGTCGTAGACATTACCTCAACTTCCCAAGAGGATTATTCTATTATTACAGTCGAATTTGACGAAGATATTACCATCGAGGTCGCAAAACAAAAGGTAAAAGACGAGGTTGATGGTGAGAAAGCGGGTGAAGATTGGCCAACCTTCAATAATGCCAAAGTTGAGCCTAACGTGTTTGATCTGAACATTTCTGAGTCCTATCCTATCATGAATGTGAGTTTTACTGGGGATTATCCCACAGAGCGACTTAAGGAGTTTGCGGAGCACCTACAAGATGAAATCGAGGATCTTCCTGAAATCAAGGAAGTTGATATTCGAGGTGCACAGGAAAAAGAGATTGAAGTAGCCGTTGATATTCATAGAATGATGGCAGCCAAAATCAGTTTTCAAGACGTCTTAAATGCCATTGGCAATGGTAATATAACCATGTCTGCAGGAAATTTGAAGAGCAGCGGGCAGCGACGTAACATTCGTATTATGGGAGAAATAGAAAGCCCCGTTGAACTTGATGAATTTGTTGTAAAATCAGAAAATGGTGCCGTTTACCTAAAGGACATTGCTGAGATAACCTTCAGCGAAGAAGACAGAACTACCTTCGCTCGTGAATTTGGAGAGAATGTGGTCATGCTCGATATTAAAAAACGGGCAGGTAAAAATGCTATTTCAGCGGCTGATAAAATAAAGGATCTTGTAAAGGAAGAAACAGAGAATTATTATCCAGCCGATTTAATAATCTCAATCGCCAACGATTCCTCGGAAAGAACTTTGAACCAGGTTGAAGACCTTGTCAACAATATTATTTTTGGAATAATCCTAGTTGTAACGGTATTGATGTTTTTCCTCGGATTCCGAAATGCCCTATTTGTAGGTTTTGCAATACCGATGTCAATGTTCATGTCATTTATGATCCTCTCGCTTATGGGTTATACTTTAAATACCATGATTCTTTTTGCAATGATCATGGGTCTGGGTATGCTTGTGGATAATGGAATTGTTGTTGTAGAAAACGTCTACCGACTAATGAGCGAAGGCATGTCTAGAAAAGAAGCAACCAAAAAAGGGATTGGTGAGATTGCCTTTCCTATTATTATTTCAACAGCAACAACTGTAGCGGCTTTTATTCCACTAGGATTATGGCCAGGTATTTTTGGTCAGTTCATGATATTAATGCCGATTACACTTTCTGTTGTTTTGGGATCTTCCTTATTCGTTGCCATTTTCATGAACTCCATGTTAGTGTCACGTTTTATGGAGACTGGAGAAAAAGAATTGACCTTAAAACAATTGATTCGATTAAGCATTATTTTAGGCGGATTTGGAATTTTCATTTTAATTGTTGGAGGCCCAATGAGAGGTTTAGGTTCTCTTATGATCATGACTGCCCTATTATTCTGGGTTTATAAATACGTTATAAAAGGGGCGGCGGTTAAATTCCAGAAAAATGTTATGACCCGTTTGGAGGAGGCCTATGAAAAGCTGTTGAAAGGTGCCTTAAAAGGTGGCAATGTTTATCTATACGCCGGAATTATGTTTTTATTATTGCTTGTCGTTTTTGGGCTCTTTGGGATGTCTGTTGGTAGCGGTAGGACTAAAATCGAATTCTTTCCAGATAACAAGCCTAATGAAATCTATGCATACATAGAATACCCCCAAGGAACTTCAATTGAAAAGACCAATGAACTTACTTTGGATATTGAAAGACGCGTTTATGCCGTTATCAATGAGGATAAGTACAAAAAAGGTGATTTCAACTACTTAGTAGAATCCGCTGTTTCACAGGTTGGTGAAGGCGCTGGAAACCCGTTTACCGATGGTGGGTCTGCAGCAGAAATGCCACATCGCGGAAAAATTACAGTATCTATGCGCGAATTCAAACATAGAGGTGGTAGGGATACTGAGGAATTAAGACAGAATATCCAAAATGCTTTGACTGGTATTTATCCTGGTGTTGCAATTTCCGTAGAAAAAAATGCCGATGGACCATCCGCTGGTTATCCAATAAATATTGAAATTGAAGGTAAGGATTATGATCAACTCATCAATACCGCTGAAGATATGCGCAATTTCATCAATAGCAAGAATATCGCGGGAATCGAAGAATTGAAAATAGACGTGAACAAGAGCAAACCTGCAATGGAGGTCGTTGTTGACCGTGAAAAAGCTGGCGAATTGGGCGTTTCTGCAGGTCAAGTAGGAACACAATTAAGACGTTCCCTATTTGGTGAAAAAGCAGGAGTTTATAAAAAAGAAGGGGAGGATTATGACATAAATGTTAGATTCAATGAAGATTTGCGCTACAATACAAGTGCTTTATTTAATCAAAACATCATTTTCAGGGATGCTGCCACAGGAAAGATAAAGGAAATTCCTGTTTCAGCAGTGGCTTCCCAACGCAACACTTCTTCCTTTAGTGCTATTAAACATGCCAGTAATGAGCGTGTTGTTACGGTTTATTCGCAATTGAAACCAGGATTCAGTGATGCTGCGGCCATTGTTTCTGAAATTCAAAAGGAAATGGAGGAGTTTAAAAACCTACCTCCGGATATAAAGATAGATTATACTGGCCAGATCGAAGAACAGAACAAACAAATGCAATTCTTGGTAGGTGCATTTTTCTCCGGGTTAAGTTTAATCATGTTGATATTGATTTTCCAATTCAGCGGAATTTCAAAGCCGATTATTATTATGATTGCCATCTTTTTAAGTTTTATTGGCGTATTCGGTGGATTGATGATTACAGGAAACGCATTCGTTATTATGATGACCATGATGGGTATTATCTCTTTGGCTGGAATCGTGGTGAATAATGGGGTGGTATTGTTGGATTATACCCAAATTCTCATTGACCGTAAAATGTTGAATTTAAATCTTGCTGATGACGAATTATTAACTAGGGAACAAGTAACAGAAGCCATTGTAAAAGGCGGTAAGGCAAGACTACGACCAGTGCTGCTAACTGCAATTACCACAGTACTTGGGCTTATTCCACTTGCCATAGGATTGAACATAGACTTCTTCTCATTGTTCTCAGAATTTGACCCTAAAATCTATATTGGTGGTGACAATGTTGTTTTTTGGGGACCATTGGCATGGACCGTGATATATGGGCTTATTGTTGCTACATTCCTGACCTTGATCATAGTTCCGGTTCTATTCAATATATCTTATAGGATGAAAATAACAATTAAAAGATGGCGTAGTAAGGGCAATGCAAAAGCTGCAAGTGATAAATTAGAGGCCGCAGCATAATATAACGATAGCACATAAAAAAACCTCAACGTATGTTGAGGTTTTTTATGACTTAGCTATTAATTGTCATCATCTTTTGGAATTGGGACTGCTAAAGGTACCATATCACCCGCCCTATCGTTGGGCAATTCATCAATTCTATCAAATCTCCTCAAATCAATCCATCTATGACTTTCTCCGAACAGCGAATATCGCCTTTGAAAAAGAATTTCATCTTCCAAGGCCCCAGCAGTTTGTGCCCCAGCATAATCAGCTAACCCGGCAGCATTTCTAATGACATTAATTGCTATTACAGACTCAGAAGGGTTTGATGCCATATTGGCTTCCGCATATAATAAAATCAATTCTTCATTTCTAATAATCGGTGCGCTATCTGTAAGAGATTGATATATCCAAACATCATGGGTTCCAACCAAACCGGAAGCTTCCCTAGGCGTATCTCTTAACGTTACTTTATTGGTTCTTGTATCGCCTGCTTCAGCATCTCCCAAAAAACTGGAATGTGCAACTCTGACATTTGCTTCTTGATTTTGTGCAATAAAAAGAGGGTTGGGTAAATCAGCACCGGATAGGGAGAATGTGTGATAAAAACCAGCTGTCAAACTTCCAGACATATCCATAAAAGAATCTCCTAATGCCGACAACACTTCCGAATAATTACTCCTATAGGCTTCAACTCTTGCGGTTAATGCTTTGTTAATTTCCAAAAAACTATCAGGAGTTCCTAATGCAGCTATATCAAATGGAAAACTTGCTCCCCCTGCGGCCAGATCAGTAGCAGCTCCAGATAAAAGACCGGCTATGGCAGTTAAGGCCTCATCAGAACCAACAAGCGGTCCTAAATTATCGGGGTCGGCAACGTCAATTCTAATTCCATTAGTGTACTGATTATTAGTCACCATTAATAGTTCATGGGCCATAAGGGTATTTATCAACCCTCTTGTTGCCGAAATTTCTTCCATAGAAAAATCGGAAGTCGTATTGGCCAATCCCGATAATGCCAAATTAGCTTCTTTTATGGCCGCATATCTTGTAGCCCAAGGCGTTGTAGTATAAAAGGTTTCGTTATTTAAATTCCCGGTTACAACATCTCCCTCAAAACGAGGATCCGAACTGGTAAAATAGTAATATTCCCTACCAAATATACTTTGTACATCCACTTGAGTGTTTAAACGATCTCTCATATCCGAAAGTATACCCGCAACAGCTTGCGGTAATTCCCCCCTCGACAAATCGTCGGAAATTGAAGAAGTACTTGCTCCATTTAAACTTTCACCACCATCCAACGTACATGAGGTAACCGTTACAAACCCAATTGCAATAATTAGTATCCTGAACTTTCTAATATTTTTCATGTTTGTTTTTTTAATATTAAAATTGAACCGATAAATGGAACATATATCTTTTAGATGATGGAAAAGGCGTAACCTCAACTCCTGTTGATAAACCGGTCCCTCCAAAGTTGGAAACTTCTGGATCATAACTATTATAATCAAAAATGTTGATTAAGTTCTTTCCAGAAAATCCTATTTTCACATCTGATACAACACCACTAAACCATTGGTCCAAAGTAGTTGTTGGAATTCTATAATACAATCCAATTTCCCTTAACCTCAAGTAAGATGCGTCTTCAACAAATGGCCGTGCATTTCCGGCAAAAAGGCCATTGGAAATTCTATAGTCACCATTCCTGATTTGCCCATCAGGATCTACATCAAATCCATCGAAATCAGCACTGGTTCCTCCAAAATCGGACAATAATTTCGTTAAATTAATATTATCACCGCCTTTTTTCCAATGCCATAAAAATGACAATGTGAAGTCTTTATAGCGAAAATCATTATTGAATGATATTTGGAAATCAGGTTCTGCATCACCTAAAACAGTTACCGGAGTATCTGGACCCGTGGTCCCGACTATCTGTGTAACACTTTTTCCTTCTTCGATTTGAAATTGACCTAAACTATTTCCAAAACCACCAGTATTAAATGAAGGAACATCTAATTTGGTCATTTCCGACTTATTTTTATACCAACTAATTCCAGAATCCCAACTAAAGTCTTCATTATCAAAAGCATTTACATTTAATCCTATTTCCCATCCTGTGTTTTGAAGTTCACCAGCATTTTTCCATTCAAATGAAAAGCCCGTTGATGTTGCAAAATCGGCCCGCAATAACAGATCCTCCACGTCCTTATCATAATAAGTAACTTCCAGAGCTACGCGATTATTAAAAAATCCAGCGTCAAAACCTATTTCCAGTTCTTTTTGTTTTTCTGGCAATAATGAAGAATTACCTCTGGTTGTTGGAACAATAATTCCTACGTTATTATCTATTAAGGTGTTTGTGAATACTGTAAATAATGAACCAAAGGCTGCAAAAGTACCTGCTTCCCCATAGGCAGCACGAACCTTAAATCTATTAAAGACATCATTTTCATCCCAAAGTCCAAAATTGTGCAAATTAGCTGCTATTGACCCTTTCGGATAGTAAAAGTATTCGTTGATATCTCCATTATTGGTTGATTTATCTCCCCTAATACCGAGGGTAGCAATTAATTTATCCTGAAAATTGACCTCTTCCTGCACAAAAAAACCGAAATCCTCTTGTTCTAACCTTACTTGATCCGAACTTACATTGGCGGCCTGATCAACATTTGTTTCAGATGCGATAAGATCTGAAGCCAAAATTCTAACAATATTCTGAGAAAATTGTTGGTTGGTCATACCGGCCTGTGTTGTAAAATTCATATTGTTGTTTGTTCTATAATTATGTACCAAAAAAGCAGAATAATTAGCGTTTGTGTTTGTCGTTGTTGATATTGCGGAGACTCCATTTAATCCTCCTTGATCAGGCCTTTGAAATTGCAACTCTTTGGGAAAAATCACCGTTCCTGTAAGTGTATAATGATCTACTCCTGCTTTTGCGACAAATTTTAAGCTTTGATTAGCCACTTGAAGTAAATTAATATCCAGACTACCACCGGTAATAAATCGATGCGTGCGCTCATTATTAGTCATCAAATCCCTAGTTTGTAAAGGATTGGATGAATTATTGGGATGATCGGGATAATTGCCATTTTCATCAGGTAGTAAATAATCCCATGGCCTAGTTGCAGTGAGCGCCACCCCTAAGGTTGTTCCTGTATTGTCATTGTTGAAGAACCCCCTATCGGCTGACGAATTTATATAATTTGTAGCTAAAGAAATTTTTATGTCATCCGTGAATTTATGATCTAAATTTAACCTTACTGAGGATTTATCATAGCCAGTATTTTTAACAATGCCATCTTCTTGATTTCGTGTAAATCCCGCAAAGAATGTGGTTTTCTCATTTCCTCCCGACATGCTTACGTTTGTATTGGTTATAAATCCTTTTTCGCCAAACAGCTCTTTTTCATAATCACGCAATCTTCCTGCCGATTCTGCAGCAGAATAAAGAGCACCTTCGCCAAATTCACTTTCAGCTAAGTCGGATGTCCAGTCACGCTGACCTTGCAAGTTTAATGCTTCATTAAAGCCTACAGATTGTGTGAAACCAATTACAGTTTTTCCTTCTTTACCCCTTTTGGTTGTAATTATGATTACACCTGCGGCACCCCGAGCACCATAAATAGCTGATGCCGAAGCACCCTTTAATATTTCTACTCTCTCAATATCTTCTGGATTTATATCCGAAATACGGTTAGAAGCATTGTCCTGGTTACTATTGGCGCTTGCACCTCCAGAGGAAGCACCAGAAACGTCATTTAATCCAGATGAAAACACGCTACTATTATCAATATATACACCATCGATAATATACAAGGGTTGTGAATTACCATTAATGGACGTAATCCCCCTAAATTTAACAGATAAACCTCCTCCTGGAGCACCTGAATTGGAATTCACCAAAGCCCCAACAATCTTACCCGATAAGGCACCGTCCAACGTTTGGGGTGGTGTTCTACCTGCTAAATCATCAGCATTAACAGAGGCTATGGCATTGGCCGAATTAGTCCGCTTAATAGAAGTTGCAAGACCTGTAATTACAACCTCATCCAACTGTTCCGAAGATTCAACAAGAGATACGGTAAGCTGTTCTGTTGATGAAACCGATATTTCAGTTGATTCAAATCCCAATGAAGCAAACACCAAGATTGTAGGTAAATTGGCCACAGTTATAGTGAAAGCCCCATCAAAGTCGGTAATGGTCCCATTATTGGTCCCTTTTTCAATAACATCAGCTCCGGGAATCGGGCCACCAATAGTACCATCTGTAACATTACCCGTGATTGTTTGTTGGGCAGATAATAAAATAGGAACCAATAAAAGAATTAACAAATATGCATTTTTAAAGTACATTTTTTTCATAATTCATATTTTTAGGTTCATTAAAGTATGGAATATATAATATTTTACTAATATAATTATTTTTCCTTCTTGAAAACAAACAATTGAAAACTTTTACTGGATTATATTATATATTTTTTCAGCTTACCCCTAGACTTCTTACCTTTGCGCCTTATAATTTCTCGAAATAAGACCATGTACAGAAGTCATACTTGTGGTGAATTAACAGAATCCCATATCAATAAAGAAGTAACCCTAGCTGGTTGGGTTCAAAAAACAAGGGACAAAGGTTTTGTGGTTTGGATAGATTTACGAGATCGTTATGGCATAACCCAATTGATATTTGATGAGGAAAGAAGCTCAATGGAACTTTTGGAACAAGGCAGAAATCTCGGACGCGAATTTGTTGTTCAGATTAAAGGTAAAGTAATCGAAAGGGCCTCCAAGAATCCTAGTATGCCAACAGGTAATATTGAGGTATTGGTTCAAGAACTTACTGTTCTAAATAGTTCTAAAACGCCACCTTTCACTATTGAGGACAAAACTGATGGCGGCGAGGATCTGCGTATGAAATACCGCTATCTCGATATAAGAAGAAATCCGGTAAAAGAGAATTTGATTTTCAGGAGCAAAGTGACCAGGGAGGTCCGAAATTATCTTTCAAACGAAGGTTTCATTGAAGTAGAAACACCATTTCTTATAAAATCTACTCCTGAAGGTGCCCGGGATTTTGTGGTACCCAGTAGGATGAACGAAGGGGAGTTTTATGCCTTACCCCAATCCCCACAAACCTTTAAACAACTATTAATGGTTGGTGGCATGGATAAATACTTTCAAATTGTAAAGTGTTTTAGGGATGAAGATCTACGTGCAGACAGACAACCTGAATTTACGCAGATTGACTGTGAAATGGCGTTTGTTGAACAGGACGATATTCTTAATGCCTTTGAAGGATTGACGCGGCATCTTTTAAAGGAAATCAAAGGAGTTGAAACTGCAGCATTCCCTAGAATGACCTTTGATGAGGCATTGGTCAAATACGGCAATGATAAGCCTGATATTCGTTTTGGGATGGAATTTGGGGAATTAAATGCTTTAGCACAACATAAAGAATTCAATGTCTTCAATTCGGCCGAATTGGTTGTAGGAATTGCAGTGCCTGGTGGAGCTTCATATACTCGTAAAGAAATCGATGCTCTTGTTGATTGGGTACGAAGACCACAGGTGGGTGCAAAGGGGATGGTATATGTAAAGTGTAACGAAGATGGTACTTTTAAATCATCGGTTGATAAGTTTTATGACCAAGAGGATTTATCCAATTGGGCAAATACCACAGGTGCAAAAGCAGGTGATCTGATATGTGTGTTATCTGGAGATGCCGACCAGACTAGGGGACAATTAAGTGCTCTGCGTATGGAGCTTGCAGAACGATTAGGCTTAAGAAAAAACAATGAATTTGCACCGCTATGGGTAATTGATTTCCCATTGCTGGAACTGGATGAGGAAACAGGGCGTTACCATGCCATGCACCATCCTTTTACATCACCTAAACCTGGACAGATGGAACTTTTGGAAACCGACCCTGGCAAAGTCAGAGCCAACGCCTATGATTTGGTGTTGAATGGCAATGAAATTGGTGGTGGATCCATTAGAATACATGATAAGGAAATTCAAGGCACGATGTTCAAACATTTAGGCTTTACTCCCGAAGAAGCAAAAGCACAATTTGGTTTTCTAATGGACGCTTTCCAATATGGAGCTCCACCTCATGGGGGAATTGCATTTGGTTTAGATCGTTTGGTCTCTATACTTGGAGGTCAGGAAACCATTCGAGATTTTATCGCCTTCCCCAAAAACAATAGCGGCCGTGATGTCATGATAGATGCCCCTGCTCCTATTGAGGATGATCAATTAAAAGAGCTTAATTTGAAACTTGATTTAAAGTCTTAAAATTAATCCCGCATAACAGCGGGATTTTTTAATACTTTTAGATATCGATCAACAAATGCCAAACCAAAAAAACACATATTTTACACGATTCTTAAAATGGAGGTATAAACATATCTCTAACAAGACCTTTACCCATATTATGAGCGTAATCGTGGGCTTCCTTGCTGGTTTGGCAGCGGTTACCCTGAAGAACATTACCTATTTTATTGAATCTTTGGCTGAAAAAGGAATTGTCCTGTCAGGCAATGAGCTTCACTTCATCTTGCCGATAATTGGTCTGACTTTAGTTTATTTATACGTTAAATTTGTGCACCGGGAAAAATTACAGCATGCCATTTCTTCGATTCTTTTTGCACTATCAAAAAGAAAGGGAATTATCCCATTAAAAAAAATATGGACCCCATTAATTACCGCTCCACTCACCGTTGGGTTTGGAGGCTCTACGGGATTATTGGGCCCTGCCGTTGCATCAGGGGCCGCAATAAGTTCTAATTTGGGAGGGTTATTTCATGTAAATGCTAAAACACGTTCGTTATTGATTGCCTGTGCATCGGCAGGGGCGATAGCTTCTATTTTCCAATCTCCTATTGCAGCAATCATATTTGCCGTAGAGGTATTTAGTTTGGACCTGACCATGATCTCAATGCTTCCCCTTTTATTGGCATCAATTTCCGGGGTTCTTACCTCATATTTCTTTTTGGGCAACGAAGTACTTTTCGACTTTAGTGTAATACACACATTTAAGATTAAGGACACCTTTTTTTATGTAGCCTTGGGCGTAAGTACTGCTTTTATCTCTATTTATTTTACCCGAATGTATTTCGCCATACTTAAATTGTTCAGGCCTCTTAAAAGTCCTAAGTATAAATTGCTGGTTGGTGGTTTGGCTATTGGAGCCATGCTCTATTTCATCCCTGCACTTTATGGTGAAGGTTTCGGTTTTATTAATAGCCTTTTGGAAGGCGACCATTTAAAGGCCTTGGGAGAAACACCTTTTAGTGCTTACATTGATAACATCTGGGTTGTAATTCTGCTTCTTTTCAGTATTACGGTATTTAAAGCCATTGCCACAACTACAACTTTTGCTGCTGGTGGTGCTGGTGGTATTTTCATTCCTACCATGGTAATGGGCAGTGCATGGGGTAATATGGTAGCAAAGGTCATTAATAATATTGGTTTGGGTTTTAATGTTTCAGAAAGCAATTTCACCCTAATTGGAATGGCTGGCTTAATAGCAGGGGTAATACATGCTCCCTTGACGGCGATTTTCCTTATTGCGGAAATTACCGGTGGTTATGAGTTGTTCGTACCTCTAATGATCACTGCTTCAATTTCTTATTTAATTACCAAAAACGCGGTTGATCATACTATTTACACCAGGGAGTTGGCACAAAGAGGAGCTCTATTGACACATGATAAGGATCAAACCGTATTGACGCTAATGCAGTTAGATGATGTGGTTGAAAAGAATTTTACACCTGTCAATCCTGAAACCACTTTAGGTGAAATGGTGCACAGTGTAGTATCAAAATCATCAAGAAATATATTTCCAGTAATTGATAAAAAAGATTCACTGATAGGGATAGTTTCTTTGGATGACATTCGTGAATTCATGTTCGATACTACTTTGTATGAATCAACAACGGTTGAGACTTTTATGCATGCGGCACCGGAGCATATTTTTTATGAAAAGGATAGTATGCAACAAGTAATGCGAAAATTTCAGGATAGTGGGGCATGGAATTTACCCGTGATTAAAGATGGCAAATATCTGGGATTTGTTTCCAAATCAAAACTCTTGACCGCGTACCGTCGGAAGTTGATTACTTTTACAAAATGAAACCGACATGATTGGAATAATCTTTTATCATGTATGGTAATAATTATTCTAATCATCAAAGGTTACATGTGACCGCTCAAAGGAATAAAAAACAAACACATGAAATATATTATAAGTCTTATAGTTTTGGCGTCTATCGGTGCGATTATATATGGCTTTAGCATTCAGGAAGAAGAATTGTCACTAGCCCGTAAATATATTGGTTTTGGCACCGCTGGTCTATTCTTGCTGGCAATGCCCCTTTTTCTATATAAAGAAAGCAAAGGGAAAAAGATGAAGGACTATATGTTGACAGAGGAAAACATTCGAAAAATGCGAGGCGAAGAGCATAAAAAGCCTGAAAATCAATGAAATTAATAAGAATTCACTCCCATTTTATTTAGGTCTGCCATAAAAATTATAAATTAGTGTTCTAAACATCTATTATTTAATATCAATTAGAATGACAGGTACAGTAAAATTTTTCAATGAATCCAAAGGATACGGATTCATTACCAACGACGAGACGGGAAGCGACATCTTTGTTCACGCAACAGCGTTGAATGGTGTTGAGTTAAACGAAGGCGACAAAGTAGAATACGTAGAAGAAGAAGGAAGAAAAGGAATGGTTGCTGCACAAGTGCAAGTTGTCAGTTAAAATATTGTATTCTTGATTGTATCAAAACCCTGACGTTTCCGTCAGGGTTTTTTGTATAAAAGATACTTTTAGTTTAGATTTCTTTTCTCAATAAAAAAACGTTTCAATAATTCTGAAGCTTCGTTTTCCAAGATTCCTCCAAAAATTTCTGTTTTAGGGTGCAGCTTTGTCCCCATAACACTGCATCCCCTCTCAGGATCTTTGGCTGCATACACAATTTTTGCTAATTGGCTCCAATACAAAGCTCCAGCACACATTTGACAAGGTTCGAGGGTAACATACATGGTGCAATTCTGAAGGTATTTCCCTCCAAGGAAATTTGCAGCAGCGGTGATGGCCTGCATTTCGGCATGTGCGGTTACATCATTAAGCTGTTCCGTTAAATTATGTGCTCTAGCTATTATCCTGTCATTTATGACAATAATAGCACCAATAGGCACTTCGCCTTTTTCATAAGCGGCCTCAGCCTCTTGAAGGGCCTTCTTCATGTAGTATTTGTCATCGAAGGGTAAAACCATGATGTCAAAAATACAATTTTAGTGGAATAGAAAAGAATTGTAATCTCTTTTAAAAGACCTATTTTTGCTGCTTAATAACATGATTTGACCTCATTTCTTGAACATATAGATTTTCCCGTCGATCTTCGTAAGCTATTACCAGAAGAATTGCCCCATCTTGCAGAAGAATTAAGAGACATTATAATTGATATTATAGCAGTCAAAGAAGGGCATTTAGGAGCTAGTTTAGGTGTTGTGGAATTAACAATTGCCTTGCATTATGTATTCAACACACCGAAAGACAAGCTTATTTGGGATGTAGGCCACCAGGCATACGGACATAAGATTTTAACGGGGAGAAAGGGCATTTTTGAAACGAATCGTCAATTAAATGGCTTAAGTGGATTTCCTAACAGGAACGAAAGTGAATACGATGATTTTGGCACGGGACATAGTTCTACCTCTATTTCCGCCATTTTGGGCATGGCACTAGCGGCACAATTAAAAGGTGACACCCAACGAAACCATATCGCTGTGATTGGAGATGCTTCGATAGCGAGTGGAATGGCATTCGAAGGATTAAACCATGCCGGGGTAACCAATGCAAACATTCTAGTTATTCTTAATGACAATGCAATAGGAATTGATCCCAGCGTAGGTGCATTGAAAAAATATTTGACGAATGTAAAAAAGGGTGAGGCCAAAGATGAAAATATCTTTGAGTGCTTGAATTTTGATTATTCCGGACCTGTCGATGGACATAATCTAAAAGATTTAATCACTGAACTGGAAAGACTAAAGTCAGTAGCAGGACCTAAACTTCTGCACATCATAACTACCAAGGGAAAGGGACTGAAAAAAGCAGAAGAAAACCAGGTTATTTATCATGCCCCAGGTAAATTCGATAAATATACCGGAGAACTTCAAGGTAAATTCGAAACAAAATTACCCCCTAAATATCAAGATGTTTTTGGGCACACTTTGGTTGATTTGGCTAAGAAAAATCCAAATATCGTTGGTATAACACCAGCTATGCCCACAGGAAGCTCCTTAAAATTCATGATGGAAGAAATACCAGAAAGAGCATTTGATGTTGGGATTGCAGAGCAGCATGCTGTCACCCTATCGGCAGGGATGGCCACGGAAGGTTTGATTCCTTTCTGCAATATTTATTCAACTTTCTTGCAAAGGGCCTATGACCAGGTCATTCACGATGTAGCCATACAGAACTTAGCTGTAGTTTTTTGCCTAGATCGTGCCGGAATCGTAGGGCAAGATGGTGCTACCCATCATGGGATCTTCGATATTGCCTATTTGAGATGTATTCCCAATTTAATTATTTTTGCCCCCATGAACGAAGTTGAGCTTCGTAACATCATGTATACAGCGCAATTAGGGCTAAACCAACCAATCGCCATAAGATATCCAAGAGGTCGGGGCGCTACCCAAAATTGGGAAGTACCCTATAAGAAAATTGAAATTGGAGTTTCACAAGAGGTCAAAAAAGGAAAGGAGATCGCAGTACTTTCCATTGGGCATATAGGTAATAGAATTATAGAATTGATTGATGAATTGGATGCTCCTCATGAAGTTGGTCATTACAATATGAGGTTTATAAAACCACTGGACCACAATCAGTTAATGAAGATATTTGAAAAGTATAATCACATTATCACGATTGAAGATGGCTGCAAAGCTGGCGGATTTGGAAGTGCATTTTTGGAATTTGCCAACGAAGTTGGTTATTCAAAACCGATTGATGTACTTGGCATTAAAGACAATTTCATGGAACATGGTACTATAGAAGAGCTTCATGAACTAGCTGGAATTGACGCTGACTCAATCAAAAGACATATTAATAATATACTTAATACGCATTAGAATTTTGAGAGAATTGGTTTTAGTATTTTGTTTGTTTGTCTGTTTTAATTCGATACAGGCCCAGGATTCCATTCCGGAACAAAGCCCCATTGATTCAACAGTGATAGATACGGTCGTAATACGGCGCACCCTCGTCAAAATAAAATATATACCCAGAGGGGTTAACTTAACGAACCCTGTAATTTCCTTTAACAAAACAAAGCCCTTACTTAAGGAATTCAGCAAATTCAGGGTGCCTTCATTCTGGACCAAAATAAACCGTCTGGGAATAAATTTGAGTGAGGTCGCTTTTGTAAATTGGAATGCAGGTGGTAATAATTCTATCTCAGGCTTAGGGAATGCGAGATTTGAACGCAATTACAAATTCAGATATATCAAATGGGATAATATATTACGTGTTAAATATGGTCTTAACGCCCAAGAAGGTCGTAAACTCCGAAAAACCGACGATGCCTTTCGTTTTAGTTCTACCTTTGGTTATAGACGAGATACCATTAGTAATTGGTACTATTCAGTAAAAGCAAATTTTAACACCCAATTTTCCAACGGTTATAAATATCCTGACCGTACCACACCAATTTCTAGATTTATGGCACCCGGTTATTTTTTCTTAGGTGCTGGTACCTCATATATCTCTGAAAGCCAAAAATTCAATCTTTACATTTCTCCATTGACCCAAAAGGCCACTTTTGTGTTGGACCAGGAATTGGCCGACAAAGGTGCTTTTGGTGTAAAAAAAGCATTACTAAACTCCAACGGGGAAGTCATTACGCCTGGAGAAAACTCATTTATAGAACTCGGTTTTCTGATAACCAATAAATGGGAGACAGAAATTACTAAAAATGTAAATATGCGTAATAACCTTAGCTTATATACTGATTATTTATCAAGTTTTGGAAATGTGGATATTGACTGGGAATTAAACCTAGATCTTAAAGTGAACAAATATATCACTACCAATATCGGTACCCATTTGATTTACGATGATGATATTCTTTTTGATCGGCAAGTAGATGCTAATGGTATTGTAACTGACCCTGGTGAACCTAGGTTACAATTCAAGCAGATTTTAGGAGTCGGAGTTACCTACGATTTCTAAAGTTGTTTACCCATTATCTTATTATGCATATGTACTGCTGCACTATCAGAAAGGCTTGCCACATAGCAACAAGTATTCAATAATATATTATACAAAGGTAATTCAGTTCGCTGATAGAACTTAGGTAAGGTATTGACCATAAGTTTATCATAGTTTGAGGCTCCTCTTTCTTTAGTCCTTACCAAAGCTGTAGTGTATACGTCCAAAATATCAGAGATTATTTTGTAACCCGCTATCTCTTTCTCCAGTACCTCTTGAGACCTATATATCTTTTTAACGCTCAAGGCTATGATATCATCGATTTGGGCAATATACTTGCTTTTATCCAAGAGCGAGACATCAAAAGTTCCTTCAAGGATTGCTTCTTCATTTTTTGTGAATACCTCTATTGCATCGTTGAT
>JAAETN010000414.1 GCA_024228355.1 Maribacter sp. | reverse complement strand
AAATCTATCTTAGAACGAATCCCTGCTGGAAGATGGGGAACACCCCTAGATTTTGCTGGACCAATCGTATTTCTCGCCTCTGAAGCATCATCATATATGAATGGATCCATTGTTCTGGTGGACGGCGGATGGATGGGAAGATAATGTTCAACTAATACTAAAAAATACGTACAAATCAATTTTTATCAGGATTATGAGTTTTGGGAGCAGATAAGAGACTTTAGAAAGAACGATTATGGAAACTGACTTTGTGGTTCGTTCAGGCCATACAACTGATTACTTTCCACATCAAATAGATACTCAATGGTGTACTGCTCAAACTTTTCAAAAGCCAATTGCCCAAGTGTTCCTGGCAAAATTCCTCAAGTTTAGATCGGTGCAATTTATAGGCATTCTCTTCAGTCTGGGGCAAAGGTTCATCAAGTCATTCGGTTCCCAAGACGGTGGGGTAATTAAACACATGGGCAACTACCAATCGGGTTCCCATTTGTTCCGTCATTTTATAGGCAATTTCAATGCGGGAACCAAGTTTTTGGAATAGTCAGTAGTGTATAGGATTGTTTTCATTTTGCTTTGTTACTGATGAGCTCTATTTGAATATAATTTACCCAGCAATTCATGATCTGGATTTGGCCTCTGTCATTTTTACAAATTCCACCCTTCTATTATTGGCTTTGCCTTCTTGGGTATCATTAACATCAATAGGTTTACTTTCCCCAAAACCTTTGATCATCAAACGATCTGAGGAGATGCCCATGGCAATGAGTTGTTTCATAACAGTGAGTGCCCTTTCTTCGGACAAATTCTGGTTAAAGTTTTTTTCGCCATCACTATCTGTATGACCTTCAACGCTGAAATTAATTTCGTGGTGTTTTGACATAAGTTTATATATCTCGTTAATAACACCCATAGATTCGGGCTTTAGAGTGGCTTTGTTTACATCGAAACGTATGCCATTGGCTACAATCTTACCATCCTGTACAAACCTATCATAATATTTTACTCCTCCTTCGGCAAGTCTGAAATTCTTTATATAGTATTGTTTGGTATCATTGGCAAAATAAGCATGCAATGATATGCCGCTTGGGTTAAAATCCAGATGTGGAATATTAATAAGCCTTGTATCATCAATATACGCCTTCATTTTACCATTGGTATAGGCTATTGAAATATGTGCCCATTGGTTCTGTATGGATCCCTTATCGGGGATACTACTTTTTGCCGGTCTAAGCTCCATGGATTCCGCTCTAATATTCAAGTTAGCCGTATATGAAGTGGGTGGCCTTTGGTTTTTTCGATCATAGAAATATACAGTAAAGGCATTTCTGTCCGATGTATAGAGGTCAAACTCAATAGTAAAGACATCAGGCAGATAATCCTTTTCAGGGTTCTTTAAATAAGGTATGATCATTGGTTGCCCCCCTCTGAACATGATAACCTTTTCCCCACCAAATTCGGCATTCTCTATCGTGCCGTACTTAAGATCCCAACGTGATGGGAATTCCCCGTTCTCTTCATTCTCTTGGTTATCTTCAAAAATAACCTTATCGCCAGGCACAAAATCATATTTGACCCAGACCAATTTTGGTTCTTGGTCGGCTGATGGTTCTTGTGCTTGTACATGTTCTTCTTCCCCAGTTTGCTCTTCTTTGGTTTGCTCTTCTTTGGGTACAGATTCTACCTTCTCTTCTTCCAAGGCTTTGTCAATCTCTTTTTCAACCTTCTTTTCTACTTTCTTTTTTAATTTACCCAATATTTGTGCTTCCATAGCTAATGGTGCTTGTAGAAAAAAGCCAACGATTAGGAATAACAGTATTCTTTTCATGATCATTTATTTTCGCATAACATAAAACTATAAACTCGTGCTCCAATAGTAAATGATCTAGGTCATACACTTTGTATTACTTACTATATTTCAATCTACTTTCCTCATAAAGAAATCACGATTCCACTAAATAACGATTTCTTCAAAAACAATTCCTATTCGATTTAATAGCTGTGCCAATACCAAGGAACCAAGGGCAAACAAAAATTTAGTCCCTAATTGCTCAAAAGATAAAAATTGCAAATGGGGCTGACATTACCGCTGCAAGAAGAAAGGGGATTGCAAAATATTTGTTTAAAAGAAATAGCGAAGGAAATTAACCGAATGCCTTTTGATTTAAAATTGATCTTGGTATCGGATTAATGCTTCCAAATAGTAATAATCCGCATAGTTCAAAGGAACATCGATTTCATTACCATGCGGAATGCTACCCACACTGTGTTTTAAAATAAAATTGTGGTTTTCACCAATTTTAGAGGTGTAGATGTCCGATCCCAATGAATTGAGGATTTGATCGATTTGTGGTAGATATGAATCCTTGGTATAACCATCCAATTCAATTAAGGCGGAAACAGTTATGGCCGCAGCGGAAACATCCCTAGGTTCGTTGGGTATCTTATCAGCATTATAATCCCAATAGGGTATGCCATCTGCTGGTTTATTATCCGCAATAAATTGGGCGATTTTTATCGCCTGATCCAGATATTTTTTGTCTTTGGTGTAACGGTAACATACCGTATAGCCGTACAAACCCCAAGCCTGCCCTCTTGCCCAAGCACTCTCGTTGGCAAAACCCTGTGCCGTTTGCTTACTTCTGACATCACCTGTTGCCGGGTCGTAGTCTACAACATGATAGGAAGAGTGGTCTTCCCTAAAATGATTCTTCAAGGTTGCGTTGGCATGAGCAATGGCAATTGTCTTATACTTTGGATTCCCGGTCAGTTCGCTCGCCTTGAACAAGAGTTCCAAATTCATCAAATTATCGATGATCACAGGAAACAACCAACCTCTTTCTGCTTGCCACCCTTTGTCAACATCCCAACTTTTAATACACCCGATAGTAGAATCAAATCTTGTGGATAACGAGTCGGCTGCTGTAATCATGACGGCCGCAAAATCACTGTTTTCTGTTAGTTCATAACCCTTGCCGTACGAACAATTGAAGATGAAACCCAAATCATGATAAGCAGTCATATATTTATGGTTTTCGAACATGGCCTGAAATGATTCAGCGGCATCCTTCCATTTTTCATCCTTGGTGTATTCGTACAAATACCATAGACTACCGGGAAAAAACCCTTCTGTCCAATCAAATTTTTGATTGGTCCAGTGCATTTCTCCATCTACTTTTACCGTTCTTGGAATTCGATTGTTTTTTTCAGCTTCGATGAGTTGTAGCGCCAATTGCTCAATGGCCATGTCTTGAGGAGGGATGTCCTTCTCCTTAGTAGGGGTACTCTTTTCTCTACAAGAACCGAAAAGGCTTATAGCCGCAATTAAGAATAAGATTTTTGTGATTTTCATGATTCAGAATTTTGATGTTTTTTTCGTTTGGTGGAATTACGCTCTATTAACGAGGGTTTTATGATTAGTGTCTCTGCACTTAATGGCATGCCACCTTTGGCATTGATTTGCTTGAGTAATAATGATGTGGCTAATTTGCCCATTTCATCACCGGATTGATCAATAGTTGTCAATGAAGGCTCCATAACGGCCGAAGTTGGCTCGTTACTGAATCCCACTATTGTGATTTCTTCAGGAATTAGTACTCCTTTT
>JAAETN010000413.1 GCA_024228355.1 Maribacter sp. | reverse complement strand
TATGCCAACAGATTTACAGTCTGTCCCCTTTGGCCACTCGGGTACCTCCCCATAACATCCAACAAACTACAAATGCCCACGCCAATCAACATTAAAGATAGTATGAGCTAGCGGTGGGATTCGAACCCGCAACCTGCTGATTACAAATCAGCTGCTCTGCCGTTGAGCTACGCTAGCTGGGAAACCTTACAAGATTATCAGAATATTTTATATTTTCAAGACAAAACTGTATTTGTCATTAATTAATTAAATTATGCGAATTTGCTCCAAGTAACCCTCATAATTCCTGGCTACTTCGCCGATACTATCGCCGCCAAATTTTTCCATGAAACATCTGGCTATCTCAAAAGCTATAGCCGCCTCGCCAATAACCGATACAGCAGGTACAGCACAAACATCCGATCGCTCCGTCGATGCGCTTTCCGGCTTTTTAGTCACTATATCCACAGATCTTAATGGTTTCATAAGGGTTGGAATAGGCTTCATAGCAGCCCTTGCAATTATCACTTCACCATTTGTTATACCACCCTCTATTCCGCCAGCATTATTGGTCTCCCTGCCAAATACGCCTTTATGTTCGCGATAAAAGATCTCATCATGTACCTGAGAACCAAATTTTTTCGAAAAATCAAATCCAAGGCCAATCTCAACCCCCTTTATCGCCTGTATTGACATTAAGGCGCCTGCCAGAATTCCATCTAATCGCAAATCCCACTGCGCATGACTGCCCAACCCAGGTGGAACTCCAAACGCTATTATTTCAATAACACCACCCAGAGAATCACCATCCTTCTTGGCCTTCTTGATTTTTTCAATCATTTTTGATTCAGCCAATTTATCAAGACAATAGACCTTGCTTTTATTTCTATTCTTCAGTATTTCATCCGGATTTTTGATAGTTTTTTTTGAATTTACGCCACCAATACCTTTGACATAACCCAAAACTTTTATGCCAAACTCAGCAAGTAGAATTTTTGTTAAAGCCCCGGCTGCAACCCTGGCAGCAGTTTCTCTTGCGCTTGCTCTTTCAAGAATATTTCTAGCGTCCCTGTGACCGAACTTAATAACCCCCGGCAAATCTGCATGCCCCGGTCTTGGCCTTGTAACATCAGGCAGTTTATCTATTTTGTAATCCTTATTCTCTATCTGTAAACAAATGGGACTTCCAATAGTAATATTTTTTCTTGTACCCGACAAAATACATACCTTGTCGCTTTCAATCTGCATCCGCCCACCTCTGCCATAGCCACCTTGACGCCTTTTCAAATCAGCATTAATAACAGATTCATCTAAATGAATCCCTGCTGGAAATCCATTTACAATTACAATCAGGCACTTTCCGTGCGATTCACCGGCAGTAGTAAAATTCAGCATTAAAAATTTCAAAAAATATTTAAAATTCAATTTTATACGAATCGGTCATTGTATATATAAATATAACTTCTTCAAGCTTTTTTTAATATTTGCCAAGCCACCACCACCCAGCCTCTAACTCAAAACAGAATAATTCTACTACCATGCAGATTGATTTTTAATTGCTTATGTCCGCATCCTTATGATAGTATTTTTCAAATATTCTAATTTTGAAATTTAATTATTTAAATGTATAAACTATTTGTAAGCCTAAGATACCTCCGGAGAAAAAAAATCACCTTTTTCGCGGTCGCAGGAGTTGCCGTAGGAGTTATGACTTTAATAGTTGTACTATCGGTAATGAGCGG
>JAAETN010000412.1 GCA_024228355.1 Maribacter sp. | reverse complement strand
GAAAGGTATATAGAAGAGCCTTTTGCCTTTTAGCAATAACAAGAATTTCATTGGATCCATCACTGCCTTTTTCGATAGATAAATCTGCTTTTGGTGTTTCGTATATATTTTTTTGACTCATCATTACTTCTCCATTTAACGTTGCAAATAACCTGACCCAGTAGTGGGGATTGGTTTGTGCTAGGCTTTTTTAGCACAAACCAAGCGCCACTGCTGAGGGTCAGGTTGATTTGCCTTGTTATAAGCCAATATGCCGTATTGCAATATTTGGCCGACCGTAATCAACAATACATTTATTTTGCTGATCATTTTCACCTACCTTAATAAAGTTATAACCAAGTTCATGGCTAGCTTTCTCATCCCACACACCATCGCCAAAATAGGTATTTGTGCCTAAACTATTTCCAACTGCCCTTTTTTGCGCAATTTTCATTATTTCTGTTCTGCAATAGTGATCGTCCGATGATGCAACAGGAATATTTTGAATATCTATTCCTGCAGAATCGAGCTTTAACTTTGCACTTTCATACCAACCACCTGTCGCAATTGATACAACAACATTATTCATTTCATTCAACTTTGCAACAAATAATGCAGCTCCAGGTACTTCCTGCGCAGGATTATCAACAAGATGTTCCCTGACTCTGCGGATAAAACATTTTTTTACCTCTAGAGGTATACCCATGCTTCTTTTGTTAATTCCATTTTGTTTTACAATTTCATCCAGTATTCCGCTGTCTGTGACGTGTGCATATTTGGCCCAATCATTATCAATTTGAATACCTAATACTTCATAAACAGCTTGTATATAACACTCACTATCAAATTTATTTGACTGTACCAATGTACCATCAATATCAAACATTACGTGATGCAACTATAAATACCTCCCTTGGCTTATAACGCTGCGCTAACGGGTGCGAAGCGAGGTACGAGCGGAGCATCCCAGTGAGCTTGCGAACGAGTTAAGCGCTTTGTTAGCTGAATTTATTTGCATGAATTTCAGTATGCCACATTGATTAAAGGGCTTTCAACTCTCTACTCTTTTAATAAAATTAGGCATTCTTCGTACACAACTAAAGAACTTCAATCGACCAATGAGTTCG
>JAAETN010000411.1 GCA_024228355.1 Maribacter sp. | reverse complement strand
GTTAATAAAAATCATAGCAACGATTTTATATGGTATTCCGACGATGATGGACCCTGGGTACAAAAACCGACCGGAAAAGGTGAACGACTCATCATCATCAACGCCATGTCTTCGAACGGGTGGGTTAAGGATGCCAAACTGGTTTTTCAGTCAAAGCAGAAAACCGGTGATTATCATGGCCAAATGAATGCCGAATTATTTCAGAAATGGTTTGCCGAAAAGCTTATCCCGAACATCCCTCATACGTCATTGATTGTTATGGATAATGCATCCTATCATAAGACATTATCATTATTTTCTCCGCCAACACCCATCTGCTCAAAAGAAAAAATATATACGTGGTTAATGGAAAACCAAATTCCCTGTGAAAAAGATTGCCTTAAAGCCGAGTTAGTGACCATTCTAAAAAAAATAGTACCACCCCCCATCTATGAAGTGGATGAGATCGCTAGAAGGTATGGCCATGAAATTGTCAGAACACCTCCCTATCATCCAGAACTCCAACCCATCGAAGTCTGTTGGGGAGTGGTTAAGAATCATATCGCTAGAAACTGTAATTTCACATTATCAAACTTGAAATTACAGTTGGAAGAAGGGTTTACTAAAGTGACTCCCTCAGTATGTGCTAAAATTATTGAGAAAATTAAAGCGAAGGAGGATCAATTTTGGAAAGAAGACATGCTATTGGATCCCAGTGAATAGAGGATTTTTACGGCTCTTTGGGATTTCGCGATTTCATAAATATTGTTATTTTTCAAAAAATTACTATGCATCTTGAGTGTGGAAAATAACTGGAAATCGCCCTGAAACCTAAAAATCGCAAATCCTTGATTTTTCAAGAAAATAACGAATAACCCTCCATGTCAAGTAGAATCCTTTGAAACAAATGTTTGATATTGGTTAAACCATAACACCGTCTTTTAATCACTTTTATTTTATTATTAAGCCCTTCAACAAATCCACTATTGTGCCTATCAATAAAGTAGTTTGTTATGGGTTCCATCTGCTTTGAAAGTGTTTTTAGGAATGTGTTAAAACACGTTAAT
>JAAETN010000410.1 GCA_024228355.1 Maribacter sp. | reverse complement strand
TTTAATAAAAATCTACTCAGATTATAGATGGGGAAAGGGAGAGCCATCACAACCTACTTTTCTCCTAGAAGAAATTAAGGCCATGGTAGCCACAGCCGAAAGTGCCGGTCGATATGTCGTGGCTCACGCTAGCACTCCAGAAGGGATGCGACGGTCAATCATGGCTGGCGTTGAAACGATTGAGCATGGAGATGGTGGAACACTTGAAATTTTTAAGTTAATGAAAGAAAAAGGAGTGGCCCTTTGCCCAACGCTGGCTGCAGGTGATGCCATCTTACAATATAATGGTTGGAAAAAAGGCACTGACCCTGATCCTGAACGGATAATAAAAAAGAAAGCTTCGTTTAAATTAGCCCTTCAAGCTGGGGTTGATATTGTTTTTGGTGGTGATGTAGGCGTTTTTTCACATGGTACGAATTATAGGGAACTTCAAATGATGGTTGAATATGGTATGAAACCTATCGATGTCCTACAATCGGCTACATCAGATAATGCCAGAATATTGCATTTTAATAATCTAGGTAAATTGAACACGGGGTTTCTAGCCGATATTATTGCTGTAGAAGGTGACCCAACCAAGGATATCGCAAAAATAAGGAATGTAATATTCGTGATGAAAGATGGCCAAATCTACAAGAATACCGACTATAATCTTGTTTCTAATTGACAATCTATAAAGCGTTACAGTTTTTGAATATCGACTTAATAGTTTAAT
>JAAETN010000409.1 GCA_024228355.1 Maribacter sp. | reverse complement strand
GGCTCTGGTTACTATATTGCATGGTGCACAATATAGAAAAGCTCTGGAAGAACAGTGAAATACCACAATGGGGCTGAAACGCAGCCAAAAAGGCCAATTAGCGCCAAATAGCGAGCCCATATTGATAATATAACGAACTATGAAAATTATTGAAATTATAATGGACACCCAAAGATATTAGATTAGTCCTCCAAAATCATTTACAATCCCAACCAATGAAAAACAACCCCCAAAGCCAACCCAATGCCAATAGGCCGTAAAAACCAGGTAACACTAGAATCAACGCCCTTCTACCACTGCGTCGCCCGCTGTGTCCGCTGTGCCTTCCTCTGCGGAAAAGACAAAAAAAAAAAAAAAAACACAGACTTAAGCTGAAACTACCGCTTCACGGGCAGGTATGTCTGGGTTACTTCAATCTGCTAAAGCAAGCATCACTTTTCTAGAAAACATCCGTATTTTGAGAAACATCAGACCTGATTGTTAAGGGTTTAACCCGGAGGAGGTTGGTTTTGTGTGGATATTGAATTAATAATTATGGATGTCTTTTATATATCAATTGGCATTGGGGTGCCTGTGGGTTCTGTTTCTCATGGGTGGGGATGGTAATTGATTTTGGAGGATTGGTCTAATATTTAATCGCCGTAAAGGGTTGATTTATATGGAATTTCTTCCATATTCACCACCCCTCCGGCACAGATCCGTACGTGCG
>JAAETN010000408.1 GCA_024228355.1 Maribacter sp. | reverse complement strand
GTCTACACCAAGTAATTAAACTTTTTTTATTAAAAGTTATTTAACTAATGAAAAAGTTTAATTAATGTTTGAAAAACTATTAAAATGTGTAGACTTCATTTTTAGTATTTTGGCTTAGGGTACGGCCACCTCGGTTTTTCATGGATATTACTCCGGGTGCCGGAACTCGTGATCGGTGCGCGAGAGATGGAAAGTCTCATCAGAAATGGATTCCGCCCCTAGGGTTTAGGTATAAATATAGCAACTAAATTTTAGCTCAGCGTATCACTTTAATGTGCTTTTTTAGCATTTTCGTAATTTTTTTCCTTGAAAATGTTTGAATTCTGGAAGCTTTTAGCCTATAATAAATGTTGTTTAATAAATGTTAGTTTGTTTAACAACATTTACAGGGTGTGCACCGAATATTGAGCATACTTTGATTTGGAATAGCGCGCGCTACAGGCAACCATGGTCAAAACAGTTTGTTGCGCGTGAAAGTAGAGAGTTGGGCCAGCTGATTGATGGCAATTTTCCTGCGAAATGTCTTATCTTTATGCCAATCAAGAGAAGGCAAAAATAGTGGAATTATTTCATCAAAATAATGGAAGAATTGCATCTGTGCAAATCGAATGCCGAAAACGTCATGGGGAACATGCAAAGTTTCTTTCAAAACAGACTATCCATAGACTCGTCGATCAATTTTCGGCATCTGGTAGTGTAAAACGGCAGAAATATGAAAAAAATCGTCGTGGAAGCTTATCTGATTCGATTTCACCTGAAAAATGAAGGTGAAATCGAATTTTCAGGTGAAATCGAATCAGATAAGCTTCCACGACGATTTTTTTCATATTTCTGCTGTT
>JAAETN010000407.1 GCA_024228355.1 Maribacter sp. | reverse complement strand
TGTACCCACTTTTTTCAAAATGCCATAACCCACCAACTTGTTTCTGGCAGTCATTATATGTTTTTGTTGTTCCTGGGTTGCGTTTGCCATTAAATCATGAATCGCCTGTTGATAATTGATGTATAAATCAGGATTATTTAGAATATTATTGAGTATTTTTTCCACAAAGTCTTTGATGCTGGCACGTAGCCGTTTATCATTATTAAGAAATATATTCTTGGTGGACTCCTTTAGCTCTTTTATCTCTTTTAGTAACCGTCTTTTGGTTTTGATAAGAGTTGTTCGTTCCTCAATTGCCAGCTCGTGTTCGCTTTCAGCATTGTCAAGGGTCAGCAGGGTTTGTGGCCTCGGGTGTTTTTCGACATCAGCCTGTGCTTTGTCAAACCGTAGTTTTGCAGATTTTAATTGTTTTATATTTTTCTTCTGATTTGAATTGACTATTTTTAGTTCATTGTAGATTTGTTTCAGTTGATGGTGTATGGGTTCAAAGGTGGCAGCAGCATGTGCAATTGCATTAGTTTGTTCATCAGTTAGTTTCTCTCTTAACAAAAGTGTGGGTAGATTTTCAGAATTTGATAAAATGGTGACAAAAAGATTTTTCCAATTAAATATCGGATATTTTTTATTGATGAAGCTTTGTGGATTTTCGGTTTTGTATCCAATTGAAGTGTCTGATGCGGAATAATAGATTTCT
>JAAETN010000406.1 GCA_024228355.1 Maribacter sp. | reverse complement strand
TCCTCAGCAAATTGAGCTGAATTTTAGAAGTAGTAGCACCTCTGATCCCTTCTTACGGCTTGAGCAATATAAGAGCCACGTCACGCAATCCGAAGGTGAATATTTGCTAAATGAAAGAGGTGTTGAAATCAGAGAAAACGTTCTAAAGGAATTTGAAAGGACTGTTTACCGCAAACCCTATCCAATAAAAACAGATGATCGAAATATATTGAAACTGAATTATATATGGACGGATAAAAAAGAGGCACTCCAGCCTGTTTATAAATATACAAGGGGCGTGATTGATGCCATTACCTTGGATGTCAAATTGAAATTCAATTTTCTTGGTATCGGAATGATAGAATTTGATGTTGAGTTTTCATTTAACAGATTTGACCGTGTTATTCATACGGCGACCACTCCGAGCCAAAGTTTGCCTCCAGCAAGCCTGAATCCTGGCCAGCGAAGTATAAAATTTACCGTCCGATTTGACGAGCTGGAGTTTGTTCTCTCGTTTGAGTCTGATGGCACAAGATATAACCTAAAAACAGGCGATTCCAGTGGAAACGAAATGTTCTTTTTCAAGAATCAAAACTCGGAAATAAAGAGTGGTAAGGTCTATCTGTATCCCCGAATTGACTATATCCCTATTAATGAAATAACCTCGGAAGAGAATCTTATTAAGATCGCAGATCAGAAAAAAGAGTCTTCTTCAATAATAAGTGGAGCACAATCACAGTCGTTTGCCCAAGAATACAATACCTATTTCGATGGGTTCTCCGATTTCTTCGTTAGTGACGGTACCGACCAGTTTGCAGAAGGGAACAATGACTATAAAGTCCAGCAATTGGATATGGTTGCCAAACTTACCACTCCTGGCATTACGGATACCAATGAAGGTCATAACCTGAATCCCGAGCAAATCCAAATGCTGTGGGATAAAGTATCATTGAGTATTGATGATCTGTTGGATCATACGACTCAGCGTCATGTTTCAACACAAATTGATTACAGTCAGAGTTTTGGCAATTATTTTTACGAACTATTTTTCCATATCCCTATGCGCATTGCGGATCATCTCAATGCTGCTGGAAAATATCGCGAAGCAAATCAGTGGTACGGCTATATATACAACCCAACTGCCATAAAGGATAAATTTGAACAGCTGGCATTTCCAAATGATGTGAACTGGAGGTTTGCAGCATTTAGAAACATTGGCATACAAAAACTACAGGAGATCTACAGCGATCCTAATGCAATCGAAATGTATCAACGTAATCCAGGTAATCCCCATGCCATAGCCAGGCTGCGTATCGGGGCTTATCAGAAAAATGTGGTTATGAAATACCTTGATAACCTGATGGATTGGGCAGATTACCTGTTCGAACAGTATACCCCTGAGAGTACCAGCGAGGCGAGACATTTATATAATATTGTAAAATCCATTCTAGGTGATAAACCGGACAAAGTAGGGGAATGTAAAGACACTAGAGTTCTAACCTATTCAGATATTGATATTAACGAGAATTCTGAATTTATTTATAACCTGTTTACGGTTTCTCGTGATTCATCTGCTAAGCCCGGTTATTACGATTTTGAATCCCAAAAACGCAGGATGTCTTCTTCGTCCTTTCGGGTCCTGGAAAACAGTTCATATCAGGTAAAGTCGAACCTGAAGTCATCGGAAAAAATATCTTACCCCACTGATAAGGCTTCAGACAGAACTAAAGGAATGCAGGACATTTTAAAACATACAGGAATACATAAGGTTAAGGGGGATCAAAAACCCGATAAAGCGCAGGGAAGACCTGAAACCCCGCAGGTATACATTAATACGGAGGTTGATTTAATTTTTTGTTTCCCACATAACAAAGATTTTATCCAGTATTGGGATCGGGTGAATGATCGTATTATTAAATTAAATAACTGCCTGGATATCAACGGTGTAAAAAAAGAGATGCCCGCTTTTTCACCCGAAATCGATCCGGCGCTCCTGGCCAGAATGGTGGCCGGCGGAATGTCTTTTGACGAAATTTTAGCCACAATTAGTGGCCAGTTGCCCAATTATCGATTCTCCTACCTAATTGAAAAAGCCAAGCAGTTTTGCGGGACAGTACAAAGTTTTGGAGGGGCATTATTCACAGCCATTGAAAAAAGGGACGGAGAAGAATTGACATTATTGAGGAGCAGGCATGAACAAAATATTATGCTTTTAACAACAAAGAACAAAAAGAAGCAATTGGAACAAGCCCAGACAAATCAGGCAAGCCTGTTGGAAAATAAAACAAATATTGAACAGCGAAAAACATATTATGAAGAGTTAATTGAAGAAGGATTGATCGAATGGGAGGATGTGGAACAGGTAGCAAAATGGACTGCCGGCTCGATTCGAATCACTGAAGGAGTGCTTCAGCTATTATCGGCCGCTTTTTTCCTTATCCCACAGCTGGGCAGCCCCTTTGCCATGAAATATGGTGGTCAGGAACTTGGTAGCGCTGCAAATGGGTTTTCCAATGCTCTAGCCGCTACTGCTAAAATTGCAGATAATGTAGCCATCCTTGCCGGATTGGAAGGATCACATCAGAGACGTGAACAGGGATGGCAGTTCCAGCTGGACACAGCAACTCAGGAATTAAAAGGAATGGCCGAACAGCTAAGAGCTTCGGAGATTTCTGTTGCCATGGCTGAATTCGATCTGGAAATACACAATACAAATATTGAACAGTATAAGGAACTGGATGAATTTTATACGAATAAATTTTCCAATCACCAACACTACACTTTTCAGGTAAATGAGTTGCAAAAATTGTATCGCATGGCTTTTAACTTAGCCAACGATCTTGCCATGCAGGCGCAGCAGGCTTTTGAATTTGAGCGATATGGTACAACGTTTAATACAGGATTTATCCAATCCGATAATTGGAATAACGGTAAAGCGGGTTTGTTATCAGGCGAAAGATTAATGACGCAATTACTGCAGTTGGAAAAGGAATATTTGGATACGGATAAACGAAAAATGGAAATTACGCAACATTTCAGTATGCTGCAGATTACTCCAGACAAACTTCTGGAGTTAAAGACGACTGGAGAATGTGCTGATTTCTCAATCCCTGAAGCCGCATTTGATTTGCTATATCCCGGGTTTTTTAGACGGATCATAAAGTCTGTTCGAATAACCATTCCATGTGTAGTAGGCCCATACACTAATATTGGTGCTACACTGAGTTTAGGAACTAACAAAATCAGGACAGATAAAGACAGTGCCTTAATAGATTTCAATTTTAATGGATGTGCAATGATTGCAACCAGCAATGCACAGAATGATGCTGGTCAATTCGAATTAAATTTTAGGGATGAGCGTTATTTGCCTTTTGAAGGTGCTGGAGCCGTCAGCTCCTGGACATTGTCGTTGCCTAAAGCTAAACAGGCATTTGATTACAACACCATTTCGGATGTGATATTTCATATCAGTTATGCGGCAGACTACGATGGAGTTTATAAGGATACGGTTGAGACTAATTTAATTACCGAACTAAATAGTATTAATAGTACGGGTTTTATAAGAGCTTTTAGCCTCCAGCATGATTTTCCAAATGAGTGGAGTGTTCTTAACCAGGGAACCAATAATGCTGATGTTATCTTACAATTGAAAAAAGAACATTTTCCATATTTTACGAATATTGAGGAAATAGCCGGTATTGAGCCAAATTGTTATACGATAGGGCCTTCAAACAAGCTTGAAGAGAAATCGGGTAATGAAGGAATATCCAAAGAAAATAAGATGGAAATTAAAATCCCGAAGGAAGTTGGGGATAATGATTATAAGGATATAATATTTTTTGCAAAATATTTAGTAAATTAAGACTAATAGATAAATGTATCGATAGAAATGGATTCCAAACAAAAGCAAAAGATGCGATGGATCTTGTTTTATATTTTCACAGCGTTATTTGTCCTGATAGTAGTTATGACTATGGCCACTGTATTTTTTGGAATTGGAGAACCAACTGAGAATGAAAGAGACGTACTTTTCAAAACTTTTATCGTTGAGATTGGATTAGCTGTCGCTACTCTTTTCTACTCGTTATTCGGGCTCAAAAAACAGCGCAACCCGGAACACCATGAGTTCGAAGGAGATTGGTGGCAATATGCTTTAACGGTCAACCGAGACATAGAACGTTCAGTGGTATCTATACTCCATACAAGGAGAGACGAGGATGGACAGCTTTCAATGAATGGAGATGCTTGGGGGAGGAATGGGAAACGGTTCGCCCGCTTTAACAGCAGAGCAACAAAAATTCTCGATGACAAATTAATCTACTATTGGGAAGGGGATTGGCCTGAAACTGGAGAGAAGTTGTTTGGTCCTGGCGAGATTGTCCTGAAAACCAGTGACCGAGCGGAAGGAGAATATATCACGCGATCAGAGACCAACCTTGACACGAACGTACTGTCATCGGTTCTTTATTTTCGTGCTGAACCCGGAGACTATGAGTTAATGCAAAATGCGGCCTCGAAAGAACGTGCAGATTTGTTAACTAAGCGCCTGAAGGCTAGGGAAGCACTTCTGGCGAGATAGCACCATTGACTCAGATTAGTCGTCGATACACGAAAGGGCATTCAGATATGAATGAGAGTTATTGTCAAATCTGGTGTTTAAGAAATTTAATTAAGCGGCTTTCTGATCATCAGATTCTGTCTCGACTCCATCCTTGAATTTAACCCCAGTTATAACTTTAGCCAGGTCGTTAAATCCACGTAGCTTTCTCCAGTTCGACTCAGCACAAATGCCCAGTTTAAACATCATGTGAAGCATGCCATTTCTGTTC
>JAAETN010000405.1 GCA_024228355.1 Maribacter sp. | reverse complement strand
CCCCTCCATGAGCCATTATCCTGCATACCCCCGTATACATTATAGGGGTATTCATTATCTGTGTTTATATGATAGAACTGTGCCAGGGGTAAATTGCCAATAAATCTCCATGATTTTCCTCCATCCCGAGTTATGTTTAGGCCACCATCATTACCATTGACCATAAATTGGCCATTATCAGGATGTATCCACCAAGCGTGATGGTCGGGGTGTACGCCGTTATCAACTCCATATGCTGGCATTAATTCAGTAAAGTTTTTCCCTCCATCTTGTGATACATTCACATAAGTAAATACAGAATAAACTCGATTCTCATTTTGAGGGTCCACATAGATTTCCGAATAATAAAATGGTCTGTTTCCTATGTCGGCTTTATCATTGATTTTTTTCCATTTAAAACCACCATCTTCCGATTTGTAAAGGGCGTTCTTTTTAGCCTCAACAAGTGCATAGATAACATTAGGCTTGCTTGGGGCAATGGCTATGCCGATTCTTCCTAAATCGCCTTTTGGAAGACCATCTTCCTCAGTAAGTTTTTTCCAATTTTTACCGCCATCATGCGTCATATAAAGTCCACTTCCTTTTCCGCCAGAATTAAAAAACCATGGATCACGTTTGTGCTCCCACATGGCTGCAATCAATTTATTTGGATTTGTTGGATCCATAATTAAATCAGCAACGCCGGTTTTATTGTTTACAAAAAGTACTTTCTCCCAAGTTTCACCACCGTCGGTTGTTTTATATACTCCTCTTTCAGCATGTTCTCCCCAAGGCGAACCAATTGCTCCGACATAAACGGTATTGGGATTCATGGGGTCAATTTTAATTCTATGAATATGACGGGTTTTTTCCAAGCCCATGGATTTCCAGTTCTTGCCACCGTCCAATGATTTGTAAACGCCAAAACCTCCATTTAGGCTGTTTCTTGGGTTCCCTTCTCCGGTACCCACCCAAATTACGGAAGGGTTGGATTGTTGTATGGCAACCGCTCCAATTGATGCAGTCAATTCCTTCTCAAAAATCGGCTCCCATTTTATTCCTCCGGAAGTAGATTTCCATAATCCTCCGGAAGCTGTACCAACATACATTACATCAGGTGATCGGTGTACAACATCTATGGCCGTAACACGACCACTCATCCCCGCAGGGCCTATGTTTCGAGGCTTTAAATCTTGAACGAGGTCCATTTTAAATTCTTGTGCAATTAGGGAGATTGATGTGAACAGCATCACTACGGGAAGTAAGTTTTTCATTGGTTTAAGGTAAGTTGATTAGTTGCATAAATATAGATAAATCTGAACAGGGATTTCTTAAATGGGTGTTAAGAGAAAGAGCGTTCAAGAAACGAGAAATGATTATTTCATTAATTCAAGGTACTTTAAACCAATGATTTGGAAATGAGTGTCGAAAAGGTTCTATGGTATTAAACTATTAAGTCGATATTCAAAAACTGTAACGCTTTATAGATTGTCAATTAGAAACAAGATTATAGTCGGTATTCTTGTAGATTTGGCCATCTTTCATCACGAATATTACATTCCTTATTTTTGCGATATCCTTGGT
>JAAETN010000404.1 GCA_024228355.1 Maribacter sp. | reverse complement strand
TTCACAAGTTGGGGGCCTCTCGCGAAATAGTATCTTTCCTTTACCGAATGTGGATTTATCCCAGCTTCCATATGCTCTGGATAATCCAATCTTCCTCCAGCCATCCATCTTGCTGCTTCCACTGCCCTGGCCGTAATATAATGGTCCGGATTTTCTTCATAATGGCCCCAAGGGTCATAGGTAATGATGGTATCTACCTTAAGCAATCGAAAGAGAAAAATCAATCGTCCGCGAAGTTCTTGAATGCTGATATTATCCATCCGGTGATTGCGATACCCCAGATTAAATACTTTGCTCAATCCTAAAGCTTTTGCTACTTTATCATTATCCTCTTCATTGTTCCTAATCACCTCACCCACTGTACTTCCTCTACCCGCATGGTCATCATTACTAGTCCTAATAAGATATCCTACATAGCCTTCTTTAATGAGTTTGGCAACGGTACCTCCCGCAAAAATGGGTATGTCATCGGAATGTGGTTGAATAGCGGCCAACACTTTTCCCTTATGGGGCTTTCCCGGTTGGTTTCTTTCTATTACAACTTCCTCAGTATTATTTGTCTTTTGACTGTATGAAAAGGTAATAGGCGCAAATCCTAAGGCCAAACTATTTCCAAGAAATGATCTTCTTTCCATCTGTTTTGTTGGTTTATTGCAATTTGAACTTTTCGATTATTATTTATTTCTAACCTTTTCTACTTCCTCCATTTTCCACGCTCAGCTTCATTTCCAAAATTGGTTCTAATATACGTAAGCACGTGGTATTAACTTATATCTATTTACAATCAAATCTGAACTGTAATTGATGTATCCAATTTAAATGGGCATTGCATTGACATAACTCCTTTTTTAACGTTTATCAATGCCCCCGATCTTTTTAATAATATCAGAGTCCCAATCATTTTCATAATCCCCTCAAACTTTTATTGATCCCTTTTCACCAGCGTAATAAAGTTTAGCATGGACTATCCCATTTGCGGTAACTGCCAAATGCCTAATGGTTTCTTCAATTCTATCAACAAATATGGTTGCTTGAAAGTCATTTGCCAGAAAAAATCTGCCATGGGTGTTTTGCTTTTGCATTGGATCAAACACAAAGTTATTGAGGGGTATAAAAATCAAAATTTTAGACAAGTAGCACTGGCCATAGCCCACTTTTTACAATGTGTTGATATTAAATGAAATTATAGCTTTTTCCTTGTACAACTACCAAGTCAAGTATTATATGAATTATTATTGATAGTACAATATTATCTTGTTAAGGTATAGTTCTTTTTGTTACCGAGCAAATCATTTCAAAAATACGTGCTCGTGCACATTATTAATTCAATAATGGTGAACTACTTTCTCAATTATGTCACAAAAATCGAGAGGTTTTTATGCATTATTCGAATATCAAGGTTCCAAAGTAGTCCGGTTGGTGGAAATCCGGGTTTGCTGTACCTACAGGGTTCCAGCTCAGATAATGTGGTTTAGAGGTTTTATCCCCACATTTATAAAAATTGGCATTGCCCTTTAATTCCTTAAGTACTAAACCATTATCATGTATTAAAATTTCCGCCGGAATAATTATGGTCATTTCCCATGAATGCCTTCCAGTTTTCTCATCAAAAGGTAACTCGCCAAGTGTAGATGCGATTTGAATTTTTTTATCGATTAAACCTGGGTCCAGGAATTGTCGATTACTTCTATTGGGTCCATAAGCAAGATGGGTAGTGCCAATACAATTAAACTCGAAATTATAATAATTACCATTCTGTTGCGGGTCTAGAAAAAACTCAACACAACTGTCCTTATGGGTAGCACTATTTGTCTCTGTGAAATGTGCGAGAATATGCTCTTCCTGCACATAGAATTTTAGCCATATTTGATTGTTGTTATGAGCTATTTTGAAACGCACTTCTGGTTCATAAGGAAATTCTTGCCAGTTAACTAGGTTAACGTTTTGAAATTCAACTTGATCCTCCAATAAATCTGATACAACTTGTGTATTTAAATCACCTGAAAAATCAATCTCTTTTACTATTATCTCTTTCTCAACTTTGGCCGTTTTGTTGCATGTGCACAATAGTATGCTAATAAAAAATAATTCAAGAGTTTTGCTAAAGGACATTTTCAACTTTTTCACTTTACTTTAAATGTACAAAATTAAAAAGGTCTGCTATTTTTTACATCCTATAATGTCCATTTTCAACAGCATATGTTATATAAAAAGTAAAAGGGATAACAGAAATTTCTTTCAGATCATCCCTTTAGGGGAACGTAACAAACACAATTTAAATACGCTTTTAGTCCTATGACAACACAGTACTTAAAACCTGAAGGACTAATAAAATCCCAAACAGAATCAAAAGACCATAACCATTTGCTTTTCTATTCATAACCAAAATTCCGTGCTAAATAAAGTACTGTCCTTATTCATGGTTTGTTGCTATGCCAAATCGTTCATTCTGTAGTTTGATATCTTGATTGTGCTGCGTGCCTTCCGATTTTTTTTGACTACCAGACAAAACATTGCAGAAAACAGAACCAATAAACATTTCATCCTCAACCATCTCTGACCCCATTTTCATAGTAATATTTTTCTCTTTCGGAATGCAAACTTCCATATTGTATTTTACAAAATGTCTTAGATTAAGAAGTCTTCTACTAAAGACCATCATCCTGATTTGACGAGGAAAGAAATAGTTCTCTTTTCCACATTAGTATTGAAATTTAAATTTTAAAAAAAGGCCCCGAAATCGGGGCCTTTAAACCAACCAAACTAATTAAAACCTAAATTACTCTTAATTATTATCAAAACCATGGTTGGTTTTTTCAGCCATTAAAAGACGATAGTCTTACTAATGGTCTACTCGGATAAACAATGGTTAGTGTTAGCATAGCATTACCCGATTGTTATTTTCAACATTTCATATAATTCTCATCGGCTTCCCAATTTGAATAATTTCATCTTTTTTTTAATAAAGTAATCTTCTTATCAAAAAATGATTTTTCCTTTAAAAGCTCCTTTTTTTTCACCAATGAAATTGGCACAACGATGTATAATGTTGAGACAAATACAATCACACTCACGACAAAAAAAATCTCTACTATTATTGATGTGCTCATTTATTGGGTTACCTTTTGGAGGTCCTTACTTTACTTCGTTTCTTAAATACATAGTAAATCTAATAAGTAGTGGCCCAGAGGAAGGAAGAATATTATATTTAGAATTTGCCATCGATTAAGTGCAGCATTTAATCGATGAAATACAATTTAATAGCGTTTTTCTTACATATTAAAGTGTGGCAAGAACATGTATTTCCAATAATTCAAACAAGAAGTTAGATTTTAGAAAGCAACTATGATTAATTTAAGGATTATTTCTTGAGGAACTTTAGAACGGTTTCAATAAGTTCCTGAAGATCGAATGGTTTAGGTACCACAGCATTCATTCCTATATTTAAGTAGTCATTTATATCCTCTTCGAAAGCATTTGCGGTAATACCAATTATCGGGATGTTCTTAATGTTTTTAAAAGGAAAATCACGGATTAATTTGGTAAGATGGTCTCCTGGAATATTGGGTAGGTCAACATCCATCAAAATTACATCGTAGGCGTTATTAGTTACTTGTTCAAAAACCAATGCGCCATCATTGACCAAATCAATATAAAACAGATTTGTATCCATCAAAGCCTTGAACAACACGGTTTGTACACGTTCATCGTCTTCAACCATAAGCAGTTTAAACTTACGTTCACCCTCCATTTTACTTAAGCTGGTAGCCTTGGCTGTATCGATTATTATTGGTTTGGAAGCCAAATCCAAAGGATACTTAAGTGTTAAATCAAAGTAAAATTCCGAGCCTTCGCCTACTTTGGATTCAACGCGGATGGTTGTATCCATAAGTTCAAGTAAGCCTTTTACAATAGACAATCCCAAACCAGATCCTTGTTGTTTGCCTGTGGCGTCCAACTGTGTAAAACTTTCGAAAATTGAAGTTATTTTCTCTTTTGGTATTCCTACCCCATTATCTGATACCTTAAATCTTAAACTTACCTTATTTGCCCTTTTCTGATTGAGCTGAACGTCTAAGACAACCTTACCATTTATTGAGAATTTAAATGCATTGTCCAATAAATTCGTGATAATTTGAAAAAGTCTAAGACGATCACCTTCAACAAGTTTTGGTACTCTTTTATCGTAATTAAGAACAAACTCCAATGATTTTTGGGCAGCTTTTGTTTTATAGGTAAACTCAATTAATTGTAGTAAATCATAAAGGTTGAATACTTTATCCCTCAATTGTAATTTTCCAGAAGAGATCATACTTAGGCTCATGATGTCATCTAGCAAGAGTTTCAAATTGGAATTTGATTCCTTGAGAAAATTAACCATTTGTAGTTGCTCACTGGTCAAATTGGTTCCTTCGATAACATTGGTAATGGAGATTATACCAGTAAGCGGATTTCTCAATTCATGGCTAAAATTCCGAATAAATGCATTTTTAAAACGTTCCCGTTCTTCTAATTCAAGATTCCGTAATACCACCAATTCTGAATTTATAATGGATTCATTTCTGGCTTGGGCAATGTTTTGGTAAGTAATATAATGGTCTGTAAGATCATAAACAACAAGAAGAATACTACTATCCTTCTTAATCATTTTCACATCTGTTATAAATTCCTTGCCTTGATATTCAATGTGAACACAGTTATAGGTTACTGTTTCTTCCTGTGATTCCAAAATTGAAGTATAGGAGATAAAGAAGGGGTGGATGTCATAGATAAAATCACCTTTACCAAGTTTGATAAAAGTTTGATCACTTTCAAGGATTTGGCCATCAAAATCAATTACAATAAACTGTATGTTTTGATTAATGTACTGCTCTCTGTATTGTTCAAGAAAGGTCATTCAAAAGTGATGCTAAATGGGTGAACATTTCATTAACGGAATCCCCGGTTTTTGCACTGGTAAGAAAATTTGCCTCGATATTATTCTCAATAAGGAGACCTTGTAGTTCACTATTGATGACCAAATCTATTTTGTTGCCAACTAAGATCAAAGGAGTGTTTGGGGTTTTTTCAGCAACAATCATTAAATCTTCATTTATGCCTTGAAAGGTAGAGGGTCTACTAACATCAAAAACAAATACAACGCCATGGGTCCCCAGCAAATAGGCATCCCTAACCATCTGAACTTCATCAGTTCCTTCCAAATCCCAAATAATGAGTGAAATAGTCTCATCATCTGAAATTTCAACTACTTTTTTCGTAATATGAACACCAATGGTGACCTTGTATTTATCTGAAAAGCTATCACTTACAAATCTTCTGATCAACGAAGTTTTGCCAACACCAAAATGACCAAGAATAACAATTTTCCTAGATTTTTGCATGGCCGAAATATTCTGCGAGCTTTTTTTCAATTAATTCAGTGCTCATAATGTCCACAGGGTTTTCAAGATGTCTACTGGTATAGATGAGGTCCAAATTCATCTCCATGAAATTATGATAAAAATTGAAGATAATGTCCTGTACCCTATTTTTCGTTTTTAAACCATATGTTCCAGAAATAACCACTGCCACATAGTAATTTACAAAACTTTGAATGTGGATGTTGTAAAGCTCATAATCAATAAGTTCCAGTTCTTGGTTTTTCTGATTAAATGCATCTTCAACAAATGCTTTTATCGCAGTGAGCATTCCCGATATCATTTCTTCATCTATGGTATTTGTTTTGGAAAAACTTGCTTTCAATAATCCAGAATCACGTTCAATCAACAAAACCTGTTCTATTTTTTCAGATGCTAAATCGTGCAGCAATAGCTCCTTCTCCTTACTACCACCAAAGAAGGCCCTTATCTTTCGCTTCCAAGTTGTTATAAAACTTAATTGATTGTCTATTTTTTCGGAAAGCATTTTAATTTCCTGAGCCACATATTTTTTAACCATTTTACCCAACACCGGATAAAGTGCATCTACAACCTCATCTTTATGATTTTGAATTTCCTTTTTTAATGTAGCTGTAATGGTAGGGCCCAAGGTATGTGGAATACTTTTGGTAAACTCATTGAGCTGTGCCTCTACAATGGGGTCTACCCTAGAAGAAAATTTTTCCCGATCGTTATATGCTTGTTCCAGAAGTTCTATACGATCGGCAATTTTATCGATATCTTCCCGATCGTCAGTGAACAATATGTCCTTAAGAATTTCTAACCTATCCTTTTCACTCATCTAAAGTAGAATTGGGTACAATTACTTGTTACTAACTTTCTTGCCCAGATCAATGAGTAACTTACCAAGTAAATCCTTATCAACACTTTTCGTTTCTAAGTTTTCAATTTTACCTTCAAGGCTTTTTTCCAAGTCTGTAATTCTTATATTGACATCAGTTGATACATCATCAATAGATTTTCTCAATTCGGAACTTACTTCATCGATTAGATCCTCCAAGACTTTTTTCTTATCAAGAATGTCTTGCTTCAAGGATTCGAACTCAGAATTATATGCCTGTATATTGTCACCGAAAATTAAATTTTTAATTGCTTCGATTTTTGAATCGGCTTCCTGGTTTTCGTGTAAACTGATTACAGCTTTCTCATTTTTTGACATTTTTTTTTTATTTAAGGGAATTCAGGTCTTTATATTTAATGAATCCCATTTTTTACATGGCTTGGATTCATTTTCAACTTCATATTGTAGGGTAAATGCTCGATATTTAGGCCAATATAATGATTCCGTGCTAACTTTTCAAAGATATAAAGCACAAGATGCAGAGCACTGATTTTCAGGATTATATTGATTTTGACCATGAAACGTGGGATATCTGCTTTTTATTGACTTACGGGATTTATTGTCACTAGGTCAGATAATCAAAAATATCCTATTACTTCTAATTCATTTAAATGCCTTCCTGTTCTGGAAAATTGTACCAAGTGTATTGCCAGAAACTCCTTACTACTCTTGAAGACTATATTTTGTTAAGATCTCGTCCCATCCTATGGATTGTATCTGAGTGATAAGTTGTTTATTAATCTCATCGAATAGAGGATGTGCCCTGGGCATAATAAAGCTTCTATACTGCTTACTAAAGGTCAGTGGCAAAAGGTCTACCTTATCTTCAAGTTGATTGGTATGTATCAAGTAACCCAAGGCGGTCTGATCATGAATCAACACATCAATTTCCTTTCTAGATAACGCCCGCAACGCTTGTAAGGGTGTCCGATATATTTGGTAGGGTTCCATGCCATGTTGTATTGTGAACTCTTCACCATTGGAGGCACCCACTACCCCTATACGTTCAACAGTCTGCAGATCATCAAGACCATTGATGTTTGCCTCCAATGTATTAACTGTCAGTGTTGAAGCAATGGTCGCGGTAAAACTAGAAATAATGATGACGGCAGTAAACATCCAAACAATCGCAATGGTTTTGCCCAATTGCGTTTTAGGGGCCTTATCACCATAACCAACCGTTGTCATCGTAACAGCCGCCCACCATAAGCCATCGAACAATCCTTTTACTCCCGGCCTGAACTGGTACTTGTTCTTTCTCCTTTCAACAAACCACAGAATAGTTCCAAAACTCAATAAAATAATCAGTAGAAATAACACCACATTCAAAAAATCAATTGAGAAGAAATTAGAAATAAAAATCTGAAATTGACTGCGGCTATGTGAGGTTGTTGCAACCCCTATTCTTGAAATATAGAAGGGTTGGCTTACCTGAAACCGTTCAAGTCGAACTGGGCTATTTGCCATCGGATTGATCGTAAGATCCAACTCATCGTAATCCAAGGAACGAACAATACCCACTACATCGCTGAATTCTTGGTACTCAAAGGCAACCTCCATCTCTTTGGCTATATGTTCCCAAAGGTCGATAGATACTCCCGAATATCCTTCAGTATCCTTGATTACAAATGGTGGATCCTGATGGATACCAACCAACAATGTATCTCTAAATGTAATACCGGCATTACCAAGATTTACTTGGAGCATTGCCAAACAAAACAGCGTGCCTGATATGAATCTGCTCTTAAACATCTATTTTAATTCATCTACTATACTAATCGACAAAAATGACGTCAGTATCTGTAGTAGGGTGAAATCGCGTTGCGAGAATATGGCCTTTTCTTTGTTATAAACACAAAATACTGCCATGGTTCCCTTTTTTTGTTGAAAAGGCAAAAGCAAACGCGATGCGTAGCCCCTTTTACTTTTACCGCTTATATACTGTGAGGCTTCTACATTATAATCATCAATCGAAATTGGCTTACCGGTCACTATAACATAGCTGGCAAGATTATTTTTTTCATTGAATTCTTCTTGTCGGATAACCGTCTCGCTGCTATCTTGTTTATAACCCCAATAAGTAATATCCTCTCCTTTCTTAAAGGCAAATTCAAAGGCATCGATTCCTACTGGCAGATCAACAAGTTTCCTTAAAACGGGCATAGTATCTTTCCACGAAGCATTTTTGGGAATTTGACGTATCAACCGTTGCAAAAGGTAGATATTGGTACCTGCGCTTTTTAGCTCCTCTTGCTTATCCACAAGTGTTGTTGTCTTCGATGTCAACTCCATCTCTTTCTGGTTTAAAATAGATTGCAAATTAATAATACGCTTTAAAAACCATCGTCTTGCGAAATACCAGAAGAAAAGAAGGCCTAAAGCACCTAACAGAAGAATACCCCACCATGTGGCATACCATTTTTTGAATATCCTAATGATTACTTCTTTGGGCTTGCTCCATGCATACCCGCCTTGCTTCTGTCCCTGTATCCAAAGTTTATAATTTCCTGCTGTTAGTTCCTTTGGGATAATATTCGAGGTCTCTGAAGTAATCCAAGGTACATCTTCTATTTCATCTGCCGGACTGTTACTTTCAAATAATTTGTACCGATAATTTACATCATCACTCGGGAATGTAACCGTTGACATCTCCAGCTCTATGGTTTTCCCTTCACCCAGTTTTATCTCATCACCAACTGACACCTCTCTATGGTCTATGTTCAAATTTCTTATGGTTGGGACCTTAGTCTCCAATGGACCTGGAAGTGTTTGGGATGAATATACCAACCCTTCCGCCGTACCTACCCAAAGTTGTAAATTACTATCCAATCCCAAACAACGATAGGCCGCTACTTTTGATGGTGTATAGCTCTTTTCATCAAAAACTACATGATTTCCCTCAGGGTCAAGATGGATTAATCCGTTGGTATCTGTGGTAAGCCATAGGACCCCATTGGGCATGGTAATTAGGGAACGTACCTCACCATGTGTAAATTCTCCAAGATCTACTTTTCTGACTGTTTCTGTATCGTATTTTAAAAGTCCATCGGTTGAGGCCATCCATACAATACCTTTATCATCAACAGCGATATCATGGACTTCAAAGTTAATACTTGCCTTGAACGGTAATGGCAAGCTCTTGTTCTCGAAGAAATCCCCTGCTTCATTGTATTTATATAGATACGAAGAAGTCCCAATACCTGCTGCATAAAGTTCGTTTCGCCCTCCTTCTCTAATGACCAGAACACGGCTGTCGAAGCCCTTTTCCCTTCCATAGGATACAATAACTCCCTTAGCATCTATCTTAGTTACACCAACCAGTGGCTTATCAGTAGGGGCCTGGCAGAACCAAACATCACCCTTTTGGTCCACAGACATAAAAAAAATGGTGCTCCCTCTTTCTGACAGGTCTATGGTCTTTACAATACGGCCTTTACGGTAATGATAAATGATACCAGTCGCAGACCCATACCAATAATCACCTTTGTTAGAAGCCAGACCTGTAATATTATTTACATCATTCTCTTCCCTGAAACTAATTGAGTTACCTTGATTAAGTATATCATGAACAGGCCCGTGCGAAACCAGAATTTCACCATTGTCTGTAGTGTTTAGGGCCAAAACGTTATTATGGCCCATACCGGGGACATTTTGAAAAAAGGTTGACCATAATAAACACAAACCATTCTTGTGGCTGACCCAAATTACATCATTCAAGTTCATCTCGTTCAAGGTAAACTCCAAATGGTTTATCGATTCGTAGGGTAGTTCTTCTACCCTATGCGGATCACTTGAACCAAAAACCCTTTTAATTCTGACCTTCCTGTCAGCAGTATTTAAAGAGTAGATTTGGGTCTCTGTAGCTAAATACAGTAATTCAGAACTCGATTTGGCAATATACTTGAACTTCTTATCCGTTGCATAAGTAATTCTGCTTTTGACCTTCTTTTGTTTGTCAATGGTTATTTTTTTAATGCGCTCCCCGGCCATCCACAGTACATCATCCTTCACCAAAAAATGAGTTGCCTCACTGTGGTCCTCAAAAATCTTGAATTCATTTGTGGCTTCATCGAAATAATAAATTCCTTGCCCGGGAACCAGTGACCAAATAGTACCAAATGTATCTTCTCCAAAATAGATGTGCGTTGTTTTTTTCTTTTCGCCTACACTATAGACCTTGCCAGTGTTTTTATTGTTTTCAAACATCTTTATGGAGCCGTCCATCTGACCAAACCATAGTCTATTTTTAGTGTCCTTAAAGAGAATTGTTGGATATTGTCCTTCTTGTGTTTTGATAAAATCACTCACTACGGGTTTACCCTCAACATAACTTATGCGATGTATTCCCGTATCATTCGCAAAAAGAATGGTACCAACATCCCATTGAACAAATGCCCGTATACTTTTACTTTGTAATGCTATATTGTGATCTTCAAAGGTTTTCCCGTCAAATCGAAACAGTCCTTGCTCGGTAGCCAGCCAAACATAACCCTTGTCATCCTGGATTACCTGATTCACCTCTTTGAAAGGCACGGCATCTCCTTCATAGTATGCATATTGAAACGTCTGTCCATAAGTTAAGTGGCAGAATAAAAAAATTAAGAATAGTGAGAAACGTCTAATAAAATGCATATTCCTTAGAAAGTCAGTACTCTAAAGATAAAAAAAGAACCCCATTTCACCATAACAATAAGAAATGAGTTCGCGTGAAATTCATGATTCACAACAAGTTTGAATAGGACTTGGATTTTTAGCTTGATTTTTTAAGCTCTTTTTTTTTGCCAAAGTTTTGCAAGGGGATTAAGGATTATCTATGATATAGGAATCCTAGGTGGAACTTGACCCATTGGCCATTATGGCGAGTCCATACAAGAGGCCTGTAGTTTCAGGATTTCACCTTCTGCTGGGAGTTGGCAAACACCTTTAACTAAATTCAATGTACCTAGTTAATTAAATTTAATAACTTGTACGTACAAGTGGGAATTTTTATCTTTGAAGAAGGTTAAACCCATTTTGGGATAAATCCGTTATTTTTAAACATGGGGAAGGCAATTCACATTTATAGAATTCATGAAACGAACTTTCCAATGGTAATAATCGTAATATAATATTCTATGAAAATCGCAATGCTGGGTTCAGGTTTTATTGCCCGTTTTTATGCTGAATCATTACACGCGCAACGCCGCAAGGATGATATCATCATGATCTATTCGAGAAACAAAGATAATGCCAGGCGCTTTGCCGATGATTATGGACTGCCACATTACAGCACCTCTATGCAAGATGCTATCGAACATCCTGATGTCGATGTGGTCTTGATATCCCTTCCCAACCATTTACATGAAGCGGCGGTTTTAGCCTGTGCAAAAGCGAAAAAACATGTGATTTGCACAAAACCTTTAGGTCGCACGGCCAAAGAAGCAAAAAGAATGCTCGACGCCGTGGAGGAAGCGGGAATTTTTGGTGGCTATTTGGAAGATCTTTGCTATACACCAAAATTCCTGAAATCGATGGAGAGCATTAAACGTGGCGATATCGGTAGGGTTCTTTGGACGAAATCCCGAGAAACGCATCCAGGTCCACATAGTGACTGGTTTTGGGACAAGGAAAAATCGGGTGGTGGGGCCATTATCGATTTAGGCTGCCATTGTGTTGAAATAAGTCGGAATTTTATAGGGAAAAACATAAAACCAATCGAGGTGATGTGCTGGGCCGATACTCAAGTCCACCCCATTGATGCGGAAGACCACGCTATAGGATTAGTGAAATATGCCAATGGTGCTATCGGTCAATTCGAAGTTAGTTGGACGTTCAGGGGAGGAATGGACCTTCGTGACGAGGTCATGGGTACCGAGGGAACAATCTGGGTGAATAGCTTTTTACGTACCGGATTTGAAATGTTCACCACGGGAAAAGGAGGTGATGGTTATGTAGCCGAAAAAGCGGAATCCAATTCGGGTTGGTTATTTCCCGTTGGGGATGAAGCCCATGAACTTGGGTATCCGCATATGTTCACCGATATGTTCTCGGCCATTGAGGAAAACAGACAACCGTTGGAGTCTTTCTACGACGGCTATGTAGTCAATGCTATTTTAGACGCCGCCTTTAAATCGGCGGAAAGTAAATTATGGGAACCTGTAGTCCTGGAAGACTGGCGCGGAGATGCACCTGAGGACAGCGAAAGAAAATGGGAGTCGTATGACGACGACCATTATTTGATCAAGGAGGAAATACTGCCTAACGGTGACGTTTCTATCATATTAAAACATAAAGAAACTGGGGAAGTCTCCCGAAAAGTGACTAGGGCTTAAGGAATAGAGCCTTCAATCAAGGCGATAAACCTTGGGCAATCTAAAGATTATGAATTTTAAGAACACTACCTACATCATCATGGGCGGTACCACAGGCATGGGACTTGCAGCAGCATTAGCCTTAAAGAATAGTGGAGCGAATGTGGTCGTCATTGGAAGAAACCCAGAAAGCTGTAAAAAAGCAAAAGAGGAATTGGGCAACAATGCCCTGGCCTTGCCAGGCGATGCGACCGATATCAAGACTATTCAAGAGGCCATTCAAATGGCACACAACACTTTCGGCTCAATAACCGGTCTCTTTCACGTGGCCGGAGGTAGTGGTCGCCAATGGGGAGACGGCCCATTGCACAAAATTACATTGGAAGGTTGGAACAAGACCATGGAACTCAATTTAACTTCAATGATGCTGTCTAATCAGGCCATGGTCAACTATTTTCTGGATCATAGAAAAGAAGGTGTCATTCTAAATATGGGTTCGGTTTTGGGGTATTCCCCTTCCCCGAAATATTTCGTCACCCACGCCTACGCTACAGCCAAATCCGCCATCATTGGGTTTTCGAAATCCATTGCTTCTTATTATGCCGAACACAGCATCCGGGTCAACGTTATAGCACCCAGTTTGTTCATCACCCCTATGTCACACCGTGCGACCAAAGATGAAGAAATCCTAAAATTCATAAAAACAAAACAACCTTTAGATGGTGGAAGACCAGGAGCATCCGAAGATATCAACAATGCCGTATTGATGTTCTTGCACCCAGATTCCAGGTTCATTACAGGTCAGATTTTGGCCGTAGATGGCGGGTGGACAATCAGTGAAGGACAGTACCAATAACCCTCGAAAATGGAAAAACACTACCTCGGTATCGACATTGGTGGAACAACAATTAAGACAGTCGTTCTAACAGAAGAAGGGATTATTCTGGAGCAAGACGAGGTATTGACTGAAGATGGTTCGGATGAAGCAGAACTGTGGAAGAAAAAAATCATAGGTATCATTAAAGAAATGTCTGAGCGGTATGCCTCCTCAAATTCCGAAGCCTTAAAATGTGCCATTTCGGCCCCGGGTCTGGTAGATTCACAAAATTCAATGATTCTGTATATGCCCGAACGCTTACAGGGCATTGAGAACTTTAATTGGTCAAAAGCGCTTTCCAAAGATATTAAAGTAATCAATGACGGACACTCTGCCTGTTTGGCGGAATACGAATCGTTTTACCGTTCCAAAGGAATACAACATCTTTTAATGCTGACCTTAGGTACAGGCGTTGGTGGGGGAATCATCATCAATGGAAAATTATATCAAGGAAATCTGCAACGCGCAGGCCACGTAGGCCATATGACCGTAGACCTAAATGGTGCGCCAACGATGACCAACATGCCTGGAAGTTTGGAGCATGCCGTAGGAAACTTTTCGGTACCCGAAAGAACGGAAGGCACCTATATTAGTGTTCGGGAATTGGTCGATGCCTACAAAAAGGGAAATCCAAAAGCCAAAACTTGGTGGTTAGAATCAGTTCAAAAATTGGCTATTGGTCTAGCTTCATTGACTAATATACTTTCCCCTGAGCTTATTGTTTTAGGTGGAGGGATTTCAACAGGAGCCGACAACGCCCTTTTAGAACCCTTGAAAAAATTCATGGCCGACTACGAATGGCGACCAGGAGGGTATCAAACAAAAATTACGATTGCAAAATTAGGAGGGTATGCAGGGGCCATGGGTGCGGCATATTTTGCAAAAAACAATAGTTAAATCAAAATAATTCAATGAGCGTAACTAAACAGTATTTGAAAAAAGGGCAAAATATTATTTCCGCCGTAGAGAAACAGGAATCCATCATTCAGGAAGTGGCAAAACTGTTCGCCCATTCCATTTTAGAAGGCCGAATGGTGCATCTCTTCGGGTCAGGGCACAGTCGTATGATGGTCGAGGAAATGTGGCCGAGATACGGGTCTTTTCCAGGTTTCAATCCCATCGTGGAGCTATCGCTATCCTTCCACAATTTGGTCGTAGGCGCCAACGGTCAAAGACAGGCGATGTTCTTGGAGAATGTTGAAGGATTGGCTGCTCGTATTCTTAGAAATTTCGATACCAGCGAAAAAGATGCGGCATTGATTATTTCCTCAAGCGGATGCAATGTGGTGCCCAT
>JAAETN010000403.1 GCA_024228355.1 Maribacter sp. | reverse complement strand
TGGGTCAGTGAGGATAAACGACCTTGCTTTGGCTGAAGAAGTTGTAGACAATAGCCAATCAGACATTGTGTCAATCGGAAGACCATTAATCGCGGACCCCGAATTACCAAAAAAATACAAGAAGCAACAACACGATGATATCAGGAAGTGCATTGCCTGCAATCAAGGTTGTTTTGACTCTTTGTTAAACTTCAAGTCTGTAAGTTGTTTATACAACGTAAGGGCTGGCAGAGAAACTGAATTAAAGATCAGGAAAGCAAAGAAAAAGAAGAAGGTAATGGTAATTGGTGGAGGACCGGCAGGAATGGAAGCTGCAAGAGTTGCTGCTATAAGAGGACATGACGTACACTTATTTGAAAAAAATAATGCACTTGGAGGACAATTAAGGTACGCTTACATTCCACCGGGAAGAGAAGAGATAGAAAACGTTGTTAAGTTCTTGGAAACTCAAATAAAGAAATTGAATGTCAAAATACAAACTTCCAAAAAAGTAGATTTAAAAACAATAAAAGAGTTAAAACCTGATGTAGTAATTGATGCCGTAGGCGGCAGCCCTATTATTCCTAAAATTTCAGGTA
>JAAETN010000402.1 GCA_024228355.1 Maribacter sp. | reverse complement strand
GGTTGATAGCCCAAAAAAAGAGGGCTCTCTTGATTCCTTTTAATTCACTGCCTTTGGCCACAATCTTGTCATAAACCTTTTCGTAGAGTCTTGGAACTGCGGTCATTACATTCGGGTTTATTTCTTTTAAGTTTTCCGTCATTTTTTCCAAAGACTCGGCAAAATATATTTCAACTCCACAATATTGGTATAGATACAGTATCATTCTTTCGAAAATATGGCAGACGGGTAAAAAACTTAATGCCTTAGAGTCTCCCTTACTAAGCGGTACTCTTTTTTCACTTTCAATAACATTACTGACCACATTGTCATGTGAGAGCATAACACCCTTTGGTCTACCAGTCGTCCCCGAAGTATATATTAAAGTAGCCAGTTCATTGGGTGAAACATTATCCTTTCTTTCTTCAACTTCAGGTTGGTTTGAAACATCTTCTCCCAAACTTAAAACATCTTTCCAATTCTTACAGTTATCAATTACATCAAAAGAATAAACCTCTTTCAACGACGGAACATTGTTTTTGATTTCGTTGATTTTTCCTAGGACTTCAGAACAAGAGACAAAACAATACTTTGATTCACTGTGATTTAATACATATTCATAATCTTCTTGTGATATTGTAGGGTAAATGGGTACATTTTGGGCCCCTACTTGTAAGATACCTATGTCAACAACGTTCCATTCGGTTCTATTGGTCAATGAGATTACCGCTATCTTGTCATTCTTTTGAACGCCAAGTTTTAATAACCCCCTGCTAATGGCGTTGGCCTTATTTATATATTCCTGGGTAGATGTGGCCACCCATTCGCCCTGATATTTGGTTACAAGTGCATTTTCTAGGTTGAATTTTTCTAATTGATAATAAGGAAAATCAAATAGTCTGGTGATTTCTTGCATATTAAGTTTCTCAATGGTAATTGCAAAATAGGAAAAGCAAACGGGAATCTAAAATGAGATTGATAAAATAGAGTATTATTCTTTACGATTATTTCAACAAAGAATTAATACTGCATTAATTTTAAAAACAAATGGGGCATTATCTTGAAATAAACGCGGAATTAAACATCTTAATTCTGTGTTGTTTATATTATCAAATATGTTGTTTAGCTAAGAACTGGAATATTGAATTGATTTTTTATTAAGTTCAAGTTTACAATCTTAATTCAAAGATATGAAGAGGGTTTTATTGATTTTGGTAGCGGTATTGACCATGTTTTCGTGTTCAGAAGAGCGCATAAAAATTCCTGTTTATGCCTGGACTGGAGGACCAGGGGATGCTACGGATCAGGAATTGAGTGCCACCTTTAAGGATTTTAAGGAAAAGGGGATAGACGGACTTATGTATAACGGAGGACAAAACCCGGAGACTTATAAAAGGGTTGGTGCCTTGGTGAAAGAAGCTGGTATGGAATTCCATACTTGGATACCAACCATGGTACAAGGTGAAAACCCTAAAATTGCAAAAGAACTTTATGCTTTCAACCGTAACGGAGAATCGGCTTTTGACAAACCCGCTTATGTGGACTATTATAAATTTCTTTGTCCGAACAAAGAAGGGACTTATGAATTTTTAGCTGATTTATATGGAAGTGTAGCCGCGGTTGAGGAAGTCGATGGTATTCACCTGGATTATATTCGTTTTCCTGATGTAATTCTAGCGGAAGGATTATGGGATAAATATGGATTGGTAATGGATCGTGAATTTCCTGAATATGATTATTGCTATTGTGATACATGTACTTTAGATTTTAAGGAAAAAACCGGTATAGATATTAAAGAAGTGGAGGACCCATCCCAAGTCCAGGAATGGAAACAATTTAGATATGATTTAATTACCAATATGGTCAATCGCTTGTCGAAAGTAGTTCATGCAAAGGGGAAGGTCTTGAATGCAGCCGTATTTCCAGGACCAACGATTGCGAAGAAATTGGTACGGCAAGAATGGAACAAATGGGATTTAGATGCGGTTTATCCTATGAATTATAACGATTTCTATTTGAAAGGACCGGAATGGGTTGGTGAGGTTACTAAGGAAGAGGTGACATCTGTAAATGGCTCAAAACCTATTTATAGTGGTTTGTTTATTTGCCCTAATCCAGAAAATAAGACCAATGAGAACGATCCTGAAAATCACGGTTTGTTACCATCCGAAATTGAAACAGCGATACGAAGTTCTATGGAAAACGGGGCAACAGGCATATGTTTGTTTACTCCAGGAAGAATGAAAGCTGAGCATTGGATGGCTTTTGAAAAGGCAATTTATACCGTTTATTCGAAGAATTAAAGTATTTATTTGAGTTAAGTTGAGTTGAGTAAAGAAAAAGGAGTCTAATTTTAGGCTCCTTTTTTGATTTTAGATAGTTCAAAAGAAGAAATATCAATAATCTCAAGCCAAATTCATGCATAAGGCCATTTTGATTGGCTTGTAAGCGATTACGCTGTCATTAATCAATGAGAGGTCCCTTTCTCATTAGAAGGATTATTTAGGTCGCTGACATACTGAATTCCCACAACATCCCAATGACGCTGTAATTTGTTAAGTGCAATGCTAAAAGTATCGAAATCCTTATTTTCAGGGTTCGTCCATCCAACTTCTGCATAGGCAGCAATTCTTGGAAAAGTTTGGTAAGAGACATCTTTATTGGTTGGAGTCCATTCGGTCCACATTTGGCAACCTAAACCATAAATATTTTTATGGAATTTCGCTTCTAATCCATCTGGAATGGGCTTAAAGTTGTAGGCCTTTTCCAAATCAATAGCTTCATAGGAATAATCCAAATAGGTTTCACTGTGAAGGGAGTTAACTATACCATATCCCTTTTGCGCTGCCGCTGTAGCCAATTCCAGATTACCTTTCCAAAAGTGAACCACCACATTTTTGGCCAACTCAGTTTCGGCTTCTTTATCATCTTTTTTCTCTTCGAAACCTTGGTGGATGTTAATCCCCATGATTTCGTTCCAGCCCATCATTCTTCTTCCATTTTTTTCAATGAATTTTGAAATTTCATTAGTGAATGCAATTTGTAGGTCTGCTGGAGTGTTCAGACCGCTGTCTTTCATATGTTTTCGCACATGATTTGATTCTTCCCAAACCTTATAACCTACTTCGTCACCACCAATGTGGATTACTTTGGAAGGGAATAATTCAAACATTTCGGTCAAAACATCCTTTACAAATTGAACAACCTCTGGTTTTGTCACATCATAATTATCATAATGTCTGCCAAATGTTATGGGCACATCAATATCTATACCGGCGGTACCCAACCAAGTATACGCTGCTATTGCTGCACTGGCATGCCCTGGCATTTCAAATTCGGGAACTATTGTAATATGCCTCTCAGCAGCATAAGCAACAATATTTTTGATTTGTTCTTGAGTGTAATAACCCCCATGTGCTTCGCCTGAGGTCTTTCCACTTTTCCATGTTTCAATTTCGCTGTCTGCCCTATGTGATCCTATTTCAGTTAATTTTGGGTACTTTTTTATTTCCATACGCCAACCACCGTCATCGGTCAAATGCCAATGAAAAACATTCATCTTTAAAAGTGCCATTTGATCAAGAATGCTTTTTACGAATTCCTCACCTTGAAAATAGCGAGCTTCATCTAGCATATAAGCCCGCCATCCAAACAATGGAGCATCATTAATAGAAGATGTGGGTAAAACCCATTTTGTTCTGGAAGTTGATTGATCCTCAATCATTAGTTGTTGAATTGATTGAACAGCATAAAAGTATCCTGAAGGGCTATTTGCTTGGACTAATACTTGCCTTGGTGTTATATTCAGTTTATAAGCTTCAGGTTGCAGGTCTTCATCTTTGGCAAATACGATTGAAGCCTTCTCATCTGAATCATTTATCACAAGATTAATGTTAGCTGTATTCCTTAATAAATTCACTAGATATTCGCCAGCTGATTTTTGCGCTGGGTTTTCAACATAAACAGAGAGATTATTTTTAAAAGCGAATGATTCTTCACCCAAAACAAGTTCATTTGGTCGAGGAATTATGGAAACTTCAGAAGATGAAAAAGTTCGATTTTTTTCGACGCAGCCATAAGTGATAAGAACCAAAATCAAGATGGTAAGAGGTTGACGCATTGTTGTAGAATTTATAATTCGTAAAATCAGTTTAAATTAAAATAATATAAATGTGCTGCACATTTATAATTTTATAAAAAGTTTATTTCTTATTATTAACCCACTTTCTTGCATTAACAAATGCTTCTAACCAAGGAGATACTTTATGATTCGTATTTGCTGGGTAGTGGGCCCAGTTCCATGGGAAAATAGAACGTTCAATATGGGGCATGGTCACCAAATGGCGTCCTGTCTTATCACATAACATGGCAGTATTGAAATCGCTGCCATTTGGGTTGGCGGGATACCCTTCATATCCGTATTTGGCAACAATATCATAGCTGTTTTCGGAATGTGGCAGGTTGAATTTACCTTCACCATGGGATATCCATACACCTAAAGTTGTGCCCGCCATATTCGATAGCATGACTGAGTTGTTCTCTTCGATTTTAACAGATGTAAAACTGCTCTCGTGTTTATGGGAATCATTGTGCAGCATTCTACCATGGGTTTCATGTTCTGGATTAATCAAATCCAATTCCATAAATAATTGGCATCCATTACAAATTCCAACAGATAAGGTGTCGGGGCGGGCAAAGAATTCTTTCAATGCCGTATTGGCCTTTTCATTGTATTTGAATGCCCCGGCCCATCCTTTTGCACTTCCCAGAACATCAGAGTTTGAAAATCCACCAACCGCACCAATGAATTGAATGTCTTCCAAAGTTTCACGACCTGAAATTAAATCGGTCATGTGAACATCCTTTACATCAAAACCTGCCAAATACATGGCGTTGGCCATTTCCCTTTCAGAATTACTTCCTTTTTCCCTGAGGATTGCCGCTTTAGGTCTCGACTGCGATCGACCTGACAATTGACCTTCAAAGGACTTTGGAAAAACATACTTCAGCGGCTGGCTCTTGTAATTATTGAACCTATCTTCTGCCAAATTGTTGGCTGTTTGTTTTTTGTCAAGTAAGTACGAAGTTTTATACCATGTGTCCCTTAATGAGGAAACGTTTAAACCGATTTCCATTTCACCATTTTTTATGGTCAGATGGGATGAATTGGAAACGCTACCGATTCGTACTACATCAATATTGTCGTTTTTGAATATCTCAACGATTGATTCATCCTTTGCCTGGAATACAATACCTGCATTTTCAGAGAACAAAAGCTTAATACTATCAGCTTCGCCTAGCGTAGTTAAGTCCAATTCCGCACCTAAATCAACATCGGCAAAGCACAATTCAAGCAATGTGGTAATCAATCCACCAGAGGCAACATCATGACCTGCAAGGATATTGCCATTTCTAATAGTCTGTTGCATTGCATTGAAAACGGTTTTCACATAAGCGGCATCCGAAACAGTTGGAGCTTCATTTCCAATCTTGTTGCGTATCTGAGCAAATGATGAGCCTCCTAGTTTATAATTGTCTTTGGATATGTTGATATAATAAATATCTCCGCCATCTTTTTGTAAAACGGGTTCAATGACATTGGTGACGTCATCACAATGACCAGCAGCCGATATGATAACCGTTCCTGGGGAAATAACATCACCATCCTTATATTTCTGTTTCATGGAAAGGGAATCCTTGCCAGTAGGGACATTAATTCCCAACTCGATTGAGAAGTCTGAAATGGCCTCAACAGCATCATATAATCGGGCATCTTCCCCTTCATTCCTGCAAGGCCACATCCAGTTGGCTGATAGGGAAATAGATTTTAATCCGTCTTTCAACGGAGCCCAAATAATGTTCGTCAATGATTCAGTAATACTATTTCTACTACCCGCAACAGGATCAATTAGTCCTGAGATAGGGGAGTGACCAATAGAGGTAGCTATCCCTTCCTTGCCTTTGAAATCCAAGGCCATTACACCACAATTGTTCAATGGCAGTTGCAGGGGACCTACACATTGCTGTTTGGCAACATGTCCGCCCACACAGCGGTCAACTTTATTTGTTAACCAATCTTTACAGGCAACTGCCTCCAACTGCAGTACTTGGTCTAAATATTCATGAAAGTGCTCCAATGAATAGTCCGGATTCCCATAATTTCTATCGACTGTTATGTCGTTCATTATCGTTTTCGGAGAGCTACCGAACATATCTTCCAAATCCAAGTCCATTGGTTTATCTCCTTTGGTACTCGATTCGAAAGTAAATTTATGGTCACCTGTTACGTCACCTACTTCATACATAGGCGAACGTTCGCGATCTGCAATTCGATGTAAAAGTTCTACATCTTCTTGACCTATTACCAGCCCCATTCGTTCTTGGGATTCATTACCGATAATTTCTTTTGCTGATAAAGTTGGATCTCCAATGGGTAGCTTATCAAGATCAATTTTACCACCAGTATCCTCAACAAGTTCAGATAAACAATTGAGGTGTCCGCCTGCACCATGGTCATGAATGGAAACTATTGGATTCACCTCACTTTCAACCATCCCACGTACTGCATTTGCAGCTCTCTTTTGCATTTCAGGGTTTGAACGTTGTACGGCGTTCAATTCTATAGCTGAACTGAACTCTCCGGTATCAGCACTTGATACGGCTGCACCACCCATACCAATTCGGTAATTATCCCCACCAAGAATAACAATTTTATCCCCTGTATTTGGTGTGTCTTTTATAGCTTGGTCGGCCTTCCCATAACCGATACCCCCTGCTTGCATAATGACTTTATCATAACCTAAGCGTCGGGCTTCCTCAGTATGCTCAAAAGTGAGTACGGAACCAACAACTAAAGGTTGACCAAATTTGTTACCGAAATCAGATGCTCCATTAGATGCTTTTATCAGGATGTCCATAGGTGTTTGGTACAACCATTCGCGTTCTGGCATCTTCTTTTCCCATGGACGCTTTTCTTCCAATCTCGAATATGATGTCATATAAACGGCGGATCCTGCTAAAGGCAAAGATCCCTTACCACCAGCCAAACGATCACGAATTTCACCACCCGAACCTGTGGCTGCACCATTGAATGGTTCCACTGTAGTCGGAAAATTATGTGTTTCAGCCTTTAAGGAGATTACTGATTCAAACTCCTTTTCCTCATAAAAATCGGGCTTATCGGCAGTTTTGGGGGCAAATTGAATTGCTTTGGGACCTTTAACGAAAGCCACGTTGTCCTTGTATGCCGAAACTATAGTATTGGGATTTTCTCGTGAAGTTTTCTTGATCAATTTAAAGAGTGAAGATGGCTTTTCTTCGCCATCGATCTTAAATGTACCGTTGAATATCTTATGTCGGCAATGCTCTGAATTCACCTGGCTGAAACCGAACACTTCCGAATCGGTCAATTTGCGGCCAATTTTTATTGAAAGTTCATTTAAGTATTCAATTTCCTCACCGCTTAAGGCCAAACCTTCCTGCGCATTATATGCTTCAATATCATCTATCTCCAAAATGGATTCTGGAATCACATCAATCTTAAAAATATCTTGGTTTAATCCATTGAATTTTTGGGATAGCATTGGGTCGAACTCATTAAAACTATCTTTGACAGCTGTAAATTCCTCAATTCGTAAAATGCCTTGAATACCCATATTCTGGGTTATTTCAGTGGCATTGGTGCTCCAGGGTGTTATCATAGCGGCCCTTGGCCCAACAAAAAAGGCGTCGAGAGACGCCGTGTTTATCTTGGATCGGTTGCCAAACAACCAGCTCAGTTTATCTGTATCTTCCTGAGAAAGTTCATGTTGAGTTTGTACTGCAAAAACCTTAGTGGTAACATCCCCGAAAAAGTGAATCATGAATCCTATAAAGTGTTAAGTTTGAGAAAGCACAAATTTACACCTTTTTATACTATGATTCTTGGTGAACAATTAACATTTATCAATGCGAATTGTTGATTACTTCCTTTCAAGTAAAGCCATATAAAAGCCATCAAATCCACTTTTAGATGCGAAGACCTTCTTCTCCTTGGCCATAGTAAATTCCTTTCCTTCTTCTGATGCTAAGAATGATTTTACCTGCATAGCGTTTTCCTGGGGAAGAATAGAGCAGGTAGCGTAAACCATTTTACCACCTGATTTTACCATTTTACTGTAACTTCTTAGAAGATCTTGTTGTGTTTTAGTGATTTTCTCAAGGAAATCTGGTTGTAATTTCCATTTAGCGTCAGGATTTCTTCGAAGTACTCCCAGTCCTGTGCAAGGAGCATCAATTAGCACTCTATCTACGTTATCGTGTAGCTTTTTAATAACCTTAGTAGAATTTATGTGTCGCGGTTCAATATTATGTGCGCCATTTCTACGTGCCCTACGTTTGAGTTCCTTAAGCTTGTTTTCATAGATATCCAGCGCTATAAGCTGTCCTTTATTCTCCATGAGCGCTGCTAGGTGCAACGTTTTTCCTCCGGCTCCAGCACAAGTATCTACAACACGCTGTCCTGGCTTAACTTCCAAAAATTGAGACACGAGTTGTGATGAAGCGTCCTGTACCTCAAAAAGACCATCTTTAAATGATTTTGTTGTGAACACATTGGCCCTTTCATTCAGTTTTAACGCATTTATGTACCCTTTGATCGGTTCTGCTACAATACCTTCATCAAGCAGGGCTTTTCTTAACCTTTCTCTAGTTGTTTTTAAGGTATTCACCCGCAAAACAACATCAGCTTGTTTGTTCAGTGCGGTAATTTCATCGGTCCATAACTTATCTCCCAAAGCTTTTTCACCAAGCTCATCTAACCAGTCGGGTATGGATTCCCTGTATTTTCTAATTTTTGAAAGCTCATCGAATTTTCCTTTGATTCTTCGCGAGGGTACAGGTTCTAATTGTTTCCAATCAGGCAAATCAATTCCTCGTAATACGGCCCATACGGTGAACAATCTAAAAAGATTAGCTCGACTAAAAGGTGCCTTGACTTCTGCAATCTCAGCGTACAGACGTTTCCATCTAACAATATCATAGGTAGTTTCCGCAATAAAACCACGATCTCGAGACCCCCATCGCTTATCTCTTTTCAAGGTTTTTTGAACCACCTTATCGGCATATTCACCCTCATTGAAAATATACCCAAGAGCATCAACTACTGCAAAAACCAAGTTCCTATGAAGTTTCATAACAAAAATTAAGGCTGCAAAGGTATCGTTTTACGAAGACCTAAAATCAATATCCACAAAATTTTGAATTCCTAGGGTATTATTTGAAATGTATTGCCAATTAAAACCAACCTTTCAATAGTTCATTTTTGGTAAAACGCAAGACTCCTAAATAAGGATTATAGTTAGGTTTTAACGGCTTGTTTTTTGCTATTTGATGAATTTGGTAATCATAAAAACCAGCTTCAGCGAAATCGGCCAGTTTTTTTATTTTGAAATTGAAATTGGCATCCTGTACTTTTTTGGAAACTCCGTTGACAAAATTTGATGGAAAACCTTCATCATTTAAAAAAGGTCTCGCGAACCCAATCATGTCCAATTCCTTATTTTTAAGTACTTGTTCACAGAAGTCAAAGGTTCGGAATCCGCCAGTGACCATTAGTGGAATATTGGTGTGCTTTCTGATTTTTTCGGCAAAATCCATAAAATAGGCCTCTCTTTTTCGGGTTGATTCCCGTTCAATCCTTTTGGTTAGAAATACTGTGTTTTCATAGGTTCCCCCTGAAATTTCAAGAAGGTCTATCTTTAAATCATGAAGTTTTTCGATGACATATAAAGCATCATCTTCATTGAAACCTCCCCGTTGAAAATCGGCTGAATTCAATTTCACGGATATGGGGAAATATGGACCAAGCTCAACTCGTGATTTCCGAATAATTCTCAACAATAACCGTGAGCGGTTTTCAATTGAGCCACCGTAATCATCTGTTCGTAAGTTGGTTTTTGGCGACAGAAACTGATTTATTAAATAGCCGTGAGCGCCATGAATTTGAACACCAGTAAAGCCTGCTTTTTTACAAATGACTGCAGTGCTCACAAACCTATCAATCACATTTTCGATTTCTTCAATGGTCATTGCCCTAGGCTTGGCAAAGAGCATAATCCTTTTTAATTGAACGGCCGAAGGGGCAATAGGTTTAAAGGTCGAAAATATTGTTGATTGTCTACCTGCATGATTTATTTGGGCCCATAAATGATTACCTTTTCTTAAACCATTCGCAGTAAGTGTTTGTAGTTCTTTCAGACCACTTTCATTTTCGATAACAATGTTCCCTGAAGACTCTTTGTACCTGCGGTCTACCATAATATTGCCTGTAATTAGGAGACCTGCACCAGAATCGGCCCATTTCTTGTATAAATTTAAATGCCATTTATTGGCCTTCAAATCCCTGCCCGCGAGGCGTTCTGTCATCGCAGCTTTTGCTATTCTATTTTGTATAGAAGCTCCGCAAGGTAAAATGAGAGGCCTTAGAATATGCAATTGGTCTTTTGTTACTGACACGTTGTTGGTTTGTTGTATTTATAAGAGGATCTCTGTAATTGCAGAAAATTGAAAAATATCTATTAAAGATATTGTTTTGAAGTCCAATCGAACTATTTTTAAAGAAATAAATAGTTATGCGATTTTATCGAATTTGCCTTGTTCTTTTGTTATTGTCCAGTTGCATGGGTGAAAAACCAGCAAAGCCTTTCACAGTTGTCGAGGTAGAAACAATATTTGAAGACTCGTTGAGTATTCGGGCAATTGAATTAATGGAAAATAGCTTGGCGTTCGCAGCAAATAAAGGAACGTTTGGCAACATCGATTTAAAAACGAACAAGGTTCGTATGAATGTCCAAAAACAGGATTCTATTATTCCCGAATTCAGGGCAATAGCTCATACGGCAACGGATTTCTTCATGTTATCGGTTTCATCCCCTGCTTTGCTATATAAAACAGGAGATAACGGAATGGAACTCGTATATAGGGAAGAAGGTGAAAGTGTTTTTTATGACGCAATGACTTTTTGGAATGATAAGGAAGGCCTTGCAATGGGTGATACTGTAAATGGATGTATCTCAATTATAATCACTAGGGATGGTGGCCATAGCTGGAAGAAAGTACCATGTTCAATGCTGCCTCAAGGAGCTGAGGGTGAGGGTGCATTTGCTGCAAGTAATACCAATATCAAGACTATTGGAAATAGGACTTGGATAGCTACGACAAGCAGTACTATTTATTATTCTGGAGACAAAGGGAAAACATGGGAGCTGAAACAAACACCAATAGTAAAAGACGAACCTACCCAAGGTATTTACTCGCTTGACTTTTATGATGAGAATTTGGGAATTGCCGTTGGAGGGGATTATACAAAGCCCGATAGTTCTCTGGCAAATAAAGCGATTACCAGGGACGGTGGCAAAACATGGAATTTAGTAGCTGATGGCAAGGAACCAAATTACAAGAGTTGTGTACAATTCGTACCAAACACTGAAGGAAATGGGATAGTTGCTATTGGATTTACAGGTATATCCTATTCTAGTAATATGGGGGAGAACTGGTTTCAATTGTCCGATGAATCTTTCTATACCCTTCGTTTTATGAATGATTCAATTGCTTATGCGGCTGGTAAAAACAGAATTTCTAAATTAACCTTCAAATAAAAAGAGGAGCCTCTTGAGACTCCTCCTTAAAACAACCATCCAAACCAATTATACGTTGAATACTACGTATCCTCTTCCTTTCTTTTTATACCAAATGCCTTTGTATTTATATACTTTCCTTCCGTTAACGCGAACAACCTTATATCCTCGCGGCAAATGTCTAACCGTAATACCCATAGGTGCTGCACAGACCACAAATTTTTTACCTCTTGTTTTATACCAAACACCTTTTGCAAAGTGAAATTTCGCTCCCTTGTGAACAACAAGCTTGGGTTTGTGTGCAGTTGTTACTATGGTACCATGCTTAGGATATACCTTGACAACTTTTCTTTGGGCGTTTGTAGAAACCGCAGTTCCCAGAAACACCAATACAATCAATACAATCTTTAAATTTTTCATAGCTTACTATTTATTGACCCTTAATTGGTTAGTGGGTCAGGTTATATCTTTTTGACTCTGATTTTAAGCTATGGTTTAATGAAAAAGGGAGCTTATTAGCTCCCTTATATGTATTTCATCGAAAAATGTGTCATCGAAGTCCACCACCATGTTTTTGCCTATATTGCTGTAATAGACGTCTTTTGAATCCATTTTCTGTTTTGAGTAGTACAAAGGTCTTCTTTGCTGAAATTACTGTTCTAATATCCCTAATAAACTGTGAATTCGCTTTTTGCTTGGCCTCTTGCAAAGACAAAAGATCATCTAATAACTCCTCAACTTCTTTCGAATTCAAAGATTCCATATCCCTCACTTTTCCATAGATCCGAGAGCGTTCTTGTTCATTAAAAGATTCCATCTTTTCTTCATGGGCGTTATAAATGGGCCAGAACGCCTGTGCTTCTGTACTGCTTAAATTCAATCGTTCTGTGATATAAGCTACTTTAAGGGACTTAATTTTTTCCTTATCAGGTCTGCGCTGCCCAAACATTAGGGTTGTTGTGAACAGCAAAAACAATACGATTAGTATGTTCTTATTAATATTCATAATCCGTTAGGTTTAATTCTTCTATGGTCTCAATATTATCATTTAAATAATCAATAATATTCTCTTCTTCAAATTTATCATCCATGATATCGGAAATTTCCAATTCGTCAACCGGAATGACCTCTGCAATTTCATAGGTTGAAAGTCCTAAATCGTTGTACTCAAAATAGTCCTCGATTTCAACATTTGCCAAACTCTCGAATGTAGGATTTGAACCATTATTAGTGCGTATACCTATGGTTAAAAGGACGATGGCCGCCACAGCTGCCGCAGTAAAGTAATAAAATCTTCGTCTTCTTTGAAGTGCTATTATTTTAGGGGAATCCTCGTTTAATTTATCTTGTATGTTCCTGTTTAAAGAATCAAAATAACCATCAGGTAGACTGAAACCGTCCGACTTGGGCAACAAAGAACCTTTCTGATCACTTTTTGAATTTGACATTCTATCCAAAAGTCGATCAGAGAACCCCT
>JAAETN010000401.1 GCA_024228355.1 Maribacter sp. | reverse complement strand
ATAATAGATATGAATTACATGGTACTTATGAAAAAATGCCAATTATGCAATTTATACTTATTGAACGTTATGATGGAATACAGAAAAAAGCAACCGCTTTAAGTATGTTGAGAAATGCTGGAATTCCAGATGAAATTGCTCTTGAAATAGCTGGGTTTGATAAAAACATACAATTAAAAGAGTTACAACAAGAACAACAACAACAACAAGAAGAAGATGAAACAAACATGGCTCCCCATATGAATCCTAAAACCCCTCCCGGGGTTTCAAAAAGACCTATTCCCCTTGGACTAAAAGTTGGAAAAGAAAGCCAAACTTTCAAGAATTGTTTTAGTATCAAATTTGCCTACCCGAATGCACGCCCAAAGTTTTTTCAAGCAAAAAAAAACCGTAAGTTTTTGCGTTTTTTCTCCTTGAAAAAACTTAGGGTTGGCGTGCATTTAGGTGGACAAATTTGATGTCAAAATAATTCATGGAAGTTTGACTTTCTTTTCCAACTTTTAGTCCAAGGGGAATAATGTCTTTTCGCGTTGTTATGCCTATGTGGATTCATTTTCTTCACCATCCGTTGACTGGCAGGTGGCGCGCGTGGCCACTGGCGGGACGCCAGCAATCGGTGATCCGCTGACAACGTTAATAACAGGATCCGCAGGGCCCGCCTTTTTATTGATCGAAAAACAACAAAAAAGTTGGTTAAGAACGGGAACTTTTACCTTTACTAAAAAAAAAGCGCGGTGCCAGAACAATTATTGCCCGCAGTACTAGGAGTGGTATGCCTGCATTTTTGCCTGCGTTCAAGCGGGTTTCTCAGTTATTTTTGTCTGCGTGGCACCAATCCATGCGATGGACTAAAGTGTCAAATTTGTGTGTTTTCAAATCTACACACTCTTGGTCATTGGCATATTAGGGTACTGTCGTAGGCAAATATGGAATTCAGGTCAATCGGTAAGTGGCCATTGCCAATTAAGGATGCCTCCAAGGCCTGGGCATTGTGAAATCGAGCCATTATTCCACTTTTAGGCCTACTATTAGGTAATCCTTAAAGCTGTACTCCGGCAATTCGTCTGAAAAAATGAATTTTGCTTAAAAGTTGTATTTAGAAAGAGCACAATGAGGTCACTAGGTTTCATAATAGTACCTATGTCCAAAAGTCCTCCGTTAGTGCGCTAGTCCTCCGTTAGTGCGTTAGTAAAAAGTTTTTTAAAAAAAATTGAAATTGCTCCCACCCCCACTAAATCGACCCCTCTGAATT
>JAAETN010000400.1 GCA_024228355.1 Maribacter sp. | reverse complement strand
GGGTGGGAGCAATTTCAATTTTTTAAAATAAACTTTTTACTGGAACCCGGAAAGAACCCTAAAATGAAGTTTGTCTCAGGGGAATAATGGGGCGACTAACTTTTACAATTGTAACCTATGTATGGGACGAGTAACTTTTATAATTGTACCTATGTCCGAAAGTCCTCCGTTAGTACGCTAATCCTCCGTTAGTGCGAAAAATATGCACTTTTAAAAAAATTTTAAAAAAATTGAAATTGCTCCCACCCCCACTAAATCGAACCCGCTGACTTCAATGGTACCATTCAAATTTGCAGGCGATTAGCAGAACTCGAGATACCGAGGTATTATGAGTGTATCTCGAGTTCTGCTTATCGCCTGCAAAATTATAAAAGTTACTCGCCGGCTTATGCTCTTTCAAAACTTCATTTTTGCCCTTAGGTCTTTAAGCCTGAATACGTTTGTCTAAGCTCAATCGAGTCTCCGCCAACTCAATCCCAGCATTGCAATCATAAACTTTCGATATTGCGTTTGCAGTAATTCACCTCCTTGTGCTTGAAAATCAGGAAATCGTGCCTGATATGATATGATATGATATGATTAATTTTACTTTCACCCACATCCACACAATCATCCTCGCGCCATCCATCCAAACAAGCCACTGAG
>JAAETN010000399.1 GCA_024228355.1 Maribacter sp. | reverse complement strand
CTGACCGTATCGTATTGCAGATAGCTATTTAGCTGTAGATCAGAGTTAACATTGAACCGCACACGCGAACCCGCCAGTGTTTGTTCAAAATCGCCCCATGGTAAGCGGCCTATATTCCGAATACCGTTCAGCTCAAATCCCAATAGAGCAGTCGGATTCCAATTCAATTGTAATTCCAGTTCATCTAAATGACCTTCATAGAAAGAACCAAACCACCATGTAGCCTGCCCATTTAATTTTCGTTTGGCTGCAAACTCGGCCTCTAATCGGTAGCGCATAAAATGGTATTCACCTTCTGGGATGGTTACGTTTTCGGCAATTTCAAAGGGTACTAGTATATTCTCCCCAACTGGGCGTACGTTCGCTTCAATACGATCTCCACTTTCAAGTCGCCAGTTTATGGGAGCTGTAAAAACGCTATATGATTGCCATCCGTCATCAATGTTTCGAATGTAAGTTGCGAATAGTTGATTGAACATTTGTCGTACCCATGGCCATTTAGGTCTCGGGGCAAAGGTGCCCCCTAGGCGCATATAGTGAACCCCTTTTCGAGGAACAAACCCTAAGGAGGGATCAAATTGTTCCCCTATTCGAGAATAAACCATGGCTATATCCCATTTGTCATTGGGATAGTCAATTTTAAAACCAAATGCCGACTTATCTTCCATCAAATCTGCCCGATCTGTATATAACGCCCAAGCTCCTGCAATAAAATTCTTATCCCCATTGAATCTTGTGGTCTGAAAGGTGAAATCAGCCCCTGACATCCAACTACCCTCGCGATTCAAGGGGTCACCAACCGAAGCTATAAAGCCCACAGAGCTTTCCCGTAGTACATTTTGCCGTACCCGCATTACCCCCATATTCGTGGCGTCAAACGACTGCCCATCAGAATCAAATGATTTGGTACGGACTCCCATTCCTCCAAATGCCGTCTTACCGATCCTTCCATTTAATTTTGCACCTGCCATAATTGGGACTTCATTGGACCCAAAAAGTCCAATTCTTCTACTGAAAAAGGGGAGTACTGTACTGCTACTCGTGCCAAATCCGAATTCAAAAATATCGGAACCCTCAAGAAAAAAAGTCCGTTTTTCTGGAAAAAAAAGCGGGAAGCGGGTCAAATTCGTTTGTCGGGTATCTACTTCTGTCTCTGCAAAATCGGTATTTACTGTTACCGTTGCCAGTACATTTGGACTTAACCGTTGACTCACATCCAGACTAGGTTCCACTATGAAATTTGATGATGCTCCAGCTCCATTTTTATTCAACTTACTTACCAGCGAAGGTCTTACATTCAGCCCCAGACCATAATTGAATTCAGGAAGATCAGTCAGTAGACCCGCCCTACTTGTTTGAATAAACCACTGATCACGTTGTACATTGGCCCATCGTATGGTTTCTTGGTTTCTTTGTATTCTTCGCTCTATATTAAAGCCCCAATCCGTAAGTCCTTTTTTAAAGGAAATGCTTTGAATGGGGATACGTATTTCTACCGTCCATCCGTCTGCATTGATGGCAGTGCGCGCTTCCCAGATGGCATCCCAATCCTCATTTTCTGATTCACCACGTCTTGATACCAATGCATCATAACGTGCCGCAAAGGGGTTTACCGCAAAAATATAACCGGACTGCCCATCTAGAAAAGGATCCAATACCACTTTTATATGATCTTCATTGGAGACATCGGCATCCCTTACTTTGGAGAAACGAACAATATCATCTGGACTTGGATCTTTGCAATCTATTCCAATAACAACAGATTTATCATTGGCAATTACGCGAACCAGTGTAGGTGCGGACGGAATTCCTTTTTCCGAAGGTTCTGTTGTAAGGAATTCATCTAAAACAGGTGCATTTTTCCAGTCAGATTCATCCAAAAGACCATCTATTTTTATATCTCCCAGCAGTTTACCAGCTTTATGGGAAGGCCTATCTGTAGATTGACTAAATAAAAAAGTGGTGGGTAATACTAAAAAACAAATGATTAGTTGTAGTATTTTCATGGGAAACAAAGCTGATCTTTAATTTATATTCGATGTTATATAAATAACTTTCTAATTTTCATGGGTACGTTGATCTTCACTGTTTTCCATTCGATTCATATGCAGCATAAATGTCTTGTACCTTGGGCTTTTTTTCCGGGGTCAAGGAAAAATAAACTTGAATGACACCATTTTCAGTATGAACTTTAAAAATTCCCCTTAACTGATTCCAGGGCACAATTTTATCTATTTTTTTGATTTCCCCGGCTTTTTCATAAATTTCCTTGAATGTTTTCATACGATGCTCACGGGATTCATCGAGATAGAAATTCTCAGCAAGTATTTCCTTTTCCAGTTCAGGATCCCAAGATTGGATCAATTGTTGCACTTGTTCCTGACGCTTCGCAAGTATGTTTGATACAGGAAGTTGGCGAGGTTTCAATTCGGCGGTTTCAAATAGTAGTTTTTCAATTTTGCCTGAAGGTAATGGGCCGGTATACGTTAAGTTTCCAAAGGCCATTATCCCAACGCCGTATTCAGGGTAAAAGACATAATTACTTCCGAAACCAGGAAGCGCCCCGCCATGTCGAATTCTTGTTCTAGATCTACAATCTTTCGAAATGCTTAATCCGTAACCATAACCCGATATCGCTGCACAAGCGTCACCATTAAAATCCTCAGCATCTGAATTAAGTCTTGTGAATTGTGGCGTATGCATTTCCCTTAAAGAACTAGGCTTGATAGGGCCATTGTCTGCACCATTTTTCGGAGGCCAAGCAGAGAGGTGAAAACTAACATATTTACTAAAATCCTCAATGGACGTAATCAACCCCCCCATGGCACCAAAAGATCCATCATGAAGCATTGGCTCTAACTTCCATTGCTCGTCTTCCCATCGATAACCTATTGCCAATTGTTCTCGGGGAATATTTTCAAATTCCCAATAGGTATTGTGCATACCCAATGGCAACAAAATATTTTCCCTAATATACTCCTGATAAGGTAGACTTGTTATCTGGGTTATAATTTTCCCAAGCATGGCATATCCTGTATTGCTATATTCAAAATGATGGGAAGGTACATTGGAGAACGATAGACCTTGTTCAATTAGACTTATGAGCATTTGATCGGTTTCATCAAGTTGTCGATCTCCCCATGGATTATCCTCAGGGAATCCGGCG
>JAAETN010000398.1 GCA_024228355.1 Maribacter sp. | reverse complement strand
TGATTTTCCATTGGAATTCGTTGGTTTTCGGTATTGTTTTCTGGATCTAGCACAAACGTTTGTGCTAGATCCAGAAAACCTTATAAATAATGGACTAGAGAGATTTTATTAATTTTAATATTTAACCTATTTGGTTAAGCCCCAATTCCCATCAATCCTCCTTCCAGCCAGGCAATGCCGACCGGACTGGTAGTAAAGGTGGCAATGGGGTTTATGCAAGATTACGGTATTCATCCTATTTTCAAGCTAAATCACAAGCCTACCCACAAACGTTCAAGTCAAGTTGGCATTAGATACAAGTGAAACACCACTGTGGTTGTTAAACTTAAATCTAATGTACTTGTAAGGTTTTCTTTTTCGACGAACTTAATTCTTCAGCCATTTCTTTTGCCAACTCTTGTATTTTTGGCATTATATTTTTCATAAATCTTTGCGAAACCGCCATTGACTCCTGTATAACTTGCGGCATTTTTTCAATCATACTTTTTCCTGCTTCTGTCTTATAGAACTCTACCATTGCCTTTATTTCATCTTCACTAAATACCCTTGCGTATATTTCCGTAAAATCTTTCTCTAATAATTCCCACTTCATTTCTTCTTTATATATTTCCGACATCTTTTCTGTATATTTATTTATTTTTGGTAGGTCCTTTTTTTCTCCACCAGCTTGCTCAAACATCTGTTGTAGCATCGGTGCGAATCGATCACTCATTTGATCTACCATTCTGTCCGCATCTGTTACTTCCAATAATTCCTCTATCAGCTTTTTCTTACTATTGTCATCAGCTTGTGAG
>JAAETN010000397.1 GCA_024228355.1 Maribacter sp. | reverse complement strand
ATGGTAAGTCAATAAAAGGAAACAAAGGGTATACCACTGATGCAGGCACGCATGTACCTCTTATAGCCTTTTGGGATGGGAAGATCAAAAAAGGAAGCGTTAATGATAACCTTATTGACTTTACCGATTTTTTACCCACTATTTTGGAAACTGCTACACAAAATAAATTGGATTCATCATTAACAGATGGTCATAGTTTTTACCCACAGCTTATCGGAGATAACTCGGAAGCAAGGGAATGGATTTTCTGCCATTACGAACCGCATTGGGGGAATTTCAAGCCACGTCGTTATGTGCAGAACAAAAAATGGAAATTGTATGAAAATGGGGAGTTCTATAGCCTGGAAAATGATGTGGAAGAACAAAATCCCTTGAATAAGGATGTACAGCCAAAAGCAGTTAAGGAAATTCATAAGCAGTTTCAAAAAGTACTGGCCAAATACCCTAGATTACCATAGTGTTTTGGCTAATAATCTATACATTTGATCAAGACCAATTAAACTTCATCAAATGAAAATCAATATCCTCGGTTTAGCTTTAATAAGCTGTCTTCTTTTTACTTCATGCCAAAATCATAAAAAAGAGAATCCTAAGTCCCAAAGGCCCAATATTGTTTTCATCATGTCAGATGATCATGCGTACCAAGCCATAAGCGCCTATAATGACAAGTTGATTAAAACCCCGAATATTGATAGAATCGCCAATGAGGGCATGCTTTTTACCAATGCGACGGTTACAAACTCTATATGTGCTCCGTCAAGGGCTGTTATCTTAACTGGGAAGCATTCCCATATCAATGGGAAGATAGATAACCTATCCCCTTTTGATACAACCAATGTAACTTTTCCGCAGCTGCTAAAAGACTCAGGCTATCAAACGGCCATGTTCGGGAAACTGCATTTTGGCAATAACCCCAAAGGTTTTGACGAATTCAAAATACTCCCCGGACAGGGTGATTATTATAATCCCAAATTCAATACTTCGAAAGGGGATACCATCATTACAGGGTATGTTACTGATATTATAACCGATTTGACCTTGGACTGGCTTGAAAAAAGAAGAACACCCAACAAACCATTTTTGCTCATGTACCTTCATAAGGCCCCACATCGTACTTGGATGCCTGCGGAGCGCCATTACCCCACTTTCACCAAAAACACTTATCCTTTGCCAGCGTCTCTTTTTGACCAACATAATTCACGGGAAACAACAGCAGGTCCGGCCGAAATGGGAATTTTCGAACATATGCTCTTAAGATATGACCTGAAAGTTCCCCTTAAGATCCTTGAAAACCTAAATATGAAAGAGCGATTGGGCGCGGGAGGGGTCAACAAACTAAATCCAGAACAAAAAGCTACTTGGGACGCCGTATATGGGCCAATAAGCAAGGATTTTGAAAATCGTTACCCCAGAATGAATGACTCAACCCTTGCCGTGTGGAAATACCAGCGGTATATGCAGGACTATTTAGGGACAATT
>JAAETN010000396.1 GCA_024228355.1 Maribacter sp. | reverse complement strand
GGAAATTCTGCTAAGTTCTGGCTTGGACTTCAAGATGATTATGATATAGAAGAAGAGAAAGAAATAAAGGAATCGGAACTGAACGAAATCAAGCACTTCGAAAATAAAAACGTTGCCTAACAAAGCCTAAACGTAATGCGGCCTCCATGACTAAATCGAAAGGTCTGTATATATTAATGAAGTCGCTAAATCTTATGGATTTTGCTTTGGACAAAAAAAGAAAAAGCAAAACAATAAGCTTTAGCTACGTCGGCAGACGGAAACTAAAAGTTACCTTGCCTCCGCACTACGCTTAGCCGAACCGTTATGAACAAGCAGCAAAAAATTCAACATATAAACAAATATGAACGTAGCAGTTGCCCAATTTGAACCAAAGAACGGAGATAAAAACTACAACTTATCGATAATCCGAAAACTTACGAAAAAGGCCAAATCCAACGTAGCGGACTTAATCAGTTTCCACGAAATGTCGATTACCGCCTACACTTTTACCAAGGATTTAAGCCTCGAACAGATAACGGACTTGGCTGAAGAAGTGCCAAACGGAAAAAGTACGCAGGAATTGATTGGGATTTCCAAAGAATTCGGTATGCCGATTTTAGCTGGTCTAGTGGAAAAGTCGGACGGAAAAATATACAATACTTATATCTGCGTTACGGGAGACGGAGTGGTCGCGAAGTATCGAAAATTACATCCTTTTATCAGCAAATATATGTCCGCTGGAGATGAATATTGTGTATTCGACCTACTTGGTTGGAAATGTGGAATTTTAATATGCTACGACAATAACGTTATAGAAAATGTCCGAGCGACTAGCCTTTTGGGAGCGGAACTAATTTTTGCACCCCACGTTACGGGTTGTACACCATCCGCAATGCCACTTCGGGATTATGTTGCAGACAAATATTGGCAGAATCGTGAAAGCGACCCTGTCTCATTGCGATTGGAATTTGACGGACCGAAAGGCAGGCGTTGGTTAATGCGTTGGTTACCAGCAAGGGCATACGATAACGGAGTTTATTATGCCTTTACAAACCCTATTGGCTATGACGGAGAACATCTGAAGAATGGAAATTCGATGATAATTGACCCTTACGGCGAAGTTTTATCCGAAGTAAAATCATTCGAAAACGACATTACGATTTCAAAAATCACAAAAGATAAAATCGAACTTTCGGGAGGTTGGAGATATAAAAATGCCCGAAGACCTGAACTATACAAAGATATAATTGGCGGGAATCACGAATCGGACACAACGCCTGTATGGATGAAGGAAAAAACGATCAAAGGTTGAGAAATGCCTGTGCATAACAATGGCTATAGCAAATAGGGCGAAAAGCCTTTGATTCAAAGGCTTGGGCTTGTTTACAACATCCGCCATCCCGATAACTATCGGGATTGGATTTGGCTTGTAAAATGAAAAAGATAAAAACAAAACAAAAAGCTTTGGCTACGAGCGCAAACGGAAACGAAAAGTTTCCTTGCCTGCCCTACTTGCCATAGCCGAACCGTTAGCCACAAGTATTCAACAGACCCTAATATAGAATAAAGATTTATCAAAAATATAGTAATCAATAAAGAGAAAACTTGATAAATGTTGAAGAAACTTTTTGATAAAAATGACTACAACATGGAACAGCTATATAATAGCGAAGTAATATGATTTCATCCAAGAATAAAAAAGATAGATTAATGAAAGCAATGATTTATACTATTATCCTAATAATAATATCAGCTACCTATGCTTGTAGTTCTAAACATGCATTTGATAAGATGGATATCATTATTACTGAAAAACTTCAGGGCGAAGCAGCCATCGACCTTGCAACGGAAGACCTTTCAAACACATTGAAAGACCTGTTCGCTACTGAAACAAGATTGAAAACAGAAATCGACCTGGAGAAAGCAGCTCCTAATTCCATATTTGTTGTAGATACAGATGATGACTTGTGGCTGAAAAATCTTGGCGGCAAGTTTGAAATAGTGATGCCACCCCTTGCAGAGGATGGCTTTATCATTAAAACAATCCATTATAATCAAAAGCCACTGATTTTGATTTCAGGCAATGGCGTGCGGGGAACATGTTATGGTATTTTTCATTTTGTTGAGCGTCTAAAAATTGATCATTCATTTGCATCGTCTGAAATTGATATTATCAAACAACCTGATATGACATTGCGGATGATTACACAGCCTTTTGAAGCAGTTGGTTATCCTGATGTTGCGAAGCTTCCAAAGCCGATTACGCAGCACCGTAAAAGGGAATTTGATCCCATGCGCCCATGGGAGGGAGCTGGATACGATCCTGAAGATGAAGCCCGAAATATACTAAGATCCGGACTTAATGCAATGTGGGTAGGGAATTTTGCCTTTGCTACAGTATATGATGCGTATGATTCAAATATCTTTCCTGAAGGTACCCAGAGTGGAACATGGGTCCGTGAGCGCAAGCAAAAGATTGCTGAACTTATGGCTGTAGCCCGGAAATATCATCTAAAAACAATTGCTAGTGCTGATGTATTCATATATCCGAAGGGACAACCTTCATCAAAAAAATGGGACATGCTCGAATATTCCCTGAACGAGTTTTTGACGAATTTCCCACAAATAGACATGATAACAACCCGATTTGGCGAAAACTATTCCTATTACAATAACCATTTTGTTGGAGAGGGACTGGACACAAAAGGAATAGAAGAACAATTTCCCAGGCTTATTGATTTCATTCATCAGATTGTAAGCAAAAAATATGGTAAAATATATATGCCCCGAACCTGGGCTGTTGGCAACACTAATTGGGGAGCTAATGTTGATCGCTATAAGGCCGTGATCGATAAGGTTAAGGGTACGGAAAATATAATTTTTTCTGTAAAAAATACACGAACCGATTTTTGGCGTTACAATACCTTTAATCCAATTATTGGAGTAGGTGAAAAGAAGCAGGCCATGGAATTTTTATGCCAGGATGGTTATAATTTCAAGGATGCCACTCCTTATTATGACGTAAATAGGATGGCTAATGGACCTAAAGAATTTGGAGAAAATAGCGGAATGAAGAAAGGGTACCAGACTGGAACCCGAATGGTATGGGGATGGTTATCTGCTGATGGATGGTGTGGTCCATATCTAAAGCGAGAAGAGTGGCTTGGAGCGAATATTTATGGATTCTGTAAATTAGCTTGGGATGTAAACAGCGATCCGATGTTACTTGCCAAAGAGTGGGCTGCTCTTGAGTTTGAGGTAGAGGCAAAGAGTAAAGTTGCTGAAAATATAGCTGAAATTTTAATGCTCTCGGAGGACATGATTCTTAAATCCCGGTATTTTCATGACTATAGTATGAAGCATGAAGGGTGGTTGCCCTCAAATAACTGGATAAGAGATGAGTTAATAGGTGGTGGCGAACATTCTAATGATAGATTGAGTGTATATAAATCTTTTTCACCAGGCACATTAAAATCAATCTTTAATCCTGCCACAATGGAAGCAGATATTGCAGACAAAAAAGAAGCTGCTATTTTGATGAACACCATGCTTGCGAAATTTGCAGCTATCAAAGAACAAATTCCGGATCAGGAAAAGGCTAATGAAGTATATAATACACTCTTGTATGGAAAATATCTTATTAATAGCCTCAGATACTATGTAAGTGGAATGTTCAGATATTATAATGGTGAGTATGATCTTGCAGCAACTAACCTTCGAGACTGGAATCTTTGTTGGAATTTTTATAATAATGTAATTCCCAAATTACCCGGAACTGCTTCCCTTATGTTGGACGGAGGTATGGTAGCTACTTGTAATGAGGCAATGAAAAGTATGAACGAATCCTACGACACAGGAACCTATCCGGACACCAGCTATACTTATGTTACCGATGATAAAACTGTGGAAATAACATTGGCTCTGCCATCAGCAATACTAATGGAAACGGAATATTTGGTGAGTGTGGAAATATCTCACATGGATGAATCTGTAGATACGATCAGCAACTTGAGATTAACTTTCACAAGTTCAGAAAATGGTAAAAGGACACTAGAATTTAAGGATGATATTAGTAATGCCGATATTCCGATCATTCTTCAACAAAAATGGATGTCCTCTTCTCAGGAAAAAGACTATAAAATCAGTTTGACATTTGATTATAAGGTAGGAGAAAAATCATATGCTATTCATGAAATTATTAAATAACCTATTACGAAGGAAATGAAAAGAGGATTAAATTATGTTTGTTTATCAATTATTGCTTTCATCGTTTTGGCAGAACATTTTTGAAGTAAGTTTGGTTGATTAATCAGAATCGATGTTAAAATTGAATGTTTAGTGTCAGCGAAAAGTGAACTTTTAAAGGGTTAAATCTAAGAGATAGATTTAATATTTTTAATAACCTTTAAAAGCAAGAAAGATAGTTGCTGATGCTCGTATTCAAGACTTTTCCGATCTATATACTTATTTATACGAAACGGTTGATGATTATGCCCATAAAAACCCAATGGCTGTGATTCATTTAATATCCGAGGGGCAATATAAGGATGTACTTGTTGTGGATAAAGAAATCGTTTTTGTCTCCACTATAATTCATATAATCAATAATATTTCATGAGTTTGTAAACTCATTTATTTTTATTTAGATTAAGAATTTCATGTAATACATACTTTGTACTAATTGGGAATGCCCAAAGACCATATATTACCGGAAGTGCCAAACAGGGCATTACCTATGGCTATGACGTATGTGCCGTGAATTTTCGGTCTTGTAGTGGGGAAATCAACAGACAATATCGCTCCTATCATTCTGGGGCAACTGAAGATTTAGAAGCCGTGATTCAACATATATTAAATCTGGATAAATACAGTCAGCTCTTTATTAAAGGTTTTAGCCTTGGCGGTAATATGTCCTTAAAATATCTTGGGGAGGAGAGAATCGTTCCCAAGGAACTCAAAGCTGTGGTCGCCGTTTCAGTGCCCTGTAGTTTACACAGTTCATTAGTGCAATTGTTACAACCCAAGAACTATTTATATGCCAAGCGTTTTAAAGATCACTTAAAAGTTAAAATGAGGGAGAAACAACAATTGTTTCCTTCAAAAATTTCTGATGAGGATATCAATAATGTAAAAACATTGAAAGACTTTGATGATATCTATACCAGCAAGGCCCATGGTTTTAAAGATGCAATGGATTATTACAAACAATGCAGTTCATTACAATTTTTACCAAAAATTACTGTTCCTGCGCTCATTATAAATGCCAATAACGATTCGTTTCTGGGCCCCGAATGTTATCCGTACAATGAAGCTGACGAAAACAGTTTACTTTATCTGGAAGTGCCTAAATCTGGTGGGCATGTAGGGTTCTATGGAAAACAAAATATAACCTATACTGAAAAAAGAGTTATAAAATTCTTTGATGAGCGTAAACTATGTTAGTAATCATTGAATTCATTATCTTAGGGGCTTCAAAAATCAGATGCTGATACCAGTTCAGCATAAAAAAATTAAACATACATGAAAAAAATTATTGCTGTTTTGGCCATGGGAGGCCTCATCATGAGCTGCGGCGAAAAAAAAGAGGATAAAAAAGATGGTTTTGAAATGAACCGCACCAAAAAAGAGGTGAAGGTGGAAACGACTTCTGAGGAAGTCCCAATAGATTTGGACAACAAGGGGGTTGGCCCAATAACCTCAGCGGAGTTCGGAGCTGAAATTGATGCCGAAATGGCTGCCAAAGGAGAGGAAACCTTTAGCACTATTTGTATGGCTTGCCATATGGCCGAACAACGAATGATTGGCCCAGCCTTAAAAGGATTATATGAAAGACGAAGTCCAGAATGGGTAATGAACATGATCTTGAATCCTGACGGAATGCTCAAGGAAGATCCAATTGCTAAAGCGTTATTAAAAGAATACAATAACGCGATAATGCTGAACCAAAACCTTTCTGAAGAGGATGCTAGAGCAGTAGCGGAGTATTTGCGAACACTGTAATATTTAAAGCAAAGAGTTTGATTGCTGTTGTCCTTTTTATAAGATGGACAACAGCATTTTTTATTATACAAGTTTTTCTAAGGAGCAGTATTATAATCATCGTACAAGAAACTTAAAATGACAATCAAAGAATTAGGATTTAACGAAAATCTGGAGCGATATATTACAGAACAGAATTTAAGTTCATTTGATGTTGGCCGCGTAATATTAGAACATAAGGAAAGATACGTTATTAAAACGGCAGAAAATGAGCTTGATGCTGAACTTATAGGCAATTTAAGGTTTATGGCGGAAAGCAGACATGACTTTCCTGCAGTTGGTGATTGGGTTGCTTTTTCTCAATATGATGATTGCAAAGCCTTAATTCACGCTATTTTTCCCCGAAATTCGATTATAGAGCGACAAGCAGTTGGTACATCTGGACAAGTACAAATAATAGCCACGAATGTTGACTACGGTTTAATAGTCCAAGCAGTTGACAGGGACTTTAATTTAAATAGATTAGAAAGGTATTTGACCATTTGCAATGCTTCAAACGTTGACCCCTTAATTGTATTGAGCAAAATAGATTTGATACAGGAATCTGAACTAGAATCTCTTATAGCCAAAATTAACCAGCGAATTAAGGATGTTCCTATATTTACGGTAAGCAATCAAACCAAGGGGTATGTTGAACTGGAACCAATAATTCAAAGTGGAAAAACGTATTGTTTACTAGGCTCTTCCGGAGTTGGAAAATCTACCTTGCTTAATAGTCTTTTGGGTGAACTACAAATGAAAACGGGAGAAATAAGTTCAAGTGTAAATAAAGGCAAGCATGTGACTAGCCACCGTGAACTTCTTGTTTTGAAAAGTGGCGGTATCATGATAGATAATCCAGGAATGAGAGAAGTTGGAATCGCTGATACTTCCCGTGGCCTGGAAACTACCTTCGAAACCATTGTTGAATATGCTGAAAATTGCCGATTCAAAGATTGCACACATACCCACGAAAAAGATTGTGCTGTGTTGACCGCAATTAAAATTGGAGAAATTGATGAAGATGCCTATTCAAATTTCCTAAAAATGGAAAAAGAAAAAATGCATTTTGAATCCGATGCAATTGAGCGAAAAAAGAAGGACAAGGACTTTGGAAAAATGATTAAGAACGTTAAAAAACAAAGAAAAGACATGAAGTACTAGCCCTAACAAGAAATAAAGTAAGTTCAAACCTAGAATGAACCAAATAATCTGAAACGAAATGTCCCAAAAATCTGAACTTACAGCAATTGCAAAACTCTTCTTTAAGTTGGGATGCATTTCTTTTGGGGGGCCGGCAGCCCATATCGCGATGATGGAGGATGAGGTTGTCACCAAAAGAAAATGGATGACCCAAGCCCATTTTTTAGATCTTATTGGAGCAACAAATCTGATTCCCGGGCCCAACTCTACCGAAATGACCATGCATTGTGGTTATGAGCGTGGAGGTTGGAAAGGGTTATTTGTAGCTGGTTTCTGTTTTATTTTCCCGGCCGTCGTGATTACCTCAATTTTTGCATGGTTATACCTTGAATATGGACAGCTTCCTGAAGTAGAGCCCTTTATTTACGGCATAAAACCTGCAGTAATCTCGATTATTTTAATGGCGGCTTATCGGCTGGGCAAAAAGGCCATAAAAACCAACGAACTAGTTGTCTTGGGAATCATCACCCTTGTTGCATGTTTGTTAGGGGTGAATGAAATTATTGCTCTTTTTGGTTGTGGCTTATTGGGTCTAATCCTCTATATCTTAAAAAAAAGGACCAGCACTCTGCATAGTATTTGGCCCCTCTTACTTTTTCAGGTCAGCGATCCTTTAAAAATTGGGACACTCAAAATATTTCTGACCTTTTTAAAAGTAGGTGCCATACTTTATGGTAGTGGTTATGTGCTGTTTGCCTTCCTAGATTCAGAATTGGTTGCCAACGGTTGGTTAACCCGACAGGCATTGATTGATGCTGTAGCAGTTGGTCAGATGACACCAGGACCCGTTCTTTCCACGGCGACTTTCATTGGCTGGCAAATGAATGGTATTTCAGGAGCATTGGCCGCAACCATTGGGATTTTTCTTCCTTCGTTTTTGTTCGTTTTGATATTGAATCCCTTAATCCCAAAAATGCGAAAATCCAATATCGTCAGTGCGATTCTAGACGCTGTCAACGTAGCAGCAGTTGCATTGATCCTTGCGGTTTGTATAGAAATGGGAAATGATACCTTAACCGATTGGCGCACTATATTGATAGCTGTTGCCAGTTTGTTGACTGTTTTCTATTTCAAAAAACTGAACAGTGCCTTTATTGTTATAGGTGGGGCGTTTTTAGGATATGTTTTGACTTTTATTTAATTGTAAAGTCAAAAATCAATATTTCTTAAGTGGATTCCCACGTCTTGGCAACGACAAGTTAAGAGAATCCCTTTATAATGGTCAAAACTTATCAACAACCACTTTATAGGTTGGATCTTCCAATACATTTACATCAATGATATCATTTGCATTCTTTAAAAGGCGAATACAGTCTTTGCTCAAATGCTTTAAATGTACTTCCTTGCCTGCCTTGGCATAGCGTTCAGTAATTTTATTCAAGGCTTCAATCCCAGACATATCTGCAACGCGGCTTTCCTGAAAATCGATTATAACCTCCTCTGGATCACTTTGAATATCAAATTTTTCAGCAAATAGTGTCGTTGAACCGAAGAACAGTGGGCCATAAATCTCATAATGCTTTACACCATTATTATCTACATATTTTCTAGCCCTAATACGTTTTGCATTTTCCCAAGAGTAGGCCAGTGCAGAGATAATGACCCCGAACAAAACAGCAATGGCCAAGTTATGGGTTATAGCGGTAATCAAGGTTACCAAAACCATGACAATCACATCTGAATTTGGCATTTTACGAAAGGTTTTGAAACTAGCCCATTCAAAAGTACCGATTGCCACCATGAACATTAGACCCACCAAAGCGGCCATTGGCAATCGCTCGATTAAACTGGATCCAAACATGATAAATACCAATAGCATGACCGCTGCCGTTATTCCAGATAACCGAGCACGCGCTCCAGAAGAGGTATTGATCAAACTCTGGCCGATCATGGCACAACCACCCATTCCGGACAAGAACCCCGAGAGGATATTGGCTGTTCCCTGCGCTACACATTCTTTGTTACCGCTACCACGGGTATCGGTTATTTCGTCAATAATGTTCAAGGTAAGAAGGCTTTCAGTTAACCCCACCACAGCAACGATGCCCGAGAAAGGGAAAATTATTTTTAATGTTTCCCATGTAAATGGAATTTCCGGAATTGATAGTGGTGGAAAGCCCCCTTGAATAGTCTGCCCTTCTTTCATTGTATCTGCTACGGAAAGCGTATCAACTCCAAAGCCTATTACTATTGCTGAAACAACTACAATAGCTAATAAAGAAGACGGAATGGCCTTGGTTAATTTCGGGAATCCCCAGATAATCAACATGGTCAACAAAGTAAGTCCCAACATGGTATAAAAAGAAGCCCCAGTTAATAGGTCATCCGTTCCTTTTTGGTAAAAGTTAGGAAACTGCGCCATAAAAATAATAATAGCGAGTCCGTTTACGAATCCGAACATAACAGGGTGTGGTACCAAACGAATGAATTTACCCAAACGTAAAAACCCGGTAACCATCTGTAAGAGTCCGGCGATGATTACCGTCGCAAAAACATAATGCAATATGGTGTGGGGCTCAATGCCCGGGAAGGTATTCTTAAGCTCCAAGATCAATCCGATGAAAATAACGGCAACTGCTCCAGTGGCACCTGATATCATTCCTGGCCTACCTCCAAAAATTGAGGTTATCAAAGCCAAGACAAATGCGGCATATAGACCCGTTAAAGGAGAGAAACCTGGAATCAATGCAAAGGCTATTGCCTCAGGCACCAAAGCCAAGGCAACGGTTAATCCCGATAAAATTTCGGTTTTATAATCTACCTTCTGCTTAAAATCGAATATATTCAAATACTTCTTCACACCTTGGAATTTAAGGGCGCAAAAATAGTATTAAAAGTTGGTTTGACCCTAAAACAGCTAATTATTAGGGATTTGACAACCTACCAAGGCTTTAATCCCAACAACTTATCGCCAAGAGGTGATAATTTGGCAGTTTCATATTTCTCCTGTTCCCAATTCCTAGGATCTCCGGGAAACGCATAACCTTCCGGGGCGATTCTGTTCTTCCATGAATTAACACGCCAATTCTTTAAAGCTTCATTATTCTCTTCTGCCGGCATCATAGAAATATACTGGGCAATTCGAACTTTGTCCTTGGATTTGTTGGGCCGAATTCCATGGGGCTCGGTGCTATTGAATATCATTAAATCCCCTGCTTCCAACTTTACTTTTACGATTTTACCCTCAAGACCAGTAATATCAGGTTGAAAACGATCCCTATCTTCAGGTTGCGTTAATTTCCAGGTATCGTAATTTCTAAAGAGCCAGGGAATACACTGAAAACCGCCCATGAACTCATCGGTTTGGTCAGCCAAAGCCAAAACTCCCTGTACATTCTGAGGCCTGGTCTCAGGGTCATAATCCCAATGAATGAATCCCTTTTGTTCATGACCGGGTCTGTTCGGAAAATTCAGATTGGCACGATCAATAGTAACCCAGAGCTTTTCAGTACCCCAAACGTCAACAAAAGCATTATAAACACGTTGCATTTGTCTATTATTCCATAAGTGTTGATGGTTATAAACCTCAACCATTCCCGTACCGGTCAACTCTTTCATTTTCATTTCGGCCCTTGGTGGCGCATACCATGATTCTGCATCATTAGGGTCTTTTTCCTCAAACTCCCAAAGAAAATCAGCTGTTCTTTGTGCCTGCTCTTTAGGAACCGCGTTCTTAATAACGATATAGCCATTATGCAACCAAAACTTCCAATCTTCTTCACTCATAACCCTCAAAGGAATGCCATTAGATCGATCGTTCAAGCTTAACTTACTACTTGTAGGAGTCGAAGGGTTACCAGGAATTTCCTCATGTGCCTTATTGGCCATTTCTAATTTGGTGTTGACTTTTTCCATGATTTATATTTTCTAGTTGAATTGATGATGTAAAACTAAGAATCAGCTTTTAACTACTCAACCGCAATATTGACCTTTATTTGAACTATTTTGATTTATATGTCTTGTTTTTGTTATTATTTGTTCAATTTAGTTAAATTTAAAGATGGGAATTCAGTTAGAAACCTTTAAATTCGACAGTAAAAGCCCATTTCGGCTTTTGCACAATCCCAGATTGAATAATCTTTTCTATTGGCATTTTCATCCTGAATACGAGTTGGTCTATATTGAAGGAGCAAGTGCCACCCGACATGTGGGCGACCATATTTCTACCTATCAGGATAGTGATTTGGTTTTCATAGGTTCCAATATTCCGCATTTGAATTTTGACTATGGTGTAGAAACGGACTACAACAAGGAAGTCTTGCACATTAAGCCTTTTTTCAGGAATATGGTCATAGGTGAAATCCCTGAACTTTCAGGAATATTGGAATTATTTGAAAAATCTGTTCATGGTATTGCCTTCTATGGGGAAACAAAAAGAAATGTGGGTAACCGCTTGAAAAAGCTCCATCTACTTTCTTCATTTGATCTGTTTATTGAAATTGTTCAAATACTAAAGATATTGTCTACAAGTGAAGATTTTGAATTGCTGCATGACCAGCCTTTTATAATTAAGTACAATGAGAAGGAACAGAAAAGGCTACGCCGTATTTATGCTTTTGTTGATGAGAATTACCATCGAAAAATAAATATTGATGAAATAGCCGCGGAATGTAATTTAGGCAAGGAAGCTTTTTGCAGGTATTTTAAAAGAGCTACTGGGAATACTTTTGTAGGATTTTTAAATCAATATAAGATAAGCCAGGCTAAACGATTATTGCTCGCGGGAAAGAATGTCGGCGAAACCTGTTTTGAATGCGGATTTGAAAGCCTGTCCTATTTTAATCGAACCTTTAAAAAAGTTACAAATGAAAATCCTTCTGAGTTTAAAAGGAAATTGGCATCAAACTTGGTTTAATATTTTAAAACTAAGATTCAAACATAGTACAATGAAACGCACCCTTTAAAAATTATGCCCTTCAAGACTGCTCTTTTCAATGCTATTTTTTAACTTGGTGGGTAATCCAACAAAATCAAGATTTTACTTTTATCCTTGACTTATAACAAGTACTGAATCCTAATAAAAATCGTAATGTGCAAATCATATATTCTATTGCTTCTTTTTCTTTTTGGACATTTTTTCTATGGTTTGGGCCAAGATTCGAATAAGCCCAAATTGGTTGTTGGTGTAATTATTGATCAAATGGGTTTTGACCAGTTGTATAAATATAAGGACAGATATGGCGAGACTGGTTTTAAAAGGTTGATTAATGAGGGGTTCAACTTCAAGAACGCAAATGTGAATTATATTCCTTCAGAAACTGCCCCGGGCCATGCTTCCATTTACACAGGAACCACCCCCGCTTATCATGGCATTATCGGAAATAGTTGGTATTTCAGGGCATTGGGTGATTATGTGGGTAATGTTAGCGATTCCACCCAACATATAGTTGGTTCCATTTTGGATAACCCTAATGGCGTTTCACCCTTAAATCTTACTACCACTACAATATCTGACGAGTTAAGGCTTAGGAGTAAATTCAAATCTAAGGTCATTAGTGTTTCCATAAAGGACAGAGCTGCAATACTACCAGGTGGAAAGTCTGCCAATGGGGCCTATTGGTACGATTGGGAATCCAGTCCCGGCTATTTTGTAAGTAGTTCATATTATATGAAAAAGGTACCCAAATGGGTTTCCAGGTTTAATGAATTGGGAAAATCCGATGCATATCTCAACCAGTCCTGGAACACATTATATCCGCTCTCTACCTATACTGCCAGTTCCCCAGACGACAATAAATATGAGCCTTCCCTAGGTGGCAAGTCGAGTCCTACATTTCCATATGACTTCAAAGCCATGCGTGAAAAAGTCAAAGCTATGGGAACAGAATATCGCCTACTTTGGGTATCGCCTGCCGGTAATTCCTTATTGACCGAGTTTGCCATTGCCGCTATAGAAAACGAAAAATTAGGGACTGATGATTATCCGGATTTATTGAATGTAAGCTATTCTATTACGGATGTAATTGGACATACTTTTGGACCGCAATCCGTTGAAATGGAGGATATTTATCTGCGTCTTGACAAAAGCCTAGGCGATCTTTTTTCCGCCCTTGATTCTAAAATAGGGGAAAATAATTATGTGCTCTTCTTAACCTCTGATCATGCAGCTATACCTGTGGTGTCTTATCTTAGAGATAATAAACTTGATGGTGATATTGCAAGGATAGAACAGTACTATAATAAATTGAACTCCTTTTTAGTAGCAAAATACGGTGTTGGCGCATGGATCGAGAATTTTGACGGGACCCAAGTTTACCTTAATAAGAATACAATAGATGAAAAAAAATTACTTTTGCCGGTTATTCAGCAGGAAGTTGCCGACTTTTTAATGACCCAGAAAGGGGTTTATTTAGCCCTTACGGCACATGACCTGCAAACGCAGACCTATGAAGAAGGTCTGCGAAAGACCATACAAAATGGTTATTACCCCAAAAGGTCGGGTGATGTTTTACTTACTTATGACTCCGGGACCATCTTAAATTCAAATTCACGAATGGCTGTAGAAAAGGTAAAAGGCACCGTACATGGTTCTGGATACAGCTATGATACGCATGTTCCTTTGCTTTGGATGGGATTGGGAATCCCAAAAGGTGAATCAGTTCGAAGTGTAAATCCCATAGACATAGCGCCTAGCCTAGCAATGTTCTTGAACCTACGAATGCCAAGTGCAGTTCAAGGGAAGCCATTAAGTGAATTGTTTGAATAAATCTGAACGTAATTTGAGATTTTATTTTACTCTAGCTCGATTTAAAATTTCTCTTTCAAATTTGGCGTCATTGGATATTACATTGAAAAAATCCTGAATATATGCCGTGCATAATAAGTATTGTTTTGGGTTTTCAAAATGATCCTTATAAGATTCAATAAGTGCCAGCATTTTTGATTTGTTCTCCAAAAACTGATCTCTTACCTGATACAATACCTTGTTGTCCCTTTTGAATCCCCTATACATTCTTTGGGTTACCTTGGTAATTGGCAGTACATCGGTGCCAACCTGCGAAACTACTGAATAGCTGGTATTACATAATCCGGACATGTCAAAATCATAAGGTACTGGCATAGTTATCTTGTTTACAAACAAAAGCTTTTCATTATGCTGATAGGCCGTAGAAAAATCGGTATTCCCAATCATATATTGAAAAAATGCATTTTGAACAGAACAAAGTGCATCCTGCTGCATTGGGTGTACATTTCTTTTTAGAACATTCCCTCCGTGACGCTTGGCCACTTTCTTGATATCTTCAATAAAAAAGCCCTTCATTTTATGAACTTTGATATTCTTTCCTCTTGGTTCCGATAACGTAATATTCAAAAGCCTGGTTTTGTAATGGTAAGGGGATACCAACTCATACAACTTGTAGGCCAGTAATTCCTTTAGCAAATAATCGTTCCTTGCCTTTTCAGTAAAACAGGGCAATACCAGTTTTAGCTCCTTATTGCCCTTGAATAAAGTGCCTTTGTTATCTTCTTTTTTAATTTTTATTTTGATAGGGGCAAAATAACAGTTCTTTAGCCTATTTTTCCCGCGAGATCTAATCTTAACAGGAATGCTTTCCCATTCCTCACTTCCAATTTGAAACTCTAGATCAAGCTTTAAATAAGTACTGTCATTTGTGCTTTTTCTTACAACCTTGTTTGCGTAATTCAATTTAATATGAAGGACGGAATCACTGGAAAACAACTTTGTAACCTTACCGATTTTTTTATCTTCCTTATTTTCCTGGGCAAAACAGGGCAGGGTACATAAAAAATAAAAAAGAAGGAGTCTGATAATTATTTGATTATTACCCATAATCGATTAACTTTATCTGTAATGTATAAAATTTCTAGTCATTAAGCTCTATCTATCCTCATTAAATTATAGAACACTAATCGTGATCATTATATCGGGATTATCGGTTTTTGTGTGTTATCAGTTCCAAATATTTTTCAATGTGGACCTTACCTTGTTAAGTATTGCCATAATTTTTCCATTGGTTTTTAATATTCGAGGTTCTTTTCGGAGAAGGGAAAAAGCTCTGGAACACCTTAGCCAGTATAGGAGTGCCATGAAGACACTATACTATTTTATAAACGCTAGCAATTTAACGTTAGAAGAAAGAAACAAATTGGAAACAATGTTAGATACCATAGGGGATAAAACCTTGGCTCGTCTTAAAATCCAGAACGAAGAGATTAAAGATCTTGATGATGAAATAGAAAAGGTTTATGATTTTGTTCTTTCCAAAAATGAAATGATTTCCAAGAGATTAAAAGATAGGATTTTCAAGTACATGAATGATCTACATGAGGCAATTGACAATCTTCATGCTATTCACGTTCATAGAACCCCCATAAGTTTAAAGGCCTTTTGTAAAATATTTATCTATATTTTCCCGATGATCTATTCCCCTACGATTATTTACAATATTGGCACAGGCACCCATGAGGTAGCTGTCTATTTTGTGGTGATTATAACAGCATTTATTCTCATATCACTATATAATATTCAGGATGATCTGGAATACCCCTTTGATGATAAAGGCCTTGATGATATAAAACTGGATCATTTTAAAATAAAAAGAAAGTAGCTTCCCCCTAGTACATAAAAAACCGCACTGACCAAATGCGTCAGTGCGGTTCCTAACTAAATAACCAACCAAAAAAACTTTTTATTTTCTCCCGATAACTATCGCGATCGTTTTACCTTCATAGTAGGATTCGAAGTCTTTTTTCTTTTCTTTTCAACCGAACCTTTGCCCGATTTTAAGTACTGAATATATCCTCTTCCTTTGAACTCATATACCGTTTCGCTATTTGGATGATATAGTTCAATAGTACTATCATTAATAACGTACAGCTCAAAATAATCATTGCCCATAAAGTCATATGAGAGTGTTAAAGTTTTGAGCGTTTCATCGTTTTCTACATCAAAAACCTCATAATCCCCTTCAAAATCCCACTCAAGGTTGTTTACCGATGTACCTGATTGATCAATTGAAGATCTAAAAAAATCACCATCATTGTCAGAAAGAAATTGCAGGTAATTCTCATCATCAAAATCATTCAATGCACCTTCTTCACTGGTATATGTTTTCTCCCAGGCATCATATTCCTGTAAAAAATAATGAATGTTGTCATAGAAGACCATATCAAAATCAAAGCTATTTATTTGATATCCTTTTAAGTAATACGAAGTGTTGGAATTGGAATCATACAACTGCAAAGTATTACCATTGACAGCGAAAACATCCAAAAGCCACAACCCATCTACATCATGGTCTATTTCGATTGCTCCTGGAAAGGCATCAAAATACCCCACATCTATGCCGTAGCCATTTCCGGTTTTACCCAAACCAACGATATTGTTGTTGGCATAAACTTTACCATTATCAAATGAAATTGTGAAAGCACGTTGCAAGAATGGAACTTCACCATTTCCCTCAGTTGCATTTATATCTATATACCATAAATCAAACGATTGCAATGCCTGGGCGGTGTTGAAACCCGATTCCTCAATATATTCATCTTCCAGAATAACCTCAGTATAACAAGAGGTCATCAATGTACCAACCAGTAATAATCCTAAGAGTAGTTTTTTCGTTTTCATAGTTCATGTATTTAAGTTCAGACTATGTAAAACAAGCACCATGCCAATAATTGTTTTTGCCTGATTATCAAGTATTTATGTCTTATTTTTATTTTATTTACATTTGATGCGATTAAAGATTAATAATGAACAAGGATTTACGGTTTGCTGTATTGGGTGGTGGTAGTTGGGCCACAGCGATAGTTAAAATGCTATCTGAAAATTTAGAACAAATCACCTGGTATATGCGTAACGAAGATGCCGTTGAGCATATAAAATCGCATAAGCATAATCCCAATTACTTAAGCTCAGTAGAATTTGATACAAAGCAATTGGATTTGACCACTAATCTTGATTATGCAGTAGAAAACAATGATGTACTCATATTTGTAATCCCTTCGGCTTTTCTTGAAACAGAATTAAAAAAGTTGACCGTCTCCTTAAAGGATAAAATTATATTTTCTGCAATAAAAGGAATCGTCCCTGAAACGGGTTTGATTGTTGGCGAGCATTTTCATGACATTTACAAAATCCCCTTTGGGAATATTGGGGTTATCACGGGGCCTTGCCATGCTGAAGAAGTTGCTCTAGAGCGTCTTTCATATCTGACCATTGCTTGTGCAGATCAAGAAAAGGCCAAATTGGTAGCCAACGATTTAAAAAGCAACTATATAAAGACCAAAATTTCTGACGACATTATCGGTACTGAGTATGCGGCTATGTTGAAAAATATATATGCTATCGCCGCAGGTATATACCATGGATTGGGATATGGGGATAATTTTCAAAGTGTGCTCATGAGCAATAGTATTCGTGAGATGAAACGCTATATTAAGCGAGTGCATAAAATGAAGCGCAACATCAATAATTCAGCTTATTTAGGGGATTTATTGGTAACTGGTTATTCAACTTTTAGCCGCAACCGAATGTTCGGCAATATGATTGGCAAAGGCTACAGGGTAAAAAATGCCCAAATGGAAATGAGTATGATTGCAGAAGGTTATTATGCAACCAAAACTGCCTATGAACTTAAGGAGAAATTCAAAAGTAAGGTACATACCCCAATTATTGATGCTGTTTATAATGTACTTTATTTGGGTAAAAATGCCAAAAAGACCTTTGCCGCATTGACCGATAAAATAGATTAACGCCTAAAGCGAAATTCGTTTTATCCTAAGTTGGGAAGGAGAACTCATAAACATTCAATATCTATCTAAATCAAAGTTTGAATGTTCTTCTATCTGCGCCATTAATTCCTCTTTCCAGTTTGCAATTTTGTCATCATCAACTTTATATGTGCTTTTGAACACCTCCAAAACAGGATCCATTAAGTTGCGAACACTGTCAATATCAAAATATAGACGACCTGTTCTTCGTATAAAGAAATCCATCGGGTTATGAACCATCTCATAATCAATACCAAAATGAAGTTCAGCCAATGCCAATCGTATTTCGTTATTTTCCCCTTTTTGTTCCGAGTAATAGTCTAAAATGCTTTCTGTCTGAATACCATAGTTGGTAACTAAAAACCAAGCATTATAATTGGTAAAACCATCTTCCTTAATTCGTTCATAAATCTCGTTGATGTATTTCTTTACATGTTTGAACTTCTTGAAATTACTGCCGCACAACGGAATCTCTTCGGTAGCGCTTTCCTTGATTTCAATTTCATAATCCTCATCCATTTTTTTGACAATTTGGTTTACTACTCGCTCGGCCATCTTTCGATAACCCGTAAGTTTACCTCCTGCCATACTAATAAGGCCCGTGTCGGAAGTGAAGATCTCATCTTTTCGCGAAAGTTCAGATGCTGATTTTCCTTCTTCATGAATCAAGGGACGCAGACCTGCCCATGACGAAACAATATCCTCCATTTCCAAGTTGATCTTGGGAAACATATTATTCACCGCCGAAATCAAATAAAGCGCATCGGCCAAATCGGTTTCTACATGGTCTTTGTCCTTGACATAGTTTGTATCTGTTGTACCAATATAAGTTACTTTCCCCCTGGGTATGGCGAACATCATGCGCCCATCGGGGATATCAAAATAAACCGATTGTTTGACCGGTAACTTCTCATGGGGAAATACCAAATGTACCCCTTTTGTCAAACGCAAGCGTTTGCCCTTTTTAGAATTATTCACGCTGCGAAGTTCATCAACCCAAGGTCCTGCAGCACTTATTACATATTTAGATTTTATTTGAAAATCTTCACCCGAAAGAACATCTTTTACAATCACTCCAGCTACTTTTTCATCTTCATAGATAAAATCAGTGACCTCAGCATAATTTAATGCCTTTGCACCATACTGTAAACTGGTTTTAATGGTTTCTATAGTCAATCTGGCATCATCGGTTCTATATTCTGCATAATAGCCCGCACCCTTTAAAATTTTCTTCGGTAAAAGAGGTTCCAGTTTCAACGCCTCTTTTTTCTCTAACATTTTACGCTTGTCATCCCCTGTAACCTGGGCCAAAATATCATAGACCTTAAGTCCAATTGAAGTTAACCATTTGCCATATGATCCGTTTTCTATAAGCGGGAGAAGCATTTTTTCTGGCAGCACCAAATGTGGTGCCAATTTATGCACGATGGCACGTTCGGAACCCACTTCCTTGACCAACCAAAAATCGAATTGTTTTAAATAACGCAATCCGCCATGAATCAATTTTGTTGACTTACTACTGGTGCCCGAAGCAAAGTCGCCCTTTTCGACCAAACCAACTTTCAAACCTCTTGAAGCAGCGTCCAAAGCAATACCCCCGCCTGTTATTCCCCCGCCAATAACAACAAGATCATATGAATCTTTTGATAGTTCTTGAATAGTTTTTGTTCTATCTAGATTAGAAAATCTGATATTCTCCCTCATGTTTTTGATGATTTAATTTGGGTACTAATTCTCTTCCCAGCCTTTGGTGCGCTCAACAGCCTTTTGCCATGTTTTATACAAACTTGTTCTTTTTTTGCTGTCAAAGGTAGGCGTAAAAATGCGGTCCATAGGTCTACTTTGATCAATATCTTTTTGGGTCCAAATACCAACTTGGATACCAGCCAGATAAGCTGCCCCCATAGCAGTTGATTCTATTACCTTAGGGCGATGTACCTCAGTACCCAGAATGTCGGCTTGAAACTGCATTAAATAATTGTTAGCGCATGCACCACCATCTACTTTGAGGTTTTGGAGTTCTACACCAGAATCTTCTTCCATAGCGTTGAGAATATCCTTGGTTTGGTAGGCCAACGACTCTAAGGTTGCCTTGGCCAAATGGGCCTTTCCGGTATCACGTGTCAATCCAAAAATAGCCCCTCGAGCATACATGTCCCAATAGGGTGCTCCCAAACCTGCAAAGGCAGGAACAACATATACAGAACTATCACCTTCAATAGAATTTGCCAAGACCTCTGTCTCTTTGGCTTCTCTAATAAGTTCGAGTCCGTCTCGTAACCACTGAATTGCAGCTCCAGCGATAAAAATGCTTCCTTCAAAAGCATAATTTACTTTGCCATTCAAACCGTAGGCAATTGTAGTCAAAAGTCCATTGTTCGAAAACTGCGGACTTTCACCGGTGTTCATCAACATAAAACAACCTGTGCCATAGGTATTTTTTGCCGTTCCTTTTTCAAAACAACCTTGGCCAAAAAGTGCAGCCTGTTGGTCTCCGGCAATTCCGGCAATAGGGATGCTAACTCCATTTAATTCGTAATCCCCAAAATGATGGGCGGAAGGTTTTACCTCCGGCAACATACTTTTTGGAATACCCAATTCCTTTAATAATCTATCATCCCACGAAAGCTTCGTGATATCATAGATCATAGTTCGTGAAGCGTTGGTGTAATCCGTAACATGATTGGATCTATTCGTCATATTCCAGACCAACCAAGTATCGACCGTACCCATTAATAAATCCCCATTTTCGGCTTTTTCCCGAGCGCCATCAACATTGTCCAATATCCATTTTACCTTCGTTCCCGAAAAATAAGAGTCGATTACCAGACCGGTGGTCATTTTTACATGATCTACCAGCCCTTTACTTTTTAAATCTTCACAAATGTCAGCCGTACGCTTATCTTGCCAAACAATGGCGTTATAAACGGGTTCCCCAGTATTTTTATCCCAAACCATTGTAGTTTCTCGCTGGTTGGTAATCCCAATAGCTTTTATATCAGCGGCAGCAACACTCTCTTTTTTGACCAGTTCATGCATTACATGTAGCTGTGATTCCAAAATCTCTTTGGGGTCATGTTCTACCCAACCTGACTTTGGAAAAATCTGTTTGAATTCTTGCTGCACCATATTCACTATAGCGCCATCTTGATCAACCAACAAGGCCCTTGAGCTTGTAGTTCCTTGATCAAGGGAAATAATATATTGCTTTGACATAGGTATGAGGATAAGGAATTAAAGATAACGCTTAAACCTACTAAAACAAAACTAAGTTTTACTCAATTAGAATGGTGATTATCGCTTCATTACCCAGAGCATCCACTGCAGTTATTTTATGCTTACCAACCATAGGAACAATCCCCAATTCATGAAAATTCGAAGTTTCATCAATAAACTTCTCATCTAAATACCAATAGACAGTGGTTTCAGGTTTTGTGTGTGCCAATTTAAGTATAAGTTCGTTTATTTTGCCCTCAAAATTCTTGGCTAAACTTATACGATTTCCATTTTTAGGATAAATAAAATCCATGGACGATTCCAAATTGTTCTTACAACCGTCTCTTAAAGGGGGTAGGTTCTTATATGTCGGGTGGCTTTTTTGATAATAAAATTGCATTAAAGGAGGAAGTACAAACCAAGGTTCCTGAAAAGATTGTGATAAATCTGCGCAGGAGGAATTGACCCTGAACTGTTTATGTTGATCCAAAATAATCGATCTATGATAATCACAGGCCTTAACATAATTGTTCTTATTCGGAATGGATATTATTTTTGATGGACAAATGTTCGTTGCCAAAAAACCGCTATTCGCACATACGGTAATATCTACGAATTCATCCAAGGGTTTAGCAAACCATTCTGATTTTGGAAGCACATCATAAACATCAAAAAGGATTGGGGCTGCACTCGAAACTCCAGTCACATTCGGCCTACCTTCCCCATCTGCATTACCTACCCATACCCCGACCACGTGGTCTTTTGTTATTCCTATGGCCCAGGCATCCTTATTGCCGAAACTCGTACCCGTTTTCCAGGCAATTTGTTTACTGCTATCAAAGAATTCCCAAGACTCATTGCCTTCTGGACGGTTCACCTCTTTCATTGCTTCAAATGTGAGGTAGATACTACCCGCATCAAATATGGTTTTTTCGGTGGATTTTTCGCCAAAACTGACTTCTTGGTTTTTTATCAAGGTGGGATTTGTAAATTCTTGCTCATAATATTCGCTGGAAGTTGTATTAAAATGATTGATTGTAGAAGCCATCGAAGCATAGGTTTTACAGAGGTCCCATAGGCTACTTTCTGCTCCCCCCAGAATCAATGTCAGGCCATAATGTTCTGCTGGTTTATTGATGCCCTTAAGACTGAAGGTATTTAATTGATCTCGAAATTTATTCAACCCATATTTTTGCAATAAGCGAACCGCGGGTATATTAAGTGATCGTGCTAAAGCCTTTTTTGCCTCGACGGCCCCTTCATATTCCTCGCTGAAATTCTCAGGAGTATATCCTGCAATTTGGGTAGGTACATCTGGCACCAACATATCGGGTAGCAGCTCACCCGCATCCAGCATGGCTGCATAAAGAATTGGTTTTAGGATACTTCCCGTACTGCGATTGGCCTGTACCATGTCTACATCTTTTTGATGGTCTTTATCCGTTCGCGTATTGCCGGTATATGCCAAAACCTGTCGTGTTGTTACATCCAGTACCAAAACTGCTGCATTATGCACTTGGTTTTGCTTGAGATTTTGATAGTGTTTTTCCAAAATGGTATTCACGTAGGACTGTAGATTCCCATCAATCGTTGTTGTGGTTTTTTTCCCTTTATTGTCCTTATCCAAATACTGCACCAAGTGAGGCGCTATTCTGGGTAACGGATATGGTTTTACCGGTAATGGCTCCAAAAGCGCTAATACATAGGTCGTACTATCCAAAATGTCATTTCTGAGTAATTTGTTCAATAGTCGATTTCTTTTTTCAAGTAATTTCCCTTTGTTCTTGCCAGGATAAATTAAACTAGGTGCATTTGGTAATACTGCTAATGTAGCCGATTCAGCCCATGATAACTGATGCGGTTGCAATCCAAAATAGCGCCATGAGGCCACATCAAGACCAACCACATTTCCCCCAAAAGGAGCATGGCTCGCATAAAGCTTTAGAATTTCTTCTTTTGAGAAACGCAATTCAAGTCGCGTAGCCAAGACCAGTTCAATGGCTTTTTCCCAATACGAGCGCTTTCTGCCCTTTCGTGATAACCGAATCACCTGTTGGGTAATGGTGCTTCCACCACGAACCGGTTTGCCAACTTTAATATTCACGCCAATCGCCTTGGCCATTGAAACAGGATTAAATCCTGGATGCACATAAAAGTGTGCATCCTCAAATTGCAACAAACAAGTTTCAAATTTAGAGGGAATGCTATCGACAGCGGGAAACCGCCATTGCCCATCCTCAGCAATCATAGCCCCCAGTAATTTGCCATTATTACTTTCAACTACTGTTGCTGTTGGATTATTGAACAAATGATTGGGTAAGCAGAAATAGTAAGCTAATATTAAAACTGAAAGAAAAACGATTTTTTTGGGATGAATTTTCAGGAAGTGAACAGCAACATCCCTTAACTTAAACAAAAAGTTACTTATTAAACTCATATTCCCGTTCTACCAAACATATTCGAACCTTATACCATTTGTACCAATCGGATATTCCTTTTTGTTGTGCGAACAAATGATCAGTATTGGCCTTCCAATTTGCGATATCCTGTAATGTCTCCCAATAACTTACTGAAATACCGATTTCGTCCCTTGCACTTTCAAAATCCAAAAAACCGGATTGTTCCCTTGCCAAAGCCTCCATATGCTGTGCCATTTCGGAATACCCTTTGTCTTCATCTGTTCTTGTATTCGTAAAGATTACAGCGTAGTACGATTTTAAAGGCCTCATTTAAAAAGTGTTGATTTGACATTCCCGAAAATCAGGAATTTATTGATTCTCTTTACCGATTCCCATTTTCGTGGGAATGACCAAAAGATTAAATAATATATTCTTTTTCCAAAAAATAATCCACTATTGCCTCTTTAATTAATACCGATTGCTCACCGGCTTTTAAAGCTGGTAGTTCTTCCTTTATCGCATAATGTGGCCACCCCTCTTCATCAAAATAATCGAATTCGTAGTAACCATAAGGCTCCAACAAACGACAGATTGCAATATGCATTAGGTTTAGTTTTTCCTCTTTTTTGTATGTTTTTTGATACTGCCCCAATTCTTGAACCCCTACCAAATAGATTATTGCATCCAACTCCATATCATCACCATCGGCAAATTGGGCCGATAATTTTTCGACCAATACCCCCCAGCGTTCTTTTAATTGTAGGTCTCTTGACATAATTTGTTTTCAAATTCAAAGGTACAAATCAAAGTTCTATATTTATACCAAACATTTTGATATGGGATTTCTGGATATTGTTATAGGTCTTCTACTTATTTATGGACTTTACAAAGGTCTTAAAAATGGACTCTTTGTTGAGATTGCCTCTATTATCGCGCTGGTAGCAGGACTTTTTGGGGCCATTCATTTTTCATATATCGCCGGGGATTATCTCTCCCAAAATATGGAATGGAACGAAAGATATATTAATATAACCGCCTTCATCATTACTTTTATCATTATTGTCCTTGTGGTTCATTTGGCCGGTAAATTCCTCACCAAAATTGCCGATTTTGCTATGTTGGGCCTGCTCAATAAATTGGCTGGGGCCATTTTTGGGGCATTAAAGGTCGCCGTAATTCTTGGCGCCTTATTAGTGTTTTTTGAGCGTGCCAATTCTTCGGTCAACTTGGTAAAAAGTGAAACATTAGAAGAATCGATTCTTTATGAACCTGTGAAGGAAATTGGGGCCTTTGTGTTTTCAAAAGTTCTTAAAGGGAAGGAAGAAGTGGATGCCCAAGAGGAATAATCATTTAGTAAAATATTCTACCTTAGAATAAACCCATTTTTCATTGGATCTTCAGGGTCAAAATAAAAGGTATGCATTCCAGTTATATGGGCCGTTCCTTCCACTTGGGGAATAACGGCCTTAAAAGGACCAAAGTCCTCTTCTGAAACAACCGCTCCCTTAAACACGGATCCCGTGATGCTTTCTATGGTCATGGTTTCGCCGAAATCAATTTCCTTTCTGGCTTTATGAATGGCCATACGACCAGAAACACCTGAACCGGTAGGGCAACGATCGACCTCCCCTTTAGCGAAAATGCAAACATTACGACTATCGGCACCTGATTCTTGTTTGGTGTTATCAATAAAAATAGTGCCGTAAAGAAAACTTAAATCCTCTTCAAAAGGATGTATTATCTCCTTGTCAGCATCAATGACAGTATGCTTAATATCCATACCCTTGGCAATCAAATCTCGATATGAAGCCGGACTTAGATCAAAATCAAAGCTGTTCTTATGCATATCAACATAGGCATAAAATGCACCGCCATACGCCAAATCATATTGCACTTTGCCCAAACCGGTGACTTCTACTGTTCGGTCTAATCCAACTACAAAACTGGGTACACAATGAAATCGTACGCCAATTAACTTACCTTCTTTTACTTTGGTAAAAGATGTGATTCGTCCGCATGGTGCATCAATCTTTAATATATTTTCCCCTTCTGTTACGTCGATCCATTTCATTTCTATCGCCAAGGTAGAGATAGCGATAATTGCGTGTCCACACATCGTGGAATACCCTTCATTATGAAGGAAAATTATCCCAAAGTCACCTTCTTCATCATTTGGAGGAACCAATAGACAGCCATACATATCTGCATGACCACGAGGCTCAAACATCAAAGCCGTTCGTAAATAATCATAATTCTCCTTGCAATAACGACGGTAATCCAAAACCGAATCACCCTTTAATTCAGGAAATCCTTCAATTATTACGCGTAAGGGTTCTCCACCAGTGTGCATATCAATAGTTTTGATCTGTAACCAGTTAGGTTCAGGTTCAAAATTGGTGTTTTTCAGCAAATTATGATAGGTCTTACTCATTCATGAATTTATTGTAATAATAGGTCGCTGCTACCAGATCTTCGATGGCATGACCTACCGATTTAAATACGGTAATTTCATTATCACTGGTCCTACCTTGATTGCTCGCCGAGCAAAGCCCGAATAAATCCCCTTTGATATCCTCAGTTTTCAAGGTGCCGTTACCAAGTGGGATTATGATATCCCCACTTTCTTTTAGTCCACCCTGCATTGTATCTACAAAAACCGAAGCCCTCTTAACGACCTCATCATCCGCTTCCCTCATATCCTTTTTATAAGCTCCAACCAAATCAATATGTTGCCCGGCTTTTATATACTTGCCTAAAACTAAGGGTGCTTTTGATAAGGTAGCACAAGAAATAATATCAGCATCGGCTATTTTCTCTTTAATGGTTTCCACGGCTGAAATCTCGAATTCCTCGTTTTTCATTTCCTCACAAACTCCTTGGGCTTTTATTAAACTTCTTCCCCAGACATACACTTTTTTAATTGGTCGTACACTTGCATGTGCTTTGATTAAATTGAAAGAAAGAGCACCTGTCCCAATCATTAATAAAGTTGAAGCATTCTCCTTTGACAAATATGATGATGCCAAAGCAGAGGTTGCCGCAGTACGTTTTGCGGTCAAATTTTTAGCCTGTAGAACAGCCTTAACACCTCCATTTATCGTATCCATTAAGATATACACACCCTGTATTGAGGGTAAGCCAAACCGACCATTTTCAGGGCTTATCGAAACAATTTTCACGCCCCCTTCCTTGCCAGGATTCCAAGCCGGCATAAGAAGTACAGTAGAATCCGAACCCACCTCGGGATTAGGGAAATCATGATGATGACGCACGGGAACCATTATATTTTGAGCAGCGAATCCTTTCTTTATTTTAAGGATTAACTCCGAAAATATAGTGTTTTGGTTGATATATTCATCGTCAATTTGAACTAACTTGTTCATACACCAAAAATATATAAATATTGCTGAGGAACAAGCTATGTGAATTCAGGGAATATTCTTTTGGACTCAAAATATGTAATACATTTCGCATAACCGACTACAGGGTAATTGCTTGTCTATCAATGATTTTAGCATTATAGAGAATATAATCGTCATTTAACGATTTAAAACCGGATTATAGCGTTAGGTTTTTTTCTTTTGTAATGAGAACGATGAAATGGGGGCATTTTGAAAAAACTAAAGGACACACCATATTACTACAGGGCAATTCACGAGCGGAATTATAGTTTCGGTGATTTTTACCTTTTTGATACATTTATAGTTGGCGAAATACACGAGGATGTATTGTTCTCATGGAAAGAACATGGCAAACAAATTGCTGAGGAACTATCCAATCTTTACGATAACAATGGTAAGGATATTGTCTATATTTCAAATCGTGTTCATGACTATTCCGTAATTCCTATGGACTGGAAGAAATTCTATAAATTTAGTTACAATTTGAAGGCCTATGGCATTGTTAGTTATACCAAAACAGGCTTTTTTAACGCAATGATTGAACGAATGTTCGTAAGTTCCAAGCTACGATGGTTCAATTCATTGGAAGATGCCATCAAATGGGTAAGTAAAATTTCCAATTCCAATGTTTTGGACCCTAGGAAAACTAGAGCCTCTATTTAATCAAAACATACCTTCAAAATTTTTCTTGACTATTTATGGATTTTGAATGAAAATCATTAAATCATTGTACAACTTCTATCCATTTTCCTTTTGATCTAGTTTCGTAATCATTATCATACATAGCCTCAGCTTGAACACCAGGTAAATAATATTGTCCCAAATACGAAGCATTCAATAACACCCTAAGGGTTTTTGTTTCATTCTTGTTCATATCAAAATAAAAATTGGCCCTATCATCACGAATGTCTGTATGGTCCACTTTATTTTGGGCGAATTCTCCAAAATCGGTAAAACGGGTATTTACAATCTCCCAGCCACTTGGGAAAATTTCCATTAAGGCAACATTTTCAATTTTGTTAGCTGTAGTATTGGTCAAAGTTACCTCAGCAACAAAATCGGTTCCTTGCCTGATTTTGGAAACATCCATACGTGAGCCATCCCTTCCCTTGTACACTGCACTTACCATTAAATTTCGTTCTACTTGCTTTTCTTCCCCAACAGGTAAAATTCCGTTATTCAATACACTCACGTAAAGGGTGCTTTGCTCCGAATTTGTTATGGTGATACTATTATTACCATCCTTGATTTTCAGCTCACGATTTGCCATAGTCTTCGCTGTATGTACCTCCTTCGAAGTCCCGTTAACATTAATTTTGGCTTTGATTCCTCTACCGCCGACCATTTCGACAAACTTCGCCATTGCCAAAAGGCTGTATGCAGTACTTTGAGTGCTCATCCATTGTTTTTCACTCAACCTTTGGGCAACGGTTTTGGCCATTTCCTGTGCTTTGGCCTTATCCTTCATCAATACCAAAGTTTCCAATGCCATGGCCCTATTTCTACTTTCTGAACCGTAGGTATGGTAGTTATGCCTATAATTT
>JAAETN010000395.1 GCA_024228355.1 Maribacter sp. | reverse complement strand
ATTCATCTGTTCATCATCAATACGATAACAATTTCTTCTTCTCTTAGGGGGAACTATTGCCTCAAAATGTGCCTTCCCATATCCTTCGTCTGAAGTAAGGTTAATAAACCTACACTGTTCAATACCTTTTGGCAGACGTTCTAAAACGTAAACAAGTCCGTTTAATTCTGTTTTTTCCTCAGCTATAGAGCCATAAATTTCGGGTCGCAATTGTAACAAGGCATTTCTTAATGTTTCACCCGAAACACCCATCGGTTTATAGAATCCGCGATTGAACAAGTGCCTCATTGTTATGTACAAACGTTCTATTGCATTTGTAGATTCTTGCGCCCTAGTAGTATTAGTTCTTGGATTCATACAGAAAGTTCATGCAAAATTACGATTTAAATTGATGATTAAGAACTAGTATTTCCGGTGGCAAATAGGAAATCAATCGTCCTTGGCAAATTCTGACAAGGTATCTGCAACCTTTCGATTATTAGAAAGACGCTGCACTTTGTTTTGTCCACCTAACTTTCCAATAGAACTCATATATTCCTGAAAACCGCCGATTTTTATCGGTAAGACTTTAAGGGTCTGTAGTATTTTGCCATCTATCAAATCAAAATAGTAGCTATTCTGTTCTTGTAGTGAAGAATCCAATAATTGGATAAATCTTTCCATATCAGTAGGAAGTCTTTCAAATTCAACGAGCCATTGATGATAGGGTAGTTCATCATCTTTAGGGCTTATTTGAGGCGCCACGGTAAACTCATTGATTCTTGCATCTGTCTCTGAAATTGCCTTTTGCATGGCTTCTTCCACTTCTTTGGCAATTACATGTTCGCCAAAGGCCGATATAAAATGCTTGATTCTGCCCGATACCACTATTTTAAAGGGCTTTAATGAAATAAACTGAACGGTATCTCCAAGGTTATAGGCCCATAAACCGGCATTGGTAGAAATTATCATTACATAATTGACCCCGATTTCCACATCTTTCAGGGTTAGTCGCTTTCTGTCCTCAGTAAAAAACTCATCCGCTTTGACAAATTCATAGAAAATTCCCGAATTCAATAGCAACAACATTCCTTTTTCAGTTTGCGAATCTTGATATGCAAAAAAACCTTCGCTGGCCGGAAAAAGCTCAATACTATCAACTTTTCTTCCAATAAGATGCTCGAATTTAGCCCTATAGGGCTCATAATTTACTCCTCCGTATATGAACAACTGAAAACTTTTGAACAATTCACCAACCTTTTGGTTGCCTTTTGCACTTAATTTTTCAAAATACATCTGAACCCAAGAGGGAATACCGGCAATGACCGTCATATTCTCATTGATGGTCTCATCAACAATCGCATTTACCTTGGTTTCCCAGTCCTCGATACAATTTGTTTCCCAGCTAGGCAATCTATTTTTCTGAAGGTAGTTGGGCACATAATGGGCTGAAATACCCGATAGTCTTCCAAGTTTTACACCATTCTTCTCATCAAGCTCCGGACTACCTTGAAGAAATATCATTTTTCCGTCTACAAAATCAACATTTCCTGTCTCATTGATGTAATTGAGGATTGCATTCCTTGATGCTTCAACTTGTTGTTTAATCGACATCTTTGTAATCGGAATGTATTTAGCGCCTGAGGTTGTTCCCGAGGTTTTCGCAAAATATATGGGTTTTCCAGGCCAAAGAATGTCCGAATCGCCAGATACGACTTTTTCAACATAACCCTTTAGCTCTTCATAATCACGTATAGGAACGTTTTTTACAAAATCTTGGTGAGTGTGTATTTCTGAAAAACCGTGGTCCTTTCCAAAAAGAGTCTGGCTGGCTGCTCCAATTAACTTTTTAAATACAATGTTTTGGGTCTCAATGGGGCGATTAGCCCATTTAGTGGTTTTCCTGGCTACGCGCCTTGCGAAAATCCTGGCAGCAAAAGATTTTATCGACATACTACTTAAAATCTATAAAATCCAAGGGGTTTACGGGATTTCCATTATCCCAAAGTTCAAAATGCAAATGGGGTCCAGTGGTGAATTCACCTGTATTGCCAACTGAGGCAATCACTTCACCTGTACGAACAATGTCTCCTTGTGATTTGCTTAAAGATCCATTATGTTTATATACACTCAAAAGTCCATCTTTATGTTCAATAATTATAACATAACCTGTTTCTGTGGTCCATTCGGCAAAAATGACAATTCCATTTGAAACGGCTTTGATGGGTGTATCCTTTGGTGCGACGACATCAACAGCATAATGCTTCTTCTCTCTATTGTAATGTTCAGAAAGTGTTCCGCTCAAAGGAGGAAATAACACTAAGTTAGACTTGTCACTGTTTCTTTCAAATAGATTGTATTTGTCTTCCAATGCCACCTCTGCCCTAAGCATTGAGTCTTCTTTAATTGGGTTCAGATCAACACTTGAGGGATCTAATTTAAATTGCTCGAACAAAGAATCCCTATTAATCTCAGTATTTTCAATATCCCCTCTAAGAACCATTCTAATATTATCTAAATACTTATTGGTATAATTCAAGGTGTTTACTAGTGAATCTGTTTTATAAGTGAGTTCGGTCGCCTGTCTTTTTAATTTGGTAGAGGAATACCCTGGTATATACTCACGAAGTGGGGTAAAGGCAATTAGCAATATGGTAAGACCTATTAATCCAATAATGCAAAGAGTTCCAGTAACAAAAACGTTTAAACGACTTAGTTTAAAACTTATTTTTTCTTCAAAAGTACTTTCATTTAGGATTACCAAGCGGTACTTATGAAGTAGCTTTCTTTTGATATCCTTCCTTTTTTTTACTTTTTTAGCCATTACCCGCAAAGATAAACTTAGATTTGAATTTAAAAGAGGATCTTTACTTTTTTATAGTACAACCCTATTTGTATAAACATTACATTTAAATACGTAATATTTTAAAATCTAGTTCATGCAATTAAAAAAATGCTCTTACGTTAATATTAACGGGAAACTAATAAGTTTTTAGTACCTTTGTTATCCATTAAATTACAAATTATGACAGCTATACATATATTTTTAGCAATAGGACCTTGGCAAATTGCGGTTGTGGTCGTAATCGTACTTCTTTTATTCGGCGGGAAAAAAATTCCTGAATTAATGCGAGGTCTTGGAAGTGGTATCAAGGAGTTTAAGGATGCTTCCAAAGAAGATGAAAAAATTGAGGAAGATAACGATAAATAATATTTCCATACAAAAACATAGGTAAACACCCTTATTTAGGGTGTTTTTTTTGCCCTGAAATATTTATATACCTTTTGGTTTATTTTTATTTTGGATACGGATTCAAACCGAAATCGACGTGATTATGCTTTCTTACATTTAAATCCAGTCTTTGCTTAGCGCCCTTAAAATTAGGTGCCTATCGACAAAAAGCAGCAATACACGACAAAAAACATCACTTTCACAACAAAAAATATTTATACCATATAAGAACTGTTAGTTTCGTCGTTAATATGGTATTAGTGAAAGGATTATTAATAATAAACTCAATCCTCGATAGTATTCGTAAATATTCCCACTCTTACTCTAGCTTTAAAACCATGAGAATAACTGCAGAAAAGCTTTTAACATGCTGCTTTTTATTACTGACCTTGAGCCTTAACGCTCGAACATATGACATACCCACCTTTAGTGATGTTACGGTCAATGTTTCCAGTACCAATAACTTGAAGGACGGCAATAGTAGGGCAACGACGCTTACAACAACACCTTCTCCATTTGTTGAAGCTGCGAAGAAAAACAATATCCCACAAAGGGAGTTCAAGAATCTAAAAGGACTGAAAAACGGATATTATGTTATCGCTGGGGTATTTGGTGAAATTTTAAATGCGAAGAAGGCAACTTATCGTTTAAGGAAAAAAGGTTTCGATACCAATTACATTTCAGTACCAGAAACTGGCCTAAACTATGTTTACCTAAATTACCATGAAAAATGGGAAAACGCTATTAGGGCCTGCAACAATCAGTTAAATGGAAAATATTTGGGTGATGTTTGGATAATGAACGCTCAAAGCGATACAAAACGAAGTACCAACCAGTTCAATAAAACCAATGGCACCAAGGCTGTTATGAATCCCCTGACTACTAGGTTAAAAAAAGAGAAGGTTAGCAGTGCTGAACGAAAATCGTTTTTAAATACAGCAAAGGAGAATAATATTTCAACTAGAAAACTGAGTAATATAAAAGGGCTTAATAATGGCTTTTATATTATTTCGGGAGTTTATAGTGAAAAAGAGAACGCCAGTCGGATGGTACATAGTCTAAGGAAAAAGGGCTTTAAATCAGATTACTTTTCTAATCCAGAGAACAACTTAATCTATACTTATCTGGAATATCATGAAAATTGGGAAAATGCCATAATCCCGATAAAATCGAATTTCAATGGCACCTTTAAGAGTAAGGTTTGGATTTTGAACATAGAAAGCACGCCGATTAAGGAAAAGCGAATTGAAAAAAGACAAAAATCATTTTTACAGACTGCAAAGGAGAACGATATTCCCACAAGAAAATTAAGCAATTTAAAAGGAGTAAAAAATGGTTATTACATCATATCCGGAGTCTATGGCGACGAAAGTAATGCCAAGAAAATGGCGAATGGTTTAAAGAAAAAGGGATTTGAAGCCGATTACTTCCGAAATTCCAAGAACAACCTAAACTATACTTTCTTAGGATACTACAAAAACTGGCAACATGCGATAATTCCTGTCCAATCAAAATTCAATGGCTCTTTCAATAGTAAGGTTTGGATATTGCATATTGAAAATGATCCGGTTAAAGAAAAGGTAGCCGCGGATATTCAGGTATCCCAAAACAATTTGTTCAATTTTAAAAAGAGTAATCAATTCAAAAAGATTAATAAACCTCAGAAAAATAGCAGGTTACTCGAAAAAGCAGATAGTTACTTTAGTAAAATGTGGTATGCTGAAGCGGCAGAACTTTATGAATATATCTTAGGACAAAGCCAAGAAAACCATACGTTTGAGATTATACAAAAAGCTGGGGATTCGCATTATTTCAACACCAATATGGAAAAGGCCTATCATTGGTATGATATCCTTTATGACAGGTATAAGGATGAAATGTCCGCAGACAATATCTTTAAATATGCGCACTCCCTTAAGGGAACAGGGAAATATGCCAGGGCCAAAAGGTTAATGCGACTATACAATCGCAAAATGAAAAATCCTACGACTTTTATTTCCGAAAAAAACGATGAAAATGCCTTGCCTACAGAGGTAATACTGGATGAACTGCGTAACACAAAACAAGATTTCGATGTTAGTAATTTAGCCATTAACTCAAAATATTCGGAATTTTCACCTATGTTTCATAATGAAGGTCAAGTTGTATATGCCTCTTCCAATGACACATCCATATTTAATACCAGAAGGTATAAATGGAATGATCAACCTTTTCTTGATTTATATGTGGCAAAGATCAATGAAGAATCCCAAGAACTTAGGGACGCCATTAAATTCTCCAGAAAAGTAAATACCAAATACCACGAAGCATCGGTAACTTTCTCACCAGACAATGAAACCATGTATTTTACGAGGAATAATTACGGGAAGAAACTAAAAAGGGATAAAAAAGGGATTAATCATTTGAAAATCTATAGGTCCCAAAAATTAAACGGAGAGTGGAGTGAAGCTGTGGAAGTGCCTTTTAATAGTGACAACTATTCAACAGGTCATCCTGCACTTAGCCCCGATGGCAAATTACTTTATTTTGTATCAGATATGCCCGGAAGTATTGGTCAGACCGACATTTTTGTGGTTGAGGTACATGGAGATGGTACTTTCTCAGATCCACGAAATTTAGGTCCGGACATTAATACTGAAAGAAAGGAAATGTTTCCTTTTATCAACGAAGAGAAACTATATTTCTCATCAAATGGTCACGTAGGTCTTGGTGGATTGGATGTTTTTGAAGTCTCAATTGATGAGGAAAACGGTTTTCAAGAAGTAAAAAACGTTGGCCAGCCAATTAATAGTAACAAAGATGACTTCTCTTACATCGTAAATGAAGAGACACAGAAAGGATTCTTTGCATCAAACAGAAGAGGGGGCAAAGGCGATGATGATATATATTCTTTTAAACGTTTAGTGGTTGAAGAGGTTCCTGAAAATTTAAACGCAATTGCCGGGGTAGTTACAGAACTAGTTACTGGGGAACTAATGCCTAAAGCATTGGTAACATTATTGGACGAAAACAATATTAAGCTTAAGGAAATGGTCGCAGGTGACGATGGTTCTTTCTTATTTGAGGATCTTGATGGAAACACCAAGTATAACATTAAAATTACCAAAGGGGATTATTTTGATGAAGAAGTTACGGTTTCTACCAAGGACAATGAAGTGGTCAATACCGAAATCGCGATGCGCAGATTAAAAGAAATGATTGCTGTTGAAGATGGCATACGCAAGTTGAAAACTGAAATGATCTATTTTGATTTCGATAAATCTTATATCAGAAAAGATGCATCGGAAGAATTGGACAAACTAGTAGCGGTGATGATTGAATATCCCAATATGGTCATTAAAATTGAATCACATACAGATTCAAGAGGTACAAGAGTCTACAACAAATACCTTTCGGAAAAACGTGCCAGATCAACTAGGAATTATATAATAGCCAAGGGAATTGATGCCAGTCGCATCCAAAGCGCAATAGGTTATGGAGAGGAAAGACTAATAAATGAATGTAATGGAAGAGTAAGGTGTTCCGAAGCCAAACATTTATTAAATAGGCGTTCAGAGTTTATCATTGTAGAAATGTAAATAAACCGTAGATTAATAAGTTTTAAGACCGTGGTTCTCAATAGTTCCGCGGTTTTTTTATGTGCTTTATTGATGTTCACAACATCTTAGCCGTCATTTACAACAAATTATACCTAAAACACACCTAAATACTTGATAATCCGTTATATATAAAGCTAAGGGGCGCTACTTAACCTAAAACCAAACAACATGAAAAACGTACTTTTAATTAAAGAAATTTATTTGGAAGCCTTTAGAAATCTGGGGCATGCCCTCGTCAAATCCTATTTCAAAGCCTTTTCATGGTTCTGCTTTGCCAGTTTCATAATAATGCTTTATGCATTCGTATTCAGGGTTTCTACGGGATTTGCATTCGATTAAGTAATTAAACCAACCTAACTATTAAAGGCACTCATTTATGGGTGCTTTTTTTATATACTAAATGCTGATTTCAAGCTAAGCATTTGTTTATGCTTTCATCCTATTAATCTGCAGTTGATAGATTAATTGCCATTAGCAATTTTCAACAACCCAATTAAATACCATTTCAGCCATTTTATTTTTTCATTTCCCAGGTAACCCGCAATTTAGCAGTAACAATAATTATAAAAATGGACGTATGAGAAAACTATTACTTGTCAGAAACATTTATTTAGAAGCTTTTAGGAATTGGAGCAATGTATTGATCAAAAGATATTTTAAAGCCTTTTCATGGTTTTGTTTTGCATTGCTTGCCATTGTATTATATGCATTTATTTTTAGGGTTTCAACCGGATTCGGTTTTAGCAATTTCTAAGGTTTTTGAAAAAATGTAAAAGCCCTGTAGCAAGATGCTACGGGGCTTTTTATTAGGTAAACCTTAGCTAGGCTATTTATTGAATCTTAAGGTTTTCATAATGGCCTCTAGCTCAAACATATAATCCCGTTTCTCTGTTGCGGGTGCAAAAGTAAATCCTTCAACCACCATTTTTCTATTCATCTCCCTATCGTTTACGATATAGGTCAAAAATGGCCCGGCCATGGGGTAATTTTTTATATCCCATAAGCCACGAACTTCTGCGGCCTTTCTCCCTGCAACTTCAGCAGGGAAAACAGAGGGGGAGAATGCCGGCTCTGTTCGCATATGTGTTCTTTTCCCAGGAACATCCGGTCCAGGAATATACAAGCTTCCTATTGAATCGCGCATTCGAACAATGTCTCTTACAAAGGTTGAATCAGCCTTAAAACTATCCCAAGGCATTTCATAGACGATCAAATTCACAGTGCCCTTTTGAATTAGCCCCTGGACCCACACAAAATTATCTTCCTGTTTTACCACTTTATACAAAGAGGGAATATTTAGGGTTACACCAAATTTTTCATTTATTCCTTTATCCTTATTAAGCGACCTTAAAAACCTATTTTGTGCTTCATTTATCTCTAATTTCTTAAATGTAGAAATGAATTCATTGGCTTTATTATCCAGATTTTCAATTAATTCATCGTCAGTTGTCCCCTTGATCACGGCAACCTTCTGGGGTTTGGAATAAAGGTCGGTCTTGATATGGGCCAGGTTTAAAGTATCCTTTTGTACATAAAGAACGGATCTTGTATTGCGAACTGTACCAGAAAACACGGCAGGCGGAACTTGGATAATCGAAAATAAGGGTTCGTCCATGGTTAGACCCAAGGATGAAGCTGCAAAGTGCTCACGCACCTTATCGCCTACTTTGGATTTCCAAAGCTCATTATCAATTACCACAATCAATGTATTAATAGCGCCAATGGAGTTGGGGAGGTAACTCTTTTTGCCCTGGTTTTTGCAGGATAAGATGATTACAAAGAAAAGAGCAAATAGTAACTTAAAATGTCTCATATATAATCTTGGTTTACGATGAACAATCGCACAATTTCAATTTTGTGCCCGGTTTAAGGTTGTTACCACTAATACCGTTCCATTCTCGTAAATTTTCGATACTAATTCCAGGATATTTTCTTGAGATGGTCCACAGAGAATCGCCACTTTTTACGGTATGTACCTTTGCGCCTGCCACACTTGTCTTATTTGAAGTTGATTTGGGGCTTTTTGAAGCGCTCTGACGTGCCATCACAGGCTTTCTTGAGTAAATAGTCAATCGTTGGCCTATACGAAGGTTATTGCTTCTTAAGCCATTCCATCTTTTAATTTGGCTTACTCCAACACCATATCTCGCTGCGATCTTTCCAAGATAATCTCCACTACGTACTTTGTATCTAATGCGGTCATCAGCCTTTACCAATTGCGGCAGAGGTGATTCTTTGCTCTTTAATTGCTGACTTACATGTGCATAAATTGCTTCTTCATTCGCTACGAATTTGCCCATTGCAGCCTTTGGCAACCTTAAGGCGTAATCCTTACCCTTTACATAAGGTATGATGTTCAGCTTATAGGAAGGATTCAATATCTTCAATTCGTCAGTTCCTACACCAACAAGTTCAGAAATCTGGTCAAATGTAATTAGGCTTTTTATATGTATGGTATCTGTTTCAAAATAAGTGCGTTCAACTTTCTGCGCTTTGATCCCATGTTCTTCCGCATACTCGAATAAATACATCGTAGCCAAAAACGCAGGTACATAACCTGCGGTTTCACGTGGAAGATTTCTACGAATATTCCAGTAGTTCTTATAACCGCCTGAGCGTCTAATAGCCTTGTTTACATTCCCTGGGCCAGAATTATATGCAGCCAATGCCAGATCCCAATCATCAAAAACATCATAGAGCTTAGAAAGGTATAAACAAGCAGCTTCTGTAGATTTAATGGGGTCACTGCGCTCATCTACGTAACTACTTACATCCAACTTGTACATTTTTCCAGTACTATACATGAATTGCCATAGGCCTGTAGCACCAACCCTTGATCTGGCCTTTGGATTCAATGCAGATTCTACTATTGCCAAGTATTTCATTTCCAAAGGAATGTCATGATTATCCAATTGCTCCTCAAAAAGTGGAAAATAGAATTGGCTTACCGTTAACATTCTTTCAATTAATCCTCGTTTGCGAACCAAGAAAGATTTAATCACATTTTCTAAAGAAGGGTTGTAGGCAACATTGAATGGGGTCTTTTGATTCAACCTTTTCAATCGCATTTTAAGGGTGTCGGTATTCAGCGTGCTTTCTGTAACAAGATTGTGGTTTAAATTGGCCACCTCGTTATACATATCATCATAGAGGGCCCCACTCTCATACAACTCCTTCATCCAAAGACTATCGTATTTCGCGGCGCTTTCAATGTCCTTTAAATCAAAGGTTTTTTTATCACCAACTGCTATAACGGGTAAAGAATTGTCATTAATGGGATTTGCGGATTCCAAGAGTTCCATCTGCTTAACTCCTTCCATATCCATGGCAAGTGTATCTACCGGAATATCTTTGATTTCGACAACCTTGGCTCCTTCTGTCGAAGCGTTTTTGGCTTCTTGAGCAGCAATTGGCATAGTCAATAGCACAATTAAGATCATGCCTAAAAACGAATCTTTAAATGAAAACATAGGATCTTCTTTAGTTAGCTGGGACTAACGAAAATCGTATTTTTTTTTGAAAGAATAAAATATTAATACCTAAAGTATTATTTTGGAATGAAAGTCCCGTTAATCGATAACGCCCTTACCGCCCTAATATTGCAGCGATTCCTGGTAAAGTTTTTCCTTCAAGGCTTTCTAACATAGCTCCTCCTCCGGTAGAAACATAACTTACTTTTTCTTGGAATCCGAACTGCTTTACTGCAGCTACAGAATCACCTCCGCCAACAAGGGAAAATGCACCGTTCTGGGTTGCTTCATCAATAAAATTGCCTACACTGATTGTGCCCTTTGCAAACTTTTCCATTTCAAAAACACCAACTGGCCCATTCCAAAGAATAGTTTTACTTTTTAAAATAACATCCTTAAAGATTTCCAATGTTTTAGGGCCTGCATCCAAACCTTGCCACCCTGATGGTATTTTATCCACATCAACAACTTGTGTCTCTGCATTATTGTTAAAATCATTTGCAGCCAAAACATCCACTGGAATGTGAACTTGAACCCCTTTTGCCTTTGCTTGGGAAAGTATACTCATAGCGAGCTCCATTTTATCATCCTCGCAAATAGAATCGCCAACTTGGCCACCTTGTGCCTTAACAAAAGTATAAGTCATACCGCCGCCAATAATCAAATGATCTACCTTGTCCAATATATTTTCAATAATGGTGATTTTTGAGGATACCTTAGCACCACCCAAAATCGCCAAAACAGGTTTTTCGCCCGTCCGCATTACCTTTTCAATCGATTTTATCTCCTTCGCCAATAAATACCCAAAACATTTTTGGCCAGGGAAGAACTGGGCGACAATGGTCGTTGAAGCATGGGCTCTGTGCGCTGTGCCAAAAGCATCATTTACATAAACATCCCCCAATTTAGAGAGTTGTTCCGCAAAAGCAACATCGCCGGACGTTTCTTCACTATGAAAACGAAGGTTCTCCAATAATAAAACTTCGCCTTCCTGTAATTCAGCAACCGCTTTTTCAGCGTCTTCACCTACACAATCGGAAGCGAATTTTACTTGTACTCCTATAATT
>JAAETN010000394.1 GCA_024228355.1 Maribacter sp. | reverse complement strand
GTTTCGTTGAGGTCGAAAGATTCTGGCATCTCAACACTTTCTATTCGCAGTGGAACAAAATTGAAGTTTGGTCCGTCATCTCCCAATTCACAAGAAGTATGGGTAAGGGATACCACTAGTACACATAGAGCCAATATCATCCTTTTCATAAGCTAACAATTTATTTCTAAGATGAAACTATTTGATTATGGTTGCGTTTATTGACGTTAAGGTACAAGAAAAGTTGTTTACCGGTTGAATGCAACAATTTTGAAAATCTTGTTATTAACCCAAAACAATCAGGAAAGGCACCTTAAAAGGAAGATGCTTATAAAATTTAACATCAAAGAAATATTCGCTATTTGATAGCTTTAATGGCCTCACGAATTTTGGCCTCAAGTTCTTCGTATAACTCAGGATTGTCATTTAAAAGCGCTTTTACGGCATCTCGCCCCTGACCTAGTTTGGTATCGCCATAACTGAACCAAGAACCACTTTTCTTAATGATTTCATATTCCACCCCCAAGTCGATAATTTCACCCACTTTGGAAATTCCTTCGCCATACATAATATCGAATTCGGCCAATCTGAAGGGTGGGGCCACTTTGTTCTTAACAACTTTCACCCTTGTTTTATTACCTTGAACAGCACCATCGGTATCTTTAATCTGTGTTGAACGGCGAATGTCCAAACGAACCGAAGCGTAGAATTTTAGAGCGTTACCGCCCGTTGTGGTTTCAGGATTACCGAACATTACCCCTATTTTCTCCCTTAACTGGTTAATGAAGATTACGGTACAATGGGTTTTGCTTATTGAGCCAGTTAATTTACGAAGGGCTTGGGACATTAATCGTGCATGCAGCCCCATTTTAGAATCCCCCATTTCACCTTCAATCTCGCTTTTAGGCGTTAAGGCGGCAACAGAATCGACAACTACAATATCGATAGCTCCCGATCGTATTAAATTATCGGCAATTTCCAAAGCTTGTTCTCCATTATCGGGTTGAGAAATAATCAAGTTATCTATATCTATTCCTAATTTTTCGGCATAAAAACGGTCGAAAGCATGTTCTGCATCAATAAAAGCAGCTATTCCCCCATTTTTTTGTGCTTCGGCTATGGCATGTAAAGTCAATGTTGTTTTACCAGATGATTCCGGACCATATATTTCAACAACCCTTCCTCTTGGATAACCGCCCACTCCGAGCGCTATATCAAGACCTAAAGATCCTGATGGAATCACTTCAACATCTTCAACAACACTATCTCCCATCTTCATTACGGCACCTTTTCCGTAAGTCTTGTCCAATTTATCCAGGGTTAGTTTTAATGCTTTTAATTTTGCTTCTTTTTCGGTACTCATTTTGTATAAAATTAGGAACGCTAATTTAGCATTTCTTTTTGCATAAAACCATCAGTCTAAATTATTTTATGCACAGTTTAAGATGTGGGTGTCTTTTTTTATACGCAACCTTTTTGAAATTGGACCATCTTTATTAAAACGGTATATACTAACTCAATATATAAACCATTTGTCTTAGGGCAATGGGCCTTGGTGGTCATTTCCTTTTTTGCATTTCATTCATAAGAATGCTATGAAAAAGAAAAAATAGGGTGACCAATTAAGAGTCTTGAATTTTCAGGACTCTTTTTTTATGGAGTACATTCAGATTTTTAAATGCTCAAAGCAACCACCAAGGGATAATATTCAAGTAAAGCGTATCTTTGCGGTCCAAAAAATAAAGTGTCTTTCATTTATGACAGCTAATGTACAGATTGAACTAATGGCTCCTGCAGGGAATTTTGAATCCCTACAAGCAGCTATTGATAATGGAGCGGATTCAGTATATTTTGGTGTTGAGCAGCTTAATATGCGTGCTAGGGCAAATATTAATTTTACTTTGGAAGATTTGCCCGAGATTGCAAAGCGATGTAAAAAGAGGAGTATAAGAACCTATCTTACTTTAAACACGATCATATATGACCATGATTTATCCATCATAAAAAAGGTTTTGGATGAGGCCAAGCTGGCTGGGATTACGGCAGTAATTGCTATGGATCAAGCGGTCATAGCCTATGCCAGGCAAATAAATATGGAAGTTCATATTTCGACCCAAATAAACATCACGAATATCGAGGCAGTGAAATTTTATTCTCTTTTTGCTGATACGGTTGTTTTAAGTCGTGAATTGAGTTTACGGCAAATCAGGAACATATGTCATCAAATTCAAAAAGAAAAGGTAAAAGGACCTTCCGGCAATCTGATTGAAATTGAGGTTTTTGGCCATGGGGCGCTGTGTATGGCAGTTTCTGGTAAATGTTATCTAAGTCTGCACTCCCATAATTCATCGGCCAATAGGGGTGCATGCAAACAAAATTGCCGTAAAAATTATAAGGTAATTGATCAAGAAAGTGGGTTTGAGATAGAGATTGACAATGAATATATGATGTCCCCGAAGGATCTTTGTACCTTGGATTTTTTAGACCAGATAATCGATGCCGGCGTTAAAGTCTTGAAGATAGAAGGCAGGGGAAGGGCACCGGAATATGTGGCAACCGTCATCAAAACCTATAGAGCGGCCATCGATGCTCATACAAATGGAACTTTTACTCAGGATAAAGTTGCTTTATGGATGAAGGAATTGAACAAAGTATATAATCGAGGTTTCTGGGACGGTTATTATCTAGGGCAGAAACTTGGGGAATGGAGCGATGGTCCCGGCACCCAGGCTAGTCAAAAGAAATTATATGTTGGCAAAGGGGTTCATTATTATCCCAGACCTGGCATTGCTGAATTTAAGATTGAAGCTTTCGACATAAAAGTAGGGGATTCTTTGCTCATAACTGGTCCCACAACAGGCGTAAAAGAAATGGAATTAGAACAAATGATGGTCGATGATATCCAAACTTCATTGGCTGCAAAGGGTAATAATTGCACATTTCCGACCGGTTTTAAAATCAGGCCATCAGATAAACTTTATAAAATTGTAAAGGAATAATGGTTGTAGTAACTTTGCAGCGTAAAAAATGCATTGGTTGTAATTACTGCGTAGAATTGGCTCCTAAGCAATTTCAAATGTCTAAAAAAGACGGTAAATGTGTGCTTTTACAAGCTACAGAGAAAAAAGGTTTTTTTACGATTAAATCACATGATCACAGTTTGTACGAACCAAATAAACAAGCACAATTGGCTTGCCCTGTTAAAATCATCACTACAAAATTAGTCTAGTATTATTTTATCTTTGTCGCTAATACTATTCTTTAACTTAACGATTGGTATAGCATGCAACTGTACAATACCTTAAGTGCAAAGGAAAGGGAAACTCTTATAGAAGAGGCCGGGCAAGAACGCCTTACCATTTCCTTTTATCAATATGCACACATAGAAAACCCTGGGATTTTTAGGAACCACTTATTCATTAATTGGAACGAATTGGATGTATTAGGCAGAATTTACGTTGCAAATGAGGGTATAAACGCGCAATTATCCGTACCAGCAGAAAATTTTGAGGAATTCAAAAACCATTTAGACAATATATCATTTTTAAAGGGTGTACGATTGAATATTGCCATAGAACAAGACAACAGATCTTTCCTTAAACTAAAGGTAAAAGTCAGAAAAAAGATATTAGCGGACGGTCTCAATGACGCAACCTTTGATGTAACCAACAAAGGAGTACATGTTAATGCACAAAAGTTCAATGAACTCATAGAAGATCCCAACACGATTTTGGTGGATATGCGCAACCACTATGAAAGTGAAATTGGTCATTTCAAAAATGCGATAACCCCAGACGTTGATACCTTTCGCGATTCCTTGGACATAATTGAAAAAGATCTTGAAGAATTCAAGGATGACAAAAAATTGGTCATGTATTGTACCGGAGGCATTCGTTGTGAAAAGGCCAGTGCCTATTACAAGCATAAAGGTTTCAAGAATGTTTACCAGTTAGAAGGGGGCATCATTGAATATGCAAGACAAGCCAAAGACCAAGAACTTGAAAATAAGTTCATTGGTAAAAACTTTGTTTTTGACCACCGCAGGGGTGAACGTATTTCAAAAGATGTAATCGCTCAATGTCATCAATGTGGCAAAGCATGTGATTCTCATGTCAACTGCGCCAATGAAGCATGTCATTTGTTGTTCATTCAATGTGAGGAATGTGCCAATAAAATGGACCACTGTTGTTCGGTAGAGTGTAAAGAAATGCACGCTTTACCTTTTGAAGAGCAAAAAAGGCTACGAAAGGGTAAAACAGTTAGCAATAAGATCTTTAAAAAAGGGCGCTCAAGGGCGTTAAAATTCAAAAAGTAAAAAACGTATGGAAGTGTATTTTTTCAATTGTAAAGACACGCTTTACATCTGCGACAAATTATACTATCTTTACATTTAAGATTAATATGAACCTTTTTTGGGGAAAATGTTTGGTTTTTTCCAAATCAAGATACAAAATATGGGTTGTAACAGTTGTTCAACCGGTAAGGATGGACAACCAAATGGGTGCAAGAACAATGGAACTTGCGGCACTGATGGTTGTAATAAATTAACGGTGTTTGATTGGCTATCCAACATGTCACTTCCAAGTGGTGAAAAGCCGTTTGACATCGTTGAGGTCCGATTTAAAAATAGCAGAAAAGAATTCTTCAGAAATACAGAAAACCTTTCACTTTCCATTGGGGATATTGTGGCCACCCAGGCACAGTCAGGCCATGATATTGGCATGGTTACTTTAACAGGGGAACTTGTAAGAGTACAAATGAAGAAGAAGAAGGTCAATCCTTCATCAGAAGAACTATCAAAATTGTATAGAAAGGCTACCCAGAAAGACATTGACATTTGGCAAAAGTCAAGGAATAGGGAAGAAGAAATCAAAAAACGTTCTCGTGAAATAGCCATCATCCTCAAACTACAAATGAAAATCTCTGATGTAGAATTTCAAGGTGATGGTTCCAAGGCTACTTTTTATTATACGGCTGAAGAACGGGTTGATTTTCGTCAATTGATCAAGGATATGGCCAAGGCCTTTGGTATTCGCATTGAAATGCGCCAAATTGGGTATCGCCAAGAGGCACAACGATTGGGTGGTATTGGATCATGTGGTAGGGAATTATGTTGTTCCACTTGGTTAACGGATTTTAGGTCGGTAAGTACGTCAGCAGCCCGTTACCAACAACTTTCATTAAATCCCCAAAAATTGGCAGGACAATGTGGTAAGTTAAAATGCTGTCTTAATTATGAACTGGATTTATATTTAGAGGCATTAAAGGATTTTCCTTCCCAAGACACCAAGTTGTTTACCGAAAAGGGATTGGCTTTCTGTCAAAAGTCCGATATTTTTAAATCCAAATTATGGTTTTCATATAAGGATGAGCCTGCCAACTGGCATATATTATCCAAAGAACAGGTTATAGATATTGTGGCCAAAAACAAGAAAAAGGAAAAAGTTGCCAGCCTAGAGGAATACGCTGTCGATAATATCGTTGGGGATAAGGTGGTTTTCGAAAATGTGGTTGGTCAGGATAGCCTCACAAGATTTGATAGGCCTAAACGTCGTAACAAGAGAAATAAGAACAAGAACAGAAGAAATAACAATAGAAAAAGACGTCAAAAAAATGCTTAGGGTACTTTTATCGATTGTAGTCATAACTTTATTGGTTTCCTGTGACGATTCCATCATAAAGACTGGTTTTCAAGCAACGGATAATGGTTCATGGAACAAGGATAACATTGTTGAATTCAACTTTTCTGATTTGGATACCATTCAAAACCATCATATTTATATTAATGTTCGCAACGATAATACTTTTCCTTATAGCAACCTTTTTTTAATCGCGGAATTGAATTATCCAAACGGTGAAACCGTAACTGACACATTGGAATTTATGATGGCCCAACCAGACGGCACATGGTTGGGCAAAGGGTATGGTAGCATTAAGGAAAATAAATTGTGGTATAAGGAAAACATCGTTTTCCCTTCTTCTGGCGTATATACTTTACGATTATCCCATGCCATGCGCAAAAATGGCAATGTAGATGGGGTTATCAACTTGGAAGGTGTTACGGATGTCGGATACGAAATTGTAGAAAGTAATGAGTAAGCGTATGGTAAAGACCAAAAAAAAGACATCGAGAACTGGCTTTTTTAAATTTATTAAATGGTTTTGGATACTATTTGTCACAGGAGTTCTTGCAGCAGCAATGCTTTTTCTTTTGGCTTCTTGGGGAGTTTTTGGAGAAATGCCCCCCTATGAACACCTTGAAAATCCACAAACAAATTTAGCTTCTGAAATATTTTCGTCTGATGATAAAACATTGGGCAAGTTTTATTTAGACGACAACCGAACGCCCGTAAAATTTGAGGACTTACCAGAGAACTTAGTGAATGCATTGGTAGCTACAGAGGACGTTCGTTTTTATGAACATTCAGGAATTGATGCTAAAGGTACGTTGAGGGCCTTCGTTTACTTGGGAAAAAAGGGTGGTGCAAGCACTATTTCCCAACAATTGGCGCGACAGTTATTTATTGGTGCGCGGGAAAAGGAAAAAAAGACCCAAGCTATTTTGCAAAAAGCGAAAGAATGGGTTTTGGCAACACGACTGGAAACTCAGTATACAAAAGAGGAAATCATAGCCATGTACTTGAACATTTATGATTTCGGATATGCTGCCGATGGTATTCGATCAGCTTCCAAAATATATTTTGGCAAAGAACCTATTGACCTTAAAATTGAAGAATCGGCAATGCTAGTCGGTATGCTAAAGAACTCATCCTATTACAATCCATTGAGAAGGGAAGAGTTGGTATTAAATAGAAGAAATACGGTTTTGGCACAATTGGCCAAATACGATTATATTTCTGAGGCACAAAAAGATTCTTTGCAAGCCTTGAAGATGGATGTCAATTTTAATCCTGAGAATCATAGAGAAGGACTTGCAACATACTTTAGGATGTATCTTCAAGGTTTTATGAACAAATGGATAAACGAAAATCCAAAGCCGGCAATGGAAGGGGAGCGCGATAAATGGAGCCTTTATCTTGATGGGTTGAGAATATACACAACGATAGATTCCCGTATGCAGTTGAACGCTGAAGAAGCGGTGCAGGAACATATGGAAAGATTACAGGCAGAATTTTTTCACCAAAACACCCCTGACCGTAATAGAACAGCTCCATTTTTGGATTTGGAAAAAGAGGAAATAGACAATATCATGGAGCGCGCCATGAAGAATTCTGACCGTTGGCGTGAAATGAAAAAGCAAGGCAAATCTGAAGAGGATATTCGTAGTTCCTTTACTAAAAAGACCGAGATGACGGTATTTGATTGGAAGAGTGAAACCCATGAAAAGGATACCATTATGACTCCAATGGATTCTATCCGATATTACAAAACTCATTTAAGAACAGCGATGATGTCAATGGAACCACAAACTGGCCATGTAAAGGCCTGGGTTGGTGGCGTTGATTATAGACACTTTCAATATGATAATGTATATCAAGGGGCTCGACAGGCTGGATCCACTTTTAAACCTTTTGTTTATGCTGCGGCTATAGATCAATTAAGATTATCACCATGCGATGAATTACCTGACACCCAGTACTGCATAGAGGCAGATAAGCATGGCAATCCTGAGGCTTGGTGTCCCAAAAACTCAAGCGGAAGGTATTCAGGCAATATGTATACACTTAAAAAGGGATTGGCAAATTCTAAAAATACCATCACTGCCCAGCTAATAGATATGGTAGGCCCCAAGTCAGTTGTTTCAATCGTAGAGAACTTAGGTCTAACTGGAGAGATTCCAGAAGTACCTTCGATAGCTTTGGGGACCCACGATTTTAATGTGTATGAAATGGTCGGGGCCTATGGTACATTCGTTAATCAAGGAGTTTATGTAAAGCCTGTAATGGTCACACGTATCGAAGATAAAAATGGCACTGTTTTATATGAGTATGTCCCTGAAACCAAAGATGTTTTGAGTGAGGAGGTATCCTATACCATGATCAACTTATTGGAAGGGGTTACGCAAGGAGGCTCAGGAATTCATTTACGAACTACTGGATACGATAAATTTAAATCCAGACCGGAGTTTAAAGAAATAATTACTGGGTATCCTTATGAGTTCAAAAACCCAATTGCTGGTAAAACGGGGACTACCCAAAACCAAAGCGATGGTTGGTTCATGGGGATGGTTCCTAATTTGGTCACTGGAGTTTGGGTGGGTGGCGATAATAGGTCAATCCATTTTAAGACAATTAAATATGGTCAAGGAGCTTCAATGGCCTTACCTATTTGGGGGCTTTATATGAAAAAAAATTATGAAAATGAAGAGTTGGGAGTTTCTGATGGTGAATTCCCTGAACCTACAGACATGTCTATTAATTTAGACTGTACCAAACCAGTAGAAGATCCAAATAAACCAAAGGATATTGATGATGACTTGGAAGATTTGGATTTCTAATAGCCGAGTTTTTACTACAGTTACAGTATAAAATGCCCTTACTTTTAGATTAAAGTTAAGGGCATTTTCTTTTTAAGATCTTAATTTAGAATACAATGAGATTGAAGTTTAACTCAATACTAATAAGTTATGATTCGTAAAACCGGAGCCAATCTTCAAGAAGCATTAAAAGAGGTAAAAGATAGTTTAGGGGGAAGGACTTGGTGTCTCTGCTGAAAACATTATTGTAGCAATGATGCATACGAATAGGGTTGGTGAATCCAAACTATTGAAAAAATGTAGGTTACCCATAACAGGAGTTGGCTGTGTTAAAAAGATAGTGAATAACCTAGCCGATGTAGAAGTGACCAATGAAGGCTTCAAACTTTTGTAGCGTGCACCGGAAGTAACGGATGAAAGCATAAAAAATGCAACAAAGGGTATATTGCCAGTTGAAGGGTATATTCCAGAAATGCAGATTTAAGACTCAATTAAGTGCTGTTCATCGATGAAATCAACTTTTCATTTTTTTCACAACATTTTAAGCATACTTCACAACAATAATTCAGATAATACCTTCGTTTTAAACTAAATTTACAGTGTATTAAAAGTTAAACCCCAAATCTTACTACAAACCTATTTTATTATGGAAGCCCAAATTAACCAAGCCCCGATTGAAGAAGAAATCTTAGTGTACAAGAATGATTATATCAGCGGAATAGTTTTATTGACTAAGAAATTATTCATGCTTTAGTCCTACTTAATGTAAGAAATGAATGAGAGCCACGCCCACAACGTGGCTCTTTTTTTTTGCTTATTTTTATGGGATATCAAGAGCTAGATGTACCTTGAATATAGACGATGTTCAATTAATGATTTATATCAACTTGCCCAGATGTCCAAATCTACTTTTGTCGATGCCTTTGAGGCTGAAAACGACCCGGAGGATTTTAGGGCTTATTTGGATTTTGCCTTTAATAAAGCGAAACTGACCGAGGAATTAGAGAATCCAAACTCTTCCTTTTATTTTGCTTACCATGATAATGAGCTTGTTGGATATTTTAAATTGAACGTAGACGGAGCACAATCTGATTTAATGGGCGAAGACTCCATTGAGTTAGAACGCATCTATGTGATTTCAGAATTTCAGGGAAAAGGAGCCGGTAAAAACATGCTTCAGTTTGTAAAACAACTAGCCTTCAAAACAGTAAAATCTTTTCTTTGGCTGGGCGTTTGGGAACACAATAAAGACGCAATTAATTTCTATGAACAAGAAGGGTTCTCAAAGTTTGGAATGCACCCTTATTATATAGGAAAAGATAAACAAATGGATTGGCTAATGCGGTTTGATTTGCTTAACTTCAGCGAAGAATAAACCCAATAACTTTATGCATTCAGTTAAGTTGCTTTTCTTTTTCATTTTATGTTCTTCTTTATTAACTGCCCAAGAGAACTACTACTTTCCTGAACGAAATACCGAGTGGGCGGAAAAGCCATCCAAGGAGTTTAAAATCAATTCCAACAAACTTTTGGAAGCAGTTGATCTTGCAAAGAACAATGAATATTCTGGTTCTCGGGATTTGAGGATTGCCATCTTAAAAGGATTCGAAAGAGAACCTTTTCATGAAATTTTAGGGCCGACCAAGAAAAGAGGTGGCCCGGCAGGAATGATTCTTAAAAATGGATATGTAATTGCCAAATGGGGAGATATAAAGCGAGTGGATATGACCTTTAGTGTTACCAAGAGTTTCTTGTCCACAGTAGCAGGTTTAGCTGAGGACAATTCCTTAATTGCGAGTACCAGTGACAAGGTTAACCAATATGTTTGGGACGGCACATTTGATGGGGAACATAATGGCAAAATCACTTGGGAACATCTGCTACAACAAAATTCTGATTGGTCCGGCGAACTTTGGGGAGGAAAGGATTGGGCAGATAGACCACCCAAAAAAGGTGGCCTTGATAACTGGAAATTTCGAAAACTCAACGAGCCGGGAACGGTTATGGAGTACAATGATGTTCGTGTCAATGTTTTAGCGTATTCCTTAACACACGTTTGGCGAAAACCTTTACCTATGGTTTTAAAAGAACAACTAATGGATAAGATTGGGGCATCAACAACTTGGCGTTGGCATGGTTATGAGCAAGCCTGGACAGAAATAGATGGAATTCAAATGAAATCTGTGACTGGTGGCGGACATTCAGGGGCTGGAATTTTCATAAGCGCAGAAGATATGGCCCGTTTCGGACTTTTGTTTCTTAACAATGGTAAATGGCAAAACCGGCAAATCATTAGTGAACAATGGATACAAAAGGCTATTAAATCATCAATACCAAATGTGAATTATGGTTATATGTGGTGGTTGAACAAAATGGGAAACCGGCATTGGGAGGGACTGTCAGAGGACATTTATTATGCAGCAGGTTTCGGGGGTAATTTCATTGTAATTGATCAAGAAAACGATATGGTCGTGGTCACCCGATGGTTAGAACCCAACATGATTGGTGAATTCATGTCTAAAGTAAATGCTTCCTTGAATTAGAGTTTAAGCAAAATTTCAGTTGCCTTTTCAAGCGTCTCCTTTGTTTTGGCAAAACAAAATCGCAATACTTTATTGTCTCTTGCGCCAAGGTTGAAAACCGAAATGGGAATACTGGCCAGTTTATGCTCAATTATCAATCTTTTGGCAAATTCCACATCATTTTCATCAGTAATATTGGAATAACCCAGCAATTGAAAATAGGTCCCTCGGGAGGGAACTATACTAAAACGCGATTCTTTTAGGGCACTAAGAAAAAGATCCCTTTTTACTTGATAGAATTGGCTAAGTCCCAAATAGTGTGCTGGGTCTTGAAGATAAGCTGCCAAGGCATGTTGAACAGGGTGGTCTACACAGAACACATTAAACTGATGTGTTTTACGAAATTCATGCATAAGTTCTGCAGGTGCTGCACAGTAACCAACTTTCCAACCGGTCACATGGAATGTTTTACCGAAGGAAGCGCAGATAAAACTTCTTGAGGCCAAATCGTCAAATCGTGATGCACTTTCATGCTCATTACCATCAAAAATAATATGTTCATAGACCTCATCACTGACAACAACAATATTGGTATCCTTTAAACTTTTTTCAAGCTCCAGCATATCTTCCTTAAAGAGAATTGTACCACTGGGATTATGAGGTGTATTAATGATAACCATTCTGGTCCTAGGGGAAATCTTACTTCTAAAATCTTCCCAATTAATTCTAAGATCATCATCATTGAGCTGCACGTAAACCGGAATACCACCATTGACCTCGATGGCCGGTTCATAGCAGTCATACGCCGGTTTAAATACAATCACTTCATCACTATTGCCCACAAATGCCGTAATAGCCGTGAATATAGCTTGAGATGCTCCAATGGTAATTGTAATCTCACTCTCCGGGTCGTATTGTCTTTTGTGTAAAGCTGATATTTTGCCTGCAATAATTTCCCTTAGTTCAGGTAAACCTGCCATATGTGCATATTGGTTATGACCCTCGTTCAATGCCTTTGAGACCAAATCCAATAAGCGTTGGTCTGGTTCAAAGTTTGGGAAACCTTGAGAAAGATTTATGGCGTTGTATTTCTTCGCCATAAATCCCACTGTGGTGAAAATTGTGGTCTTTACATCGGGCAGCTTGGAGCTTATTTTATATGGGTAGTTAGGCATAAGAATTATCTGATTCCATAAAAATACTAAAACCAGCTAGTTTTTTTTCGATTGAAGTTCCAAGTGTGAAATTACTATTTGTAAACATGTGTCCAATCCCTTTTTTATCTCACTTTCCCAAAAACGGAATATTTTGTATCCAAGTCGGTTTAATTCAGCATTTACCTCTTCATCACGTTGTTTGTTCCGTTCAATCTTGGCAATCCAGAAGTCGCGATTGGTTTTTATTTTAGGCTTTCTTTCTTTCCAGTTGTGACCATGCCAGAATTCCCCATCAATGAACACTACGGTTTTGTACTTGTTCAAGACCACATCTGGCCTCCCTACTAATTTTTTGGAATCTATCCTATAACGGTAACCGGCTGCCCAAAGTGCTTTACGAAACGCCAATTCGGGTTTGGTATTCTTACCACGAATCTTCCCCATGATCTTGGACCGTTCAGGGGTCGTATAAAATCCTGATTTCTCATTAAAACGAGGAACCTTGATACGATTATTGGAATAGGTTTTGGCCACTCCTAAAGATAGAAAAATCCCATCCGAAACGGGATGGGATTTTTAAATTTATAATGTGCAATACGTATTTTTAGAATTTAATAAGGCTCGCTTTGACCAATTCACGGTTCATACGGGCAATATTTTCCAAGGAAATTTCCTTAGGACATTCAACCTCGCATGCTCCCGTATTGGTGCAATTTCCAAATCCCTCCAAATCCATTTGGGCCACCATATTTTTTACTCGGTCAACAGCTTCAACCTGTCCTTGTGGTAATAGCGCAAATTGAGAAACCTTGGCGCCTACGAATAACATAGCTGAAGAATTCTTACAACTTGCGACACATGCACCACAACCAATACATGCTGCGGCGTCCATAGCTTCATCGGCTGCATGTTTTGAAATAGGAATGGCATTGGCATCTTGAGTATTACCCGAAGTGTTTACAGAGATGTACCCACCGGCTTGTTGTATACGCTCAAATGCAGTTCTATCGACCACTAAATCCTTTATTACCGGAAAGGCCTTTGCTCTCCATGGTTCAATTGTAATGGTTTCGCCATCTTTGAACATTCGCATATGCAATTGGCATGTGGTAATGCCTCTATCTGGTCCATGGGCTTCCCCATTGATGTGTAAGGAACACATTCCACAAATACCTTCGCGACAGTCATGGTCAAAAGCAACAGGTTCTTCGCCGGAATTTACAAGCTGTTCATTTAAAACATCCATCATCTCCAAGAATGACATATGTTCAGAAATATCAGACACCTTATAATCGACCATCTTGCCTTTTTCCTGTGGTCCTTTTTGTCTCCAAATTTTAAGCGTTAGATTCATATGGTTTAGTTTTTAGTTGCCAGTAGTCAGTTGTTAGTTCTTTCAATCGCCTAACAACTATTAACCATCAACTACTTATAACTACGTTGTTTTAATTCAATATCCTTAAATTCCAATTGCTCCTTGTGCAATACGGCATCGGCTGGTTCTCCTTTGTATTCCCAAGCAGAAACGAATGCAAATTCTTTATCCTTACGTTTTGCTTCCCCTTTTTGTTCGCCTTCCAACTCTACAGATTCTTCACGGAAATGCCCTCCGCAAGATTCCTCACGAACAAGTGCATCTTTTGCAAATAATTCCCCTAATTCCAAGAAATCGGCTACTCTACCTGCTTTTTCCAATTCAAGATTCATCTCGTTATGACTACCTGGTACTTTTACATCTTTCCAAAATTCTTCACGAATTTCCTTTATTTCGGCCATGGCTTCTTTCAATCCTTTTTCATTACGCGCCATACCTACTTTGTCCCACATTACTTTCCCCAAACGCTTGTGGAAATGATCAACGGATTTAGTTCCCTTATTGTTCATAAAGAAATCAATACGGTCTTTAACCTCTTTTTCAACTTCATCGAATTCTTTGGTGCTAGTTGAAATAGGTCCTGTTCTAATGTCATCAGCTAAATAATCGCCGATAGTATAAGGTAGAACAAAGTAACCATCAGCCAATCCTTGCATCAGAGCTGAGGCTCCTAAACGGTTGGCACCATGATCTGAGAAATTGGCCTCACCGATGCAATACAATCCAGGAACTGTGGTCATTAAGTTATAATCGACCCATACACCACCCATGGTATAGTGGGTAGCAGGATAGATCATCATTGGTGTTTTATATGGGTTTTCATCAATGATCTTCTCATACATTTGAAACAGGTTGCCATACTTTTCTTCAATGACCGCTTCTCCAAGTTCAATAATTTTTTCTTTGGTAGGATTTGAAACACCATGAATTTTAGCTTGTTCCGTTCCGTAACGTTCAATTGCAGCAGCAAAGTCCAAGTAAACCGCTTCTCCCGTTGCATTAACGCCATGCCCCGCATCACACCTTTCTTTAGCAGCTCTAGATGCTACATCACGAGGCACCAAGTTACCAAAGGCAGGATAACGTCTTTCAAGGAAGTAATCACGATCTTCCTCTTTCAATTGAGTTGGCTTTAACGTGCCTTCTTGAATGCCCTTCACATCATCCATGTTTTTTGGCACCCAAATACGTCCGTCATTTCGCAATGATTCTGACATCAAGGTTAATTTGGACTGATAGTCGCCAGATCTAGGAATACAGGTTGGATGTATTTGTGTAAAACAAGGGTTCGCAAAGAAAGCTCCTTTTTTGTGAATTTTCCACGCGGCTGTCGCATTAGATCCCATGGCATTGGTCGAAAGGAAATATACATTTCCATATCCTCCAGTTGCTATGACCACTGCATGTGCTGAATGTCTTTCGATTTCACCGGTAATCAAATTTCGGGCAATAATTCCACGAGCTTTTCCATCAACTTTTACTACATCGAGCATTTCATGGCGATTGTACATTTCAATCTTACCACGCGCAATTTGACGGTTCATGGCCGAATAACAACCCAACAACAATTGCTGTCCTGTTTGACCCTTGGCATAGAAAGTTCTTGAAACCAATACACCACCAAAGGAACGGTTGTCCAACAATCCTCCATAATCACGTGCAAAAGGAACACCTTGCGCAACACATTGGTCGATGATATTGGCAGAAACCTCGGCTAATCTATAAACATTGGCTTCTCGTGATCGGTAATCACCACCTTTTACGGTATCATAGAATAAGCGGTAGGTAGAGTCACCATCGCCCATATAGTTCTTAGCAGCATTGATACCACCTTGGGCGGCAATTGAATGCGCTCTACGTGGGGAATCCTGATAGGCAAATGCTTTTACATTATAACCTAGTTCTGCAAGGGAAGCTGCGGCAGAACCTCCAGCCAATCCTGTACCTACCACAATAACGTCTATATGACGTTTGTTAGCGGGGTTTACAAGATTTATTTTGTCCTTATAGGTAGTCCACTTGTCCTTAATTGGACCTTTTGGCACTTTTGAGTCTAATACAGACATAAGTAAATGGTATTAATGGTTAAAATGGTGGAAAAGAGCAATGACAATAAATCCTAATGGAATCAGTATTGAATATGCCTTGCCAATATTTTTCATTGTTTTTTTTCTTCCCATAGTCGCTCCAACTGATTGGAACGCCGAGGTAAACCCGTGAAGTAGGTGCAATGCCAATAAAATAAAAGCAACTATGTAGGCTCCTACTCTCCATGGTTCAACGAACTTGTGTTGTAATTCCTCGAAATAACGAAATCCCTCTTCACCAGCTAACATTCCGGACATATCGCCTTGAACATACTTCGTATTCAATTCAGGAATCCAGAAATCTATAAAATGCAGAACGATAAAGGCCAAGATTACCAATCCACTATAGATCATGTTTCTGCTCATCCATGTTGAGTTGGCCGAACCGTTGTTTTTGGCATATTTTACGTTTCGAGAACCTTTATTTTTTAGTTCTAATACGAAGCCCATTATAAAGTGGAATACAACGCCAAATATCAGTACTGGCTGCATTGCAAATTGGATTAGCGGATTCGTACCCATGAAATGGGACAATTGATTGAATAGATCTTCACTAAAAAGCGAGGTTATGTTTACCGCTAAATGAATGACTAAGAAAATAATAAGGAAAAAAGCAGAAAGAGCCATGGCATACTTTCTACCTATCGAAGAATTAAAGAACCCGCTCATTGGTAGTTGATTTTGGTTGCAAATTTACATTACCGCTAAATTATGAACAAACTTTGAGACTGTAATATAGCATATTTAGAAACAGTTTAATGAAGTATTATTCATCTTAGTTACTAAATAATTCAAATTAATTTCAATTTGTTAAAGAATAAGGATAAAACCAAACCCAAGTTTTGGAAGAATTGTAATTTTTAACCGATATTACCTACCAATTCTATAACTAACCAAATATTTTAAATGGATATTGGACTTCTATCTGTCAGCATGAATGTGTATTCTACCAAACGCATTGCAGAAGAGGCTGAAAAATTAGGACATTACATAGAATTGATCGACCATACCAAATGCGCTGTAAAATTGGGTTCAGGGAAACCTATGGTCTATTATCAAAATGAAAATGTAACTGATGCCTTTGATGCTATTATTCCAAGAATTGGTGCAAAAGTGACCAAACATGGCGTAGCCATCGTAAAACAATTCGAGATGAACGGGGTTTTTAGCACGGCCCGTGCTTTAAGTATAACCCGGGCTAGGAACAAGGTACGTACGCTTCAGATTTTATCCCGGAAACATATACCAATGCCGGAAACATTGTTTTCAATTAATCCTGATGACATAGAGGAACAGATAGAATTATTAGGAGGCCCACCGGTAATTATAAAGCTCCAGGAAGGCACGCAAGGCTTAGGAGTTATTTTAGCTGAAAGCAAGAAATCGGCTAAATCAATTATTGACACCTTCTATAAAATGGATACCAGTATTCTTATTCAGAAGTACATCGAAGAATCAAATGGGGAAGATATTCGAATATTTGTGGTAGGCCATAAGGTTATTGCCAGTATGAAACGCAGCAGTGCAGTTGGTGAGTTTCGCTCTAACGTGCATCGGGGCGGATATACAGAGGCAATAAAACCAACGGCTAAAGAGAAATTTATTGCTTTGAATGCAGCTAAACACTTGGGTTTGGGGGTAGCTGGGGTTGATATCATACGTTCCAAAAAAGGTCCTTTGCTCATTGAGGTCAATGCATCACCCGGATTGCAGGGTATTGAAGCGGCAACAGGAGTTAATATTGCCAAAGAAATAATACTGTTTGTAGAGAGAAATGTACCAAGAAGAAGAAAATAAAGACATTGTAATAGGGGGTGAATCTGTTACTCCCGGCGAGGAAAAACTTTTAAAAATAAGTATCGACCGGCTCCCTACAGGAACGCTAATCGACATACCAGTCTATGTTTTCAATTCCAAAAAGCCTGGACCAACTATTTTGGTACAGGCAGGGTTACATGGAGATGAGATTAACGGGATTGAGATTGTGCGCCGTATGTTACAGCAAAAGCGATTTAAGATCAATAAGGGTTCAGTAATAGCCGTGCCCATCTTGAATATTTTTGGATTTATCCATTTTTCGCGTGATGTCCCTGATGGAAAAGATGTAAACCGAAGTTTTCCTGGGACAAAATCCGGGTCAATGGCCAGTCGCATGGCCTACCATTATCTATCGCAAATTATGCATCAGATGGATATTGCCATCGACTTGCATACAGGTGGGTCACAAAGGCATAATTTCCCACAAGTACGATTTACGCTGGAAGATGCGTATAGTCAGGAATTGGCGAATGTTTTCAATGCTCCTTTTTCGTTTTCATCGAGATTGATTAAAGGATCTTTTCGCAATGCCGCTTTTCACATGGGCAAACCTACAATCGTTTTTGAAGCTGGGGAAAGTATGCGCTTTGATGACTATTCCATTTTAGAAGGCATGCAGGGAATCTTGAATATTCTGAAGCATTTTAAAATGATATCTAAAATAGAGCCAATTTATATTGAAAGAATGAAAACTGTGATCCTAACAGAACGTAAATGGCTTCGAGCACCGACGGCAGGAATGTTCATTCCAGAAATCACTAATGGGAGTGAAATAAGAAAGGGTCAGGAATTGGGTCTTATTACTGATACGTATGCAAAGCACAGTAAAAAAATGAAAGCGCCTTATGATGGTTTCGTTTTTAGCATCAATCATCAAGCAGTAGTGAATCAAGGAGATGCCTTATTTCATATTGGGAGGTAGTATAATAAATACTCAGAGAACTTCACTCTTGAAAAATAGTTAAATAGAGAACAAACCAAAGGGTTTGTTTCTAGTTCTAGAGGGAACTTATTTATTTGCTCAAAAACCCGATTTAACCTGAATTTTATCAATTATCTACTGAAATTAATAGGTCTATGCGTTTAAATAGTTTTAAAATAGACTTCGTGGTTTGTGAGGTTGAGGAATACAATTTGCAATGTGCAGTGAAATAAGAACTAATTAATTTTCTGCAATAACGGTAAGCATATCAATTGTCTTTTCAGTCGGTTTTTTATCACCCACAATCTTAATAGTATGTTTCCCTAGTGGAAGGTCCAATTTTTCAAAGATTTTCACATAATGTTGACCATGTTCACTCGCATGGTTTTCTTGTCTAAAAGTACCGTAGTCAATATCATCAATAAAGATGCTCACATCTCCACCTTTAGGACTTCGGAAAGCGTAATATTGGACTGCTGTTCCTGTAAATGTAAATGTCGCTTTGCAGTTGGCATAGCCTTTAGTAAGAGTCGCACCCGAAGCATTCCAATTTTCGCTATAGGAGGTAAAACCTTTATAATCCCAACGAGAATCAGTGTCTTCTATAGTGACCCAAGGGACGATGGTTATAGGTACATCTGGGGTTGCAAACAGGGTTTTCTTCACAGGAATCAACCAATTATCACCTTGAACAGAACCTCCCATGAAGTTAATCACAATATCATCTATAATTAGGGTACCACGTTCTGCCATATCGTTAAAATTATCGAGTGGGATAGGCATTTTAAAACGCGTTCGCGCTATATTATACGCATTGGAAAAGTCATATTTATTAAAATGTTCCTGAATTCCTTTATGTCCGTACAGCAATCCCAAAAGCCCTCCCCAGGTTGCGGCGGGATTGTCCGAATCCCATCCGCACATTGCAGCAATACGAATAGTTTTTTTATAGTCCCCATCCCCATAAAATAGACTAATAATGGAGGCTGCAAAATTAATGCCTGAGTCCCAAGGATATTTGTAAGTATAACCAGCCGTAATTTTATGTTGGTATCGCCTAGCAACTTCATCCCTGGTTTTCTCCCAATAGTTTTTATCGGGATTGGTTTCATAGGAGGCTTTGACGAAGTCATACATGTCAGCAATGTAGGACCATTCCGGGATCCGTTTTCGCGCTTGTTCAGCCATCCAATGTATTTGTTCTTTCCTTGAAAGCGATTTGTCCACATTGGCCGTTAGGGAATACATGATTATATAGAATTCTGCTGCCCATTCCGAATGTAGATAGGCTGTAGTTCTGATAGGCAAGTGACCTAATTGTAGCGCGACATCAGGTCTTCCAGGGGCTAGGGCCCCAAATATTTCAGTGGTCAATTGGGCATCGATCATGTCCCACATAGGATTGTTTTTGGGAAAGGATGTCTCTGGTGGGATGGCGCCATTTTGCATTTGACCCAATGCCGATAAATTGGATACCCACAGCAAGGGCATCCCGATATGATCTTGCCATACAGTACTGATTTGTTTTCCTGTAAGCATCGGGTTATTGTATTTTTCAATGGCATGTTGGTAAACATATTCAATATCTGTATCATCATCGGCACCCCATGGACTTTGGTCCAATACATAGTCGAATTTACCTGGCCCAAAATCGTCATCTGTGAAAAATGGGAAATCGGTGCGCCTGTTTTCTGTGGGTAATCCGGTCCAATTGGCAATACAACTTCCAAGCCAAAAACCTTTAAGTTTGTCTTTGTATTCAGTTCGATTGACGATGAGATTTTCCCCAGTTTGTTTGTTTTGGGCTAGGGCAAAATTTGAAATTAGAATTCCCAACACTAAAATTGATCTGACTTTGTTCATTTACTTGCATTAAGATGTTGATGAGGATAAATTTTCATTGATCACAAATTTTTATAAATCGTTGTAATTAGGATTGGGCTCCATCATTTTTGCCCCAACACTATTTCGCCATTTGCGAAGTTTTTTCAAAAGAGCTTGAACCTTATCAGGTTCCGAAATGGCAAGGTCATGTTGTTCACCAATATCATCTTTCAAATTGAACAACTGCACTTTTCCATTTTCATAATATTCCAATAGTTTGTAATCCCCACTTCGAATGGCCCCTTCTGGGCTTTGCATCCCATGGTTACTGTAGTGCGGGAAATGCCAGAAAATCGCATCCCTTTCCAGTTGATTTTGCCCCTTAAGCAACGGCACCATGCTAATGCCATGGGTATCCGCAGAAGTGTGTTCAATATTCAGTATTTCCAAGATGGTTGGTAAGAAATCAGGACTTGTCACTGGAACATCGTTCACAGCGGCCCGCAATCCTTGCCCTGGCCACTTGATAATTAAGGGTACGCGGATACCCCCTTCATACAGCCAGCCTTTCCCTGCCCTAAGTGGAAGATTTGAGGTAGAGTAGGCTTTATCCAAATCGGTTTCAGGAATCGTACGTTTTGGGTCCCAAAAGTTGGCCGCTGACATACCTCCATTATCTGAATAGAATATGACCAAGGTTTGCTCATCTATGTCCAAATCCTTAAGCTTTTGAAGCACCCTTCCAAGGCTTTCGTCCATACTTTCAACCATGGCAGCAAATTCTACGTTATCTTGACGTTGTTTTATTTTGACCGTTTTATCAGGAAAAACTTGGTAGCCGTTGTAAGCTGGGTTTTGAACCTGGTGATTCAATTCAGTTCTTGAAACTTGTAGCTTGTCACTCGGTCGTCCTTCTAAAATATAAGGTTGTTCCTTTGATTTCTTTGAAATTTTTAGCTTTGCACTGTATTTCTCCACTAGGTTAGGTCGCCCTTCAATGGGGTCATGTACAGCAAAATGTGATAGATAAAGGAAAAAGGGTTTGTCCTTATTTTTTTCAATAAACTTCAGGGATTCATCGGTCATCCTATCCGTAAGATATTCACCTTTTTTACCAGTTTCCAACCCTTTCATTTCGTATGGATAATGATACCCTGCCTTGGGCCACCCTTTGTTCCAATCCGGTATATGAACATCAAAACCTTGTCGCTGGATGGAAAGGGAATCTTCACCTAAATGCCATTTGCCATAAATAGCGGTTTCGTATCCATTCTGCTTTAGGGTTTTGGGTAAGGTATTTTGATTATAAGGTAGATGTTGGTTCATTGCTACATTTTTGAGTTTTTGAAATGTGAAATCCCTAAGTCCAGTTAGCCAATCGGTCAAATTTAACGTAGCCGGATATTTGCCGGTCAATAAACTAGCCCGAGTAGGGGAGCAGACATGGCAAGCAGCATATGCATTGGAAAAGCGAACGCCTTCCTGAGCCAACTGATCAATATTCGGAGTTTCATAAAAAGAGCTACCATAACAATTTACATCGGTCCAACCCAAATCATCCACTAGAAAAAGAACTACATTTAGAGGCTTATCTGATGAGTGAGCCAGTTGTCCTTTCTCTTTTTTCCTGGAATTTTTTTGACCGCAACTTATTACGATTAAAATGAATGATAGCAGGAAAAAGGTCGTAAAAGCGCGGACAAACCTTAACACTCGTTCCATGATATACATTTAAATATGTTTAATTAATAATTTGACTCCTTTATTGGGCCGCGCTTAAAAGACGACCACGTTTATTTAATCTAGCTTATTTTAAAAACGATAGGTGTAAACAATTTTCATAGCTCCTCCCTGTTGTACTGTAAAAAACCTTTTATCCAATGCTGGATTGTTCAGCCAATTGTGGTTATACACAAAGAAAATATCGGTCCCAGGTGTGATTATCCATCTAAAACGCGTGTTTGTGCCCAGAACCTCACTTACATCATCAAACTGAATATTTGATGATAACGATATGTCGGGAGTAAAATCCAAGCCTAGATCCATCTGAAATAAATTGGTGTTAAATCCACTGTTTTCAGCTGTTACTTTTGCATATCTATACCCACAGCCCAGATTAATACCTGGTACGGGACGTACAGTTAGCCCCAAATCCAAGCTAGATAAATTCCCTGTCCAAAAACCCCCCGCTTCATATTCGATAGATCCGGATATCTTGCGAAATGATGCGGAAGAGGCTTCTATTTCATAACTCCAATTCACATATTCTCCTGGAACCACAATTACTGAACCGTCTCCAAGTATGTCAAAATTTTCATCAAGAAGTTCAAAATTCCTGGATATTTCAACACCCAAACTCTCACCTGATTCGAATCTGATTTCACCTAAGGTAAACCTAAGGTTTTCAGTAAGAAGCTTGTTTTGCAATGAAGTGAGATGCTCGTAGTGAATACCCCACTCTATTTCTCTTATGACGTTGCTTTTTTCAAAAAGAGGAGCATAGTTTAGTGTTGGTTGAAACCTTTTGAAACCATTTCGACGATTAAAACCAACCGCTGGATCGTAAGCATCCCCAAATTCCCTATACGAAACCCAAGCAGACCAGGGTTGGTTTGGAAAATTAAACCTTAGACCGCGTACCGATCGATCTGACAATGAAGTGGAATTGTCTAGAGGTGAAGCAGGGTTATGCCCAATAAAAAAGGCAGAAAACTGTAGTACATAATCCCCTAAAAACTCGGAAGTACTTAAAGTGAGGTCGGCGCCCAGTGTATTTCTATCTTGAATTGGATTGCCTAACAATAAATCACCCTCAGTACTCCTTTTGGTATACAAAACGCCAATGGAGCTTTCTTTCCAAAAATCCCTTCTATATCTGGCAACGGTAAAGCTTTCTGGGTTGAGTTCGCCCTTTTCCCCTGTACGCACATGTATAAGCGCAATGTTATTCTTACCAATATTTCCTATCAAACGACCTCCGTACTTAATGGGGATGGGTACTCCATCAACGAGACCGATCCTACGACTAAAATAGGGGTCTACCCGACTTTGGGGGGCAAATTGTAAAATTGAGGATCCCTCAAGGAAAAAATCTCTTTTTTCGGGAAAACGTAAAGGAAAACGAGTAAGGTTTATTTGTCTATCGTCCACTTCGGTCTGTGCAAAATCAGTGTTGTATGTAAAAGAGGCCTTTAATTGGGGTGTAATATTGTAATTGATATCAAATCCCATGTCAGCAGATTCGTCGTTTGTATATTGGTCTATTTCATTATCATATTCCTTTCCTGCCTGTGTTATGACGTAAGGAACGACCTCTAGCCCAATTCCCTGCGATGGATCAGAAAGGCCGGTAAGTATGCCGGCATTCTGTGGTCGTAACAATCCCTGATTACGGCGGTGACCTGTCCACAGCTGTTCTTCATTTTTACGACGGATTGTTCTTTGAAAATTAATTCCCCAAACTTCACTTTTGGGATCAAAGTTTATGCTCCTAAAAGGAACCCTAATTTCGGCAGACCAGCCAAAGTCACCGATGTGTGTCCATGCTTTCCAGATACCGTCCCAGTCCTTATTCAGAGTTTGTCCTTGCCCTGAAGAAATGAGGCCATCCCCGCGTAATCCCAAAGGATTGATTTCAAAAAAATAGGCCCTTCGTTTGTCCATAAATGTGTCAAAAACCCATCTAAATCGATCATCTGTTTCCAGTGATGCGTCCCTCTTCATTTGAAAAGCCTTTATCCCTGATGGATCGCTGTCATAGCAAATTACTGCGATATAAATATTTTGATTATCGAATGCGACCCTTATTTCTGTTCGCTCCGTGGGGTCACCTCCTTCTTTCGGTTCTTGCATTAGAAAATTTCCATTTCCCGGAATGTTCATCCAAAATTCCTCATCCACTACGCCATCCATATGAAGCTCAACGTTATTAAGCAAATGCCCTTTAATTTCCTTAGGTGCTTGTTCGTTGCCAATATCCTGACTTGATCCCAGAAGCGGAATAAAACACAGAGGAATCAGACAAGTGAAATTTATAAGATTCATTAACAAGCGATTTATGAAATTCATAATACACCGATTTTATAATAAAGATCGAGGTAAAAGAGATTAAACTTTCGACGATTGGGGTGCTATATCTTTTAACTGTATCGATAAGGCCTTGGTCGATAATTGTACTTCAATAAAGGATAGGATAAGGGAAATCATTAAGGCTAATAAACTAATGCCGAAGACCAAATTTGCCCAAAATACTAGTTCTATATAGATCAAGAACATAGTAATAACACTGAACAAAAAGCTTAAAATCGCAACAGCTTGCATATTTTTTATGATTGATAGGCGTTTACTTAATTGTTTGACCTGAAGCCCTACCACAGGGGAAGCTGTTTCTTGAAATTTTTGATGTAGCTGTCGAATCAAAGCGGCAATGGCCAAATATCGAGCATTATAAGCCAACATTGACAAAGAAATTGCAGGGAAAAGTAGGGCCGGAATACTGAGTGTTAGTTGCATTTGCTGTCTTTAATCAAAATTTCGACTACTTGATTTTTCTGATGTTGGAAAATCCTCTGGAATTGGGAAAGTTACCTTACCTGTAGCCACCCACTCTGCTCCTCGTAACATTGTAGTAATAAACCCAACGCATTGCACGGAATAATCGGCATGTCCCATAATGTTATGAAAGATTCGTCCTTTGCCATAATTTAATGCCATTAGTGCCGGTTCATGCCTTTCAGAACCCTTGAACTCCTTTGCTGCATAGGTCGTTGCCAGAATTTCCATATTTTCGGCTGGCCCCCGTAATCTTTCATATAGTTCATCTTTTGTATGCAACCATTTCGAAGGCATCCCTTTAGTTATAGGATGATCCGTATTTCTAATTTGTATCTGATATTCATGTTGGGGTCCGTGAGCACCACCATTTCCGGGGGTTATGTCACGTATCAACTCGTCATTGTCATTATAATAGACATATGGGCCGTCTTTTTCGGTTCGGTCTCCCCAACCGCCTAAACCAATCATTTGATTGTATGCCGTCCATTTAGGGAAGGAATTGTCAGCAGCATGGAAAACTACCAAACCACCCCCATCATTAATGTATTTTTCAAGTGATTTTTGAGTCTTTGCCGGCCAGTTGGCGGCATTCCATCCAAAATTGCAAATGATAACATCATATTTATTAAATCTGGGCTTATAGTCAGGGTCACTCTTCGGTTTTTTTGTCGCTACCGTATTACGTATTCCTTTTAGTAGAAAATCAGATAGAAATGCTTCGCCTTTCCAAGTATAAGCGGTTCGTTTAACATCGACCTTGAACATACCCGTATCTTCCATGTATTTTTTAAGCATGAAAGTGATTTTGGGCCATTGATCGTGGTTGTTTTGACCGTCAATAATCAGTGCCTTTATTTTTTTATTGGATTTACTGGATATTTCCTGTGAATGTGCAAAAAATGAAACACCTATTACCAGGACTAGAATGAAGGATTTAAATCGCATTTTATTATGATAATTTCTGTTGTTAAAATTAGGGTTTCGTGCTGCAAATCGCAAGGTTTCAATAAGATTTCCAAACATTCAATAATCACTATCAAAATCGCCTTAAAAATCACAAATAGATAATATTTAACTTTTGAAATAAGAAAATATTTAAGATATTCTTAAATTTATGCATAATAATCAACTAAATCATTTTAAAAATGGAAGAGTATTTACCGTTAATTATTCAGCTGGTTTCAGGTGCCCTTGGAGGCAATATTGCTGGCAAATTATTGAAAAACATGTCTCTTGGAACCCTTGGAAACTCTATAGTGGGAATCTTGGGTGGCGGACTGGGAGGTCAGCTTCTTGGAATGTTGGGAATGGATGTTGATGCCGGGGGAATGGATATGGCAGGAATTTTAGGAAGTGTTGCCGGTGGTGGTGTTGGTGGGGGTGTTTTAATGGCCATTATTGGAGCTATTAAAAAGGCCATGGCCAAATAAAGTAAATTAACCAACTTAAATCATGAAAAGAGGCTAAAATATTCTAGCCTCTTTTTTTATCTTGCCACAAAGAATCCGAGAGATGTATAAATTAATATTTCCATTGTTGTTTGTATTATCAACCTGCGATTTGAACAAGAAATATGAAGTAGGACAGATAAAAACCCCCAAAGGTGAGATTTTGGTTTGGCTTTATAACGAAACCCCAAACCACAGGAAGAGTTTTATACAATTGGCGAATGATGGTTATTGGGATTCACTAACCTTTAATAGGGTTATTCCAAATTTCGTGGCCCAGGGAGGCTGTCCTGATACCCCAGAAGGTTTCAATGATCCAGAATATTTGTTGGAACCAGAGTTTACTGATAATCTCTTACACGAATACGGTGCTTTTGGCGCAGGAAGGGATAATAATCCCGATAAACTTTCTGCCCGATGCCAATTTTATATCGTGCATAATAAGAAAGGGGAGCATCGTTTGGACGGCGACTACACAATTTTTGGGAAAGTAATAAAAGGAATGGAAATTGTTGACGCTATTGTAAACTCCCCCAGAGATTCGATAAATGAACCCTTGATTCCGATACCATTGGATGTTAATATTATTACCATGAACGCCAAAGACCTTCGGGATTATGGGGTGATAGATTAATGTTTTTGGCCGGTTTCGCTAGGGCTACACGGTTTATGATTTTATTTTTTTATTGATCTGTATTTGAAGTTTACTTTTTTTCAACTGAGCATTCAATTGTTTCACTTCTACCTTCATAAATTTTTTAAACCTGTCATTTACATTTTCAAGGCGTTTATTGAAGATGGCATATACTTCTCGCTGTTGTTCCGTGGGCTTGAAATCAATGCCATGTCCACCAATATCGCTGGCCAAAGCGCTAAGCCTACCGTATAATTTCATGGGTGCCCTAAAAGCATCTTCGCGTGCACCGGTCAAATGAATATCATACAATGATCCTGCAATATTCTGTGCCATTATTCTTAGTTCTGTAGCTCGTTGAACATCACTTTCGCGTTTTAAACTTGGTATAATCTCATTCAATTCACCTCTAATTGTTTCGATATCATTGATCATGGTAACAGAAAGATTCATTGCATCACGTAATTCCAAAGAAAAGGCAACCTGCTTTTTTATACTTTCCAGCGTGCCTTCTGATGAAGGATCTTTAAACACCTCCAATTCCCTTACATATTCCTCTTTTCCAACAATCAATTTTACTTTAAAAGAATCTGGTACAACACGTGGGCCAAATTGCCCTCGCCATAAATCCAAATCCCATGTGACCAAGGGCCGCCATCCTTCACCGTTCAGCTGTACCCATGGCCGTCCTGGTGGGGTGGACTTCAATTTTGGTTTATAGGTTGGTTCATAACGCAGATCCCACATCGTTCTATGAACGCCCTTGTCATTTTCACCTTTTAAGGTCCGAATGATTTCATCATTGGCATCCATGATTTGAATTTCAACCTTTTGGTCCGTACTGTCTTTTATGTAGTAATTGATATCTGCCCCATATGCTGGATTTTTACCAGAATTATTACTAGGCCCATCGGTCTTAATACTTTGTTTGTTGTGAAAACGATAAGCTTCCCGTAGACTAAAAAGATGGGCGTCTTTATTTTGGGCATCCAAATCAAATTCCCGCAATGGTGAAATATTGTCTAGAATATAATAACCTCTTCCATAGGTACCCACGACCAAATCATCAAAACGCTCTTGAATTTCTAACCAATACACAGGGGCTGGAGGTAAATTGTTTCGTAATCGCATCCAGCTCTCTCCATCATCATAGCTAATATAAATACCGTTATCAACACCTGCATACAACATTCCCTTACGTTTAGGGTCTTCCTTTACCACATGCACAAAACTGTGAACTGATTTTGGAATTGTATTGCTTATCAATTTCCAACTTTCGCCATAATCACTAGTCTTAAAGATATAAGGGTCAAAGTCGCCCATTTGATGAATATCAATGCTGATATAGGCTGTACCTTCTTTATAGCGCGAAGTTTCAATATTCGAAATCGTTCCCCATTTTGGGAGATTGGGAATATTGGAGCTGACATTGGTCCATGTATCGCCTCCGTTTTTGGTCACGTTTACTTGTCCGTCATTGCTGCCCACCCAAATTACACCAGCTTCCAAGTTCGATTCCTTGATCGCAATCAGGGTAGAACCATCAAAGGTCATTAAATTATCGGCGGCAATACCACCTGAACTTTGTTGATGTGATTTATCGTTCAAAGTCAGATCCGGGCTAATTATTTGCCAGCTCTGTCCGTTATCATCACTTTTATGTACAAATTGACTTCCGACATAAACACGATGTTTAACATGTGGTGAAAATGCCAAGGGAAAACTCCAGTACCAACGGTATTTCATGTCGGCAGGTGCCCAACCATAGCCAGCCTCAGGCCATACGCGAACGTCCTGGGCATGTCCTGTTTTGGAATTGTATCTTTCGAGTCCACCATCATAGCAACCAGACCATATAATATCATTATCAAAAGGATCAGGTTGGGCAAAACCGCTTTCGCAACCCCCAACACCTTCCCAAAGACCAATCGGTATATAACCTTGCAAGCTGTTGCTGGGCCCTCGATAAGAGTAACCGTCCTGCCTGTTGCCATATACGTTATATGGGACTTGGTCATCTACAGCAACATGGTACATTTGGGCGATTGGGAGTACCACTCTCTGAAAGGTTTTACCATGATTCAGACTTATACTCGCACCACCATCATGGGCAACCATGATTCGGTCCGCATTGGTAGGGTCAACCCAAATATCATGGTTATCACCACCAGCTTTGTAACCTCCTTTTATTGTTTTTCCGCCGTCTTTTGAAGTGCTGAATTTTACATTGGCAAAATACACCTCATCAGGAGTGTCAGTTGAAACGGCCATACGTGTATAATAAGGTGCACGCTCATTAATATCATGGTTTCTGGTCTGCAAAGTCCAAGTTTCACCAAAGTCCTCAGATCGATAGAGTGCCGGGCTATCAATTTCAAACAATGCATAAACAACATTAGGATTAGAGTGTGAAATGGCAACTCCGGTTTTCCCCACGGGATTATCCTTACCACCTGGTAATCCTTTTTTAGATAAGGCCTCCCACTTGTCACCTCCGTCTAATGATCGGTATATTCCGCCTCCAGGACCACCACTGTTCAATCCCCAAGTATTAATATGAATAGTCCACATGCCCACCAATAATCTTTCCGGGTTGTTTGGGTCTATAGTTATATCGGCAGCGCCTGTATTTTCATCAATAAACAGTATGCGCTTCCAATTTTTACCTCCATCGACTGTTTTATAGACTCCTCTTTCTTGTTGGGGGCCGTAAGTATGACCTAAAGAAGCTGCATAAACAATATCGGGATTGGTAGGATGAATTATCACACGGCCAATTCTACCTGTTTTTTCAAGTCCCATGTTTTTCCAGGTCTTTCCAGCATCTTCGGATTTATAGATACCATCTCCCATGGCATGGGCAGGTCTAATTACAAAGGTTTCACCTGTACCGACCCAAACAATATCGGGATTTGTTGGTGTTATGGCCAAGGAACCCACAGAAGAAACATCATGGTCATCAAAAATCGAACTCCAACTTACACCACCATCCTCGGTTTTCCATAACCCTCCTGACGCCGCGCCGATGTAATTGATCATTGGGTCGCCAGGAACTCCTGCTATAGCTATTGTTCTATTGCCTTCGGGACCAATAAAGCGAAATTTCAAGTTCTTGAAGACCTCTTCATTGGTTTGGGCTTTGGTTGAAAAAGAAAGTAAAAGAAAGAGGAAAAAAGTAAATAGTCTTGATTTCATATAATGGCTATAAAGAGAAATATTTCTTGAATTGTTACTTTTTTAGAGCTAACTGAATGAATCGGGGAAAATCGTAAGTATTTTGCGTTTACTAAGATAATTAAATTTGGAAATTGGCCCTTTCCTTACAGGAATTATTAAATTTATCACACTAATGCATTCCATATGAAATACCAGCAAATCAGTAATCAGCTTTTTATAAAAAACCGTAATAAATTCATGGCTAAAATGAAGCCGTCGAGCATTGCGGTATTCAATTCCAATGATATTTATCCTATAAGTGCAGATGCAACCTTGGACTTTGAGCAGCACCGTGATATCTTTTATTTGAGTGGTGTGGATCAAGAGGAAAGTATTTTGTTGTTGTTTCCGGATGCCTTGGATAAAAAGCACCGTGAAATTCTTTTTGTTCGTGAGACGAATGACCATATTGCCATTTGGGAAGGACCAAAATTGACCAAAGATAAAGCTACTTACGTTTCAGGGATTGATACTATTTATTGGTTGACCGATTTTGATAAGATCTTTTTTGATTTAATGACGGAAGCCGATACGATTTACTTCAATACCAATGAGCATTATCGGCAAGCGGTTACGACTCAAACCAGGGAAGACCGATTTATTTTGGATTGTAAACAAAAATTCCCGGCGCATCAAGTCGCGAAGAGTTTTCCTATTATGGAGGAGATCCGCGGTGTAAAGGAACCTGAGGAAATCGCATTGATGCAGCACGCCTGCAACATTACTGAAAAAGGATTTCGGCGTTTATTGGACTTTGTTAAACCCGGGGTTTGGGAATATGAGATTGAGGCCGAACTTTTACATGAGTTTGTACGAAATCGCTCTAAAGGGTTCGCCTATACCCCGATTATTGCTTCAGGGGGTAATGCCATTGTACTGCATTACATTGAAAACAACTTGCAATGCAAGGAGGGCGATATGTTGTTGATGGATGTTGCTGCCGAATATGCCAACTACTCCAGTGACCTTACGAGAACCATCCCGGTCAATGGCAAATTTACGGAGCGGCAGAAAGCAGTTTACCAAGCAGTACTAAGGGTGAAGAATGAAGCCACCAAAATGTTGGTTCCTGGAACCATTTGGGCCGAATACCATAAGGAAGTTGGCAAAATAATGACATCAGAGTTATTGGGATTGGGCTTGTTGGACAAAGCTGATGTTCAAAACGAGGATAAAGATTGGCCAGCCTATAAAAAGTACTTTATGCACGGCACCAGTCACCATATTGGGTTGAATACCCATGATTATGGCGCACTGAAAACCCCTATGAAAGCTAATATGGTCTTCACTGTTGAGCCAGGTATTTATATTCCCAAAGAGAACATGGGGATTCGTTTGGAGGATGATGTAGTAATCCAGGAAAAAGGAGAACCATTTAATCTAATGGCCAATATTCCTATTGAAATCGAAGAAATCGAGGAACTAATGCAAGTCTAATATCCTTTACCCTACAATTCGTCGTTTGAGCGCCCTAGAGATAAACCTAACTTTTTCCTTAAATGAAAAGCGTTTTAAATTGGTTGAGAGAACACCCTTGGTCAACATGGTTTTTTTGGTGTAATCAATATTGACATCTATTATTACAGGTTTCCCTTCTGAGGAAACTTGTATCGCTTCTTTGATTTTTGACTCTATTTGTTCATCATTATACATCTGTAAATAATGGGCGCCTACTGCTAAAGCTACACCTTCAACATTCAAGTTCCCTATTACCGAACACGTTTTATATTTTAGGGGTACCGCCTGAAGTTGGGAGATTTGACCTAACTCTCCATCATGAAATACAAAGACCATAGGAGCAATATTATTTGCAGAGGCCGTTACCAACTCCATACAGGTCATCATAAAAGCACCGTCACCAACAATTGCAATTACCTCATTATCCGGGTTTGCCAATTTTGTTGCGATTGCAGCTGGAACGCAATATCCCATACAATTGAAATCTGTAGGGGAAATAAACTGACGGGATTGATTTACCTTAAAAAGTTCGGCAGCAAGAAACGTATGTTTTCCATCATCTACAACTACTTTGGCATTGGGGTTTGTTAACTTTTGTAACGCTTTAAAAAAGTGTCCAGGTGAAACTAAATCCTTTTTTTTGTCTTTTAGCCATTCATTCAAGTATTTAGTTTCGTCTTTTTTGATTTGTTCACTTAACGCTTTCATCTCTCTTGGGCCGTTCCAGTCCCTGCTTTCCAATTCCTCAGAGATGGCTTTTAGGGCATCAACAGCATCTGCTTCTATGGACAGGACAGTTTTATAATTGGCATTAAAAACTTTAGGATTGATATCAATGTGAATTAGATTTTCTGGTTTTTTTATTCCATAACTTCCTGTACCTAGCTCCGAAAACCGGACTCCGACGGCCAGCATGGCATCCGATTTTGAAAATGCATTTCTAGATGCTGGTTTTGAAGATGCACCAAAACCAACTCCTGTAGAAAGTGGATGACTATTTGGGAAAGCACTTTTACCTTGTAGGGTCGTGGAAACGGGAGCAATTAATTTTTCAGCTATTTTCACGGTATACTTGAGAGCATCAACGGCTCCCCACCCAACATTTATGGTCGGATTTTTAGCCTCCAATAAAATATCTACTGCTTTTTTTATTTTGCTAGGGTCAATCGTAGGGTTTGAAACATTTAATTCTAGTTCCGGCAAATTGGAAATCTCCCCTTTGAAAAGTTGGAGGTTAACAGGGATTTCAACAAAAACCGGTCCGGGCTCACCGCTAATAGCAGTTTGGTATGCTTCATAAAGAGTAGGCACAATATCTTCATGTTTATTTACCAAGTATGCTGCTTTGGTAATTTCCTGAACCAAATTTATCTGGTTAAGCGCATGTAACTGATAGGCGCGTCCTGAATCAGTCCGGATACCTCCTGAAATTATCAAGGTAGGTATACCGTCTAAATATGATTCACCAATTCCGCTCATTGCATGAGTTGTACCAGCGGCCGGAACAATTACACAACAACCAATGCTTTCGCTTGTTCTTGAAATGGCGTCGGCCATAAAGGATGCACCTCCCTCGTGGGTTACTAGCATTGGTGTTATTAATTCACTTTTATTCAATTCATCGTAAATCTCGGTGTTGTGCACACCCGGAATTCCAAAAGTATATTTTACTCCGATCTGTTCAAGTGCAAATCGTACCAAGTAGGCACCCGTTTTATTCATGTTGATTATTTGTAATTGTTTATTTTATTATTAACGATCTCCTAGTTTTTGACCTGCAATATCAGCTGCAACCACTCTTGCTGTTAATACGCAACCTCCTAAGAAAGTGCCCTCCAAAGCTCCCTCCCCATGCATTCCGCCTCCTCCGAACCCAGAAGCTTCACCCACTGCGTATAAACCCGGTATTGTTTTTTGGCTTCCATTCAAAGGAGTTGTTAATACCCTTCCATTAAGGTCGGTTTGGATTCCCCCTAAAGTTTTTCTGCTTAATATAAACTCTCTTATGGCAATCAAAGGCAATGCTTGTTTATCAAATATAGGTTGGTTTTTACATGTCCTTGAACGATCACCCATATATTGCCTGGTGTGGGCAATCCTTCGTAATTGTTCATCGTTTTGAAACTTTTTGGGGCGTCTTGTCATTTCGTCATAGGATAAAACCGCCTGTTGTACGTTTTGAATTTTTACGTCATCATTTTGTTGTAATGCATTCATTTTGTCAACCAGTTCTTCCAAAGTATTGCCGATTACAAAGTCCTGACAATTTTCTAGCATATCGTGAACCAATTTCTTGTTTCCCAGAAGAACAGATTTTATAAATTGAAAATAGTTTTTGTCCCTTATTGAGGCATTGGATTCTGAGCCCGAAATGGCAAATTCTTTATACGCTATTTTCATATTTAGTATTTGCCAGGAATACTTCTTTTTTTGCTCACATATTTTCTCTACGATATGTCGCGTATCATAGGCTGTGATTAATGGTTCAGGACCAAATCGTTTTCCTGTGTAATCTAACCATAGGGCAGATTTACAGGGAACTAGGCTTAATCCATGATTTTCAAATTGTGGTCTTGGGTGGTGAACCCCAGCAGGGTAAGGCCAATTTTTATCCAAATGCGTTAAGTTTCCATTTACATTTGCAACCGCATCATGCATGGCTCCATCTGCGAAAATGGATGAACCATTCAGGATTTTTTCAGGTGGCTCGCCCCATGGCTTGTACCAGTTTTTCTTTACCCTTTCAATATTACCCCCCATTCCGCCTGCAGCTACTACGGTATGTTCAGCATTTACCTCGAATTTTTGGGTAGAATCGGTTTCCAAGGTACCTTGAACACCGATAACTACATTATTCTGAACTAAGAATCCATCTACCTTGTGGTCAAAAAATAGCTGTAAATGACTTTCTTTTTTGGGATGGTTGAGTAGATTTTCTATCAAGGTTTTGGTCAACCCATATCCAGTGCCCCAAACAATATGAAATCTTGGATAAGAATTACCTGGTTTATAAAGTCCTCTCTCGACCCAATGCACCACGGGGAAAAACTTGATTTTTAAACGCTTCAAATAATTGTAAACATAAGGTGTACACATGTTTACGTATTGCTCAGCCCATTTTTTGGGTAACACGTCAGTCTCTTTAAAATTTGCTACGGCAAACCAATCGCTTAAGGCTAGATCAACGGAATCCTTCATTCCAAATCTTCGCTGTTCCCGGGTATCAACAAAAAACATTCCTCCAAAAGAACTAATTGCCAATCCGCCAAATGATTTTTTGGGCCCTCTTTCCAAAAGGATGACCTTTCTCCCTTTTTCTAATAATTCCAAGGCGGTTACAATACCGGCAATGCCACCTCCAATAACAATAACATCGGATTGATACTTCTTCTCTGTCATTCTAAGCTAAAAAATATCCAATTTAATTTGTAGTCGAATATAATAAAATAGGATGAGGAATAGTTTCAAGATTGGAAAAATGGGACATAATTACCTTTAGGAGTGACAAGCTATTTTAAAAAAGGAAATGTTCTACTAATTGAACTTTGTACTTTAAACTAGAAACTGAAAACTCTGAACTTAAAACTAATTAAACCCAAAACCACCCATGGCTACCGGCAACTGCTCCTGCAGTAGTGATCAAACTAATAATAAGTAATATCCAGTGTACCCTGTGCATTACAGCAAAAGTCTTCCCTGGATTTTCATTCGCATATTTTTTGAAGAGTCTGTGAAGTACAAATGGCTCTAGAATGAACAAAACAATGGTGAACAAAATCCAAACCAAGGTCATGGCATGGATCCACCAGAATTTATAATCGAGATACCGATCCCATCCGTCAAGAACATAAAGCATATAAAACCCGGATAAGCCGGTAAGTAAGGTTGTGATTTTGGCCTGGAGAGCAAACTTCCCCTCAATCTGTTCGAAGGTCTTTATTTGGTCTTCTTTCGATTTCATTTTTTTCACAGCGGGGATAATTACTGTGGTGACCATACCTACGCCCCCGATCCATAATACAACCGCAACTATATGTATAACCCTTGCCAGTGTGAAATCTTCCATTTTGTAACTCTCTTTTACCCATGCAAATATATGGTAAGACATTTCAGAAAATTAATTTGTCTTGATTTTCGATATAATTTCGGCTAACTTCACAAATTGGACGATTGAGTTCAAATGAATACTATATCTAAATCATTGTTAATCACTAAACCAAATTCGTTTTATGAAAGTTTATAAAATCTGCGTACTATTTATGGGTCTACTTTTAATAGGCTGTAATCCATCAAAAGACGATTGGAATGAACTGTTTAATGGGGAAAACCTGGAAGGATGGCATACCTATGGAGAAGATGGTTCTTATGATGGCTGGTATGTTGAAAATGGGGAATTGATATATGACTTTCAACGACGTGAAGGAGGTGGCAGTTCCAATCTGGTGACAGATGATAAATTCACGAATTTTGAACTTTCATTGGAGTGGAACATTGGGCTTCATGGAAATTCCGGTGTCTTTTGGGGTGTGATTGAGGATGAGCAGTATAAGCATCCCTACGAAACTGGACCCGAGATTCAAATTTTGGATGATAATTGGAAGGAATATGTAGAGGAGCGAGGTGATATCAATCGTGCAGGATCCTTATATGGGTTATTGCCCCCATCGAAAATCGTAAGCAAACCGGCTGGGAAATGGAACCACTATTTATTGCATATTGATCATACTGAAAATATTGGATATGTGATATTCAATCAGCAGGAAGTTGTACGTTTTCCGGTGCATGGGCCAGATTGGGAGGCCATGATTGCCAAATCGGGCTTTGCTAAATGGTCCGAATTCGGCACGGCCAGAACAGGTCATATAAGCCTTCAGGAGTATGGGGGCAAAGTCGCATTCAGGAATATTAAACTACGGGTTTTATCAGCAGACGATTAACCTTAAGAATGTAATTTACGGCAATAGCGTATAATGTCCATGAATACATAACCACTTACCTTTTTCTTTTACAAAAATTCGTGTGGATTTACCTTTTGAGGCAAATGCTTTACCGTTAGTAGTTCCAAAATCAGACCAATAGTAGGTAATCCATGCGACATTTTCTTTGATAGTCACTCTTGGTTCAATCATTTCAGTATGAATACCATCAGAATTTTTTACCCATTCCCTAACACCCTCAACTTCTATTTCCTTGCCAATATTCAGGGTTGGGTCGGTCTCCCCGAATTGGGTAAAATCATCATGGACAAGGGAGGCATAGCTTTCCATATCTTCCTTTTCAATAGCATCCCACATGGCAGTGAGGGTATCCATTATCGCTTGTTCTTCATTGATATCGGATGATTTGGAAGTGCAGCTAACGACCAAAATGAGTAATACAAGAATTGCGTAATCTTTCATAATTCGTTTTTAATATTGACCAATACATTGACAAGCACAAATACTAAACCTGCAGGCAATACCCACCCCATACTAAAAGCACCCAATGGTATTAATTCCTTAACTGAGGCAATAGACTCTACAAATCCGATGCTTTCTAAAAAGTCAGGAATACTGAAGAGAATTGTGGTAACAATGACAGCCTTAAAAATTTTGGAAGAAGAATATTTTTCGGGTAAAACATTCAATAATATCAAGACTATGGTGATTGGGTAAATAAACATTAGGGCAGGCACTGCAACCGCAATAATGTAATGTACATCAAATTGTCCCATGGTAACGCCTAATACGCAACCTATGATAGCTGTTAGTGTATAGGCCTTTTGCGAGTCCCCAAATTTAAATTTCATAAAATCTGCTGTACCGGCAACTATACCAACGGCTGTTGTAAAACAGGCTAGACTCACCAAGATGCTTAAAAGCAAGTTGGCGGTATTGCCCAAGGTTTTAATACTGATGCCATTAAGCAGGGCTGTTCGTGAAATATTAGCTTCAAATTCATTATGCATCAATGCACCTGTAAAGATGAGTCCGGCATAGATTAAAAATAATCCCAAACCCGCCAACCAACCAGCTCTGCGAATAATGCGCTTTTTATCCTCATACGAGGCATTTTTCTTTTTTAGATTAATAGAAATAATAATCACTCCACCTACAACTACCGCACCAATGGCATCAAAGGTTTGGTAACCTTCCAAAATCCCATCGGTAAAAGGATTATTAAAAACAATGTCACCAAAATCAAAGGTGTAAGAGAAAGTGGCAATACCCATAATCAATAACAGAATAATGATGATGGCCGGAGTAAGTACTTTGCCAATCACATTCAATATTTTGGAACGGTTAATAACAAAAATAAATACCAAAGCAAAATAGAGAATGCTTGTAACGATATAGGGAGTCTCAAAAAAAGGTTGAATGGCAATTTCATGGGTCACTGAGGCTGTACGTGGCGAAGGTAATGCTATCGAAATGGCATAAACAATGAAGGAATATACCAAACTAAAAGTGGGGGATACTTTTTTACCAAAATCGAAAATGGTACCCTGCAATTTGGCATGGGCTAGAATACCCATTATGGGAATTAAAACTGCCGACAAACAAAACCCCAAAGTAACCAACCACCAAAAATCACCCGACTTGAATCCCAGCTGTGGGGGAAGTATTAAATTTCCTGCGCCGAAGAAAAGTGAAAAAAGGGCAAAGGCAATTACGAGGGTTTCCTTGGTTTTGTTCATGAGTGGTATTATCGGTGAAAGATAAAGTAAAAAGAGAAAAGGACAACTATGTATTTCATCGTTAGAAACGAACAGTTTGTCGATTAAAAGGTAATTCAACGAATTTATGAAGCAAAAATGGTGTCAGTACTAATAAAATACAGTAATGGGCGTTGTATAATAAAGTGTTTCATGAACCACTTTTTACAGTTAACCCAAACCCCAATTATCAGTGTTTATTAGGCACCCAAATCCCAATAAATGCTTACTTAAAAACCTACATCATGAAGAAAGTAATATGCAGTATTTTTGGACATCATTACTCCGTATCCAAAAAAGTCACCAAACACATCAAGGAATACCAATGCATTCATTGTGGCCAAGAAGTGACCACAGATGCTACTGGTAATCTTTCAGTTTTGACCCCTGAACTGCAGGAAATCAATGATACCTTGGAAAATATATATCAAAGAAGACATAGCACTGCGGATCACGCAGCCTAATTATGTTTTGGCAAATGAGTTCCAACCCTGAGCGGTCAATGGAATTCTAGAGTTATTCCTGGAAATCAAGTGAGCACCTTCGTTCTCAGCAGTCATGTGCCCCACGACTGTTAAGTTAGGATTGCCCTTTATTTTCGGGAATTCTTTTTGGTCTATTGTGAATAAAAGTTCATAATCCTCTCCCCCACTTAAAGCGACTAAAGTACTGTCCATTTTAAATTCCTCACATGCGGAAATTACCGTTGGATCTAATGGGATTTTATCCTCGAACAAATTACAACCCACTTTGCTCTGTTTGCATAAATGTAATATTTCGGAAGAGAGACCGTCACTTATATCGATCATTGAAGTTGGATGAACGTCTAATTTTGCCAACAATTCGGGAATATCCTTCCTCGCCTCAGGTTTTAATTGCCGTTCCACGATATACGAATACGGCTCCAAATCAGGTTGATTATTCGGGTTTACTTTAAAGACTTCCTTTTCACGTTCCAGCACCTGCAATCCCATATAAGCACCGCCTAAATCCCCCGATACCACCAATAGATCATTTGCTTTGGCGCCATTTCGATAAACAATTTCATCGGCTATTGCTACTCCTATTGCGGTAATGCTTATTATCAACCCTGTAGTCGATGATGTGGTGTCACCACCTACCAAGTCAACATCATAAATTTTTGTAGCTAAAGCTATTCCGGCATAAAGCTCTTCCAAGGCTTCCAACGGAAATCGATTGGAAACCGCAATGGAAACTGTTATTTGTGTGGCCTTGGCATTCATTGCGTAAATGTCTGATAGGTTAACCATCACGGCCTTATAGCCCAAATGCTTTAAGGGCATATAGCTCAAATCAAAGTGAACACCCTCAATCAAGAGATCGGTTGATACCACAGTTTGTCGCCCTTTAAAATTCAAAACGGCGGCATCATCACCAATACCTTTTAGCGTTGATTTTTGGGTAATGGGAAAATGCTGGGTCAAATGTTCAATAAGCCCAAATTCCCCTAATGATTCCAAATCTGTTTTTCCTTGATTCTTGTCTTCTAACATTTGGCAAAAATAGGTAGTAATTGTAAAACAAGCCTTGAAATCAAGAATAAAGGGAGGCCTTAAAAGACCTTTCAACAAATATGGCCTTCAATTTACTTGGAGGTCTACGATTATCTGTTAGCTTTATAGCAATATAAATGCCAATACCATGAAAAAAACCTTTCCTTATCAACTATTAATAATCATGATAATGATAGTTGGTTCTGCCTCATGTGAAAAAACAATTGAATACGATCGCCCTGTTGATAATTGGGTCTTTCGCTCGGTAATGGACAAGCAACCCAGAATGCTCACCGTAGCCCTTCATAAAGATCTTTATGCCTGTTACAACTTGCAATCTGGCAATTTGTATAAAATCTGGAAAGGAGGGGTCAATTATGATGGGGCGGTTTATACCACAGCTCATGGAATTCAACCTACCAGTTTCGGATATCCCTATATGCAAGATGATTCGCTAAAAACCCAATGGGGTTTAAAGACAAATGAAGCAGTTGAAATCCCGGATATTAATTATTTAGGATATTCCCTAATCAAGGGTCAGGTGGGTCTTGATTTTGAACTGATGTCAAAATCAGGAGAATCAATAAGAATTCGTGAAATACCAGAAGTTGGCCTAAAGGACAGTACAATAGGTATGGTCAGAAATTTTCATATTCTTGAAAGATCGTCCGATGAAATTATCCCTTTGTTGAACTATAATTTGAAATCAGGGGTTGTTGGGAATGAATTGATTGTGGGAGGTCATCGTACTGAAGTTTCAAATGAATTGGAAATAACGGGTAACACAATAATAGAAACTTATTTCACTCAAATTCCGAAAGATTGGAAACCACCTGTTATTGATTATTTGGGTCTTATTTCCGATGGCATGCAATTGGCTGAGCAGAGCGATTGCAAGGCTTGCCATTTGATCAACGAAAATTTGGTAGGCCCAGCGTATGATTCCATTGCCAAAAGATATCCTTTTGATTGGACGAATGTTGATATGCTTGCGGACAAAATCAAACTAGGGGGTACTGGTGTTTGGGGAAATCTTCTGATGACGGCCCATCCCGACCTCTCAAAGGCCGATACCCAAAAAATGTCCTATTATATTCTGTCATTGGATGGAGAACCTGAACCACCTAGTAGGACTGTGGACATTGCTTTGGACACCCCTGATATACCCATTGAATTGGACAATATTGACAGAACCATAGGGGAGCAGTACTTAAAGAAAAAAGGGGTCGCGACCAATTTCTATTTGCAGGATGACAGTGGTAATCTTTATGAGGAATTGACCAAAAGCACCCTCCCAATTTATAATGCGGTTACTCCTGCGATACATATGCCAACTTCAGGAGTTTTGGGAGAAATCAGAGAGAATTTTTATATGGATTTCAGTGGGTACATCAAGTCTGAATCCCAAGTCGAAAAAACGTTTCGATTGATTAGTGATGATGGTTCTGTTCTTAAACTTAATGGACAGGAAATAGTGGATAATAGAGGATATCATGCCCCCGAGGCAGTTAGTGCAAAAACGATATTGAATGAAGGTTGGAATGAGTTTCTTTTACAGTTTCACCAAGGTGGAGGGGGATACGGACTCTCATTGCAATGGTCAGACGATGGCGAAGCATATACAATAGTTCCAGATTCTGTTTTTTACCACGATGCTACGGCATTTAGAAGGCTTTCACCTTATGTTCCAAAAGCTGCGAGCAAAACACCAGGGGATCAATTGTCATTAAACGCTGTTCATCCTTCCTTTGATATGTACCAAGCTAAACCAGCCGATTTTCACCCACGGATAGGAGGGATAGATTTTATCGATAAGGATAAAATGGTGATTTGTACCTGGGACGAGACTGGAGCTGTTTATATTTTAAAAAACTATAACACCGATGACCCTGAGTCTATTGAGGTAAAACAAATTGCAAAAGGACTGGCGGAACCTTTGGGGATAAAATATATTGATGGTGAATTGTTCGTATTGCAAAAACAAGAACTCACCAAATTGGTAGATACCAACGGTGATGAAATCATTGATGAATACCAAAAAGTGTGCGATTCATGGAATGTTACCTCACACTATCACGAATTCGCTTTTGGCTTGGTGTTTAAAGAAGGTAGTTTTTATGCGACATTGGCCACCGATTTGGGTTCTGAATTTAAAGATGTGGAACATAGGGGTAAAGTAGTTCGAATTAGCAAGGATGGAAGCGAAATTGAGTTTATTGCTGAAGGTTTTAGAACACCAAACGGTATTGCCGAAGGTCCCGATGGCGCGCTTTATGTTGCTGATAATCAAGGAAATTGGATACCAACAAGTAAAATTGTCCGTGTAGAGAAAGGTAAATTCTATGGTTTTAAACATGCCGATTGGGAGCGCGTGAAGGATTACAAAGAAGATCCGCCTCTGGTATGGTTGCCTCATGGAGAAATTAGTAATTCACCCAGCCAGCCTGCAATTTTGAATATTGGTCCTTATAAGAATCAAATGATTCATGGAGATGTCACCCATGGCGGAATAAAAAGGGTTTTTATAGATGAGGTAGATGGTATAAAGCAAGGGGCGGCTTTCCGTTTTATCCAAGGATTGGACGCCGGTATAAATAGAACGGTTTGGGGTCCAGATGGTAATTTATATGCAGGTGGTGTTGGATCCGGGGGTAATTGGAGACATGAGGGTCGTCTGTGGTATGCACTTCATCGTTTTAATTATAACGAAAAATCAACTTTCGAGATGTTGGCTGTCAGAGCAAAAAGTAATGGAATGGAAATAGAGCTGACCGAACCTGTAGCATCCCATATACAATTGGGTATTGAAGATTTTGATGTACAACAGTATTATTATATGGCAACAGATCAGTACGGTGGCCCCAAAATGGGAGAAGAAAATTTAAAACTTGTTTCAGTGGATTTATCGGATAATGGGCGAAAAGTTTTCTTGGAAATTGAGGGAATTAAAGAAGGTAGAGTAGTTTATATCCACATAAAGAAACCTATAAAGAGTCAAAATGACCAATCACTATGGTCAACAGAAGCATGGTATACAATGACAAAAAAACCCAATGATGACCTTGGGCTTGAATCACCCTAATTGTATCATTTCTGTTAAGAATTCCCTTTAAAAAAAATTAAGGTTATTTATAAATCTTATCTTTGGTAGAAAAGAACTAAAATCAATGCTATGATTAAGAATAAGTTCTACCTACTCTTGACATGTGGCCTTCTTTTATTAGGTTGTTCCAGTGACGATGGCAATTCCGAAAATGATGGTCAATTAGATTCTGAACCTGTAACCGGATTTACACCATGTGAAAATGGCATGGCCGGGATCTACCCTTGTAATGGTTACGATTTAATGGGGAGCATTTCGCTTTCAGAATTCAGCGCAACTGCAGGAAATGATGTGTGGGGATGGACGGACCCAGATACCAATAAGGAATATGCCTTAATGGGTCTGAACAACGGCACCGCCTTTGTTGACATAACCGACACCGAAAATCTTATTTATTTAGGCAAACTTCCTTCTGCCACAAGTTCCAGTTCGTGGCGTGATATTAAGGTATATCAAAACCATGCCTATATTGTTTCTGAAGCTGACGACCATGGTATGCAGGTTTTTGATTTAACGCGTTTGCGTAATGTTTCTAATGCACCTGAAGTTTTTAATGACGATGGGCTTTACTCAGGTTTTGGCAATGCGCATAATGTGGTAATCAATGAAGATACCGGATTTGCCTTTCCTGTAGGAACCGCGAGGGATGATACATTTAATGGCGGAGTTCATTTTGTGAATTTACAAGATCCGAAGAACCCAGTTTCTGCGGGAGGATATGGGGCAAACGGTTATACCCATGATGCACAGGTTATCACCTACAATGGTCCGGATGCGGATTATGCAGGTGCCGAGATATTTGTGGGCGCCAATGAAAACCAAGTGGCTATTGTCAATGTAACCGATAAGGACAGTCCCATAGGGATATCTACTTTTGGATATTCCAATCTTGCCTATACCCATCAAGGATGGTTTACCGAAGAACATCGCTATTTAATTCTAGGCGATGAGTTGGATGAAGTGAACTTTGGTTTCGACTCTCGTACCTTGGTTTTTGACCTTTTAGATTTGGACAATCCTATTTTACATACTTCGTATTCAGGACAAACAACAGCTATTGATCATAACGGGTATGTATTAGGGGATCAATATTTCTTGGCAAATTATCGAGCCGGAGTTCGTGTTTTGGATATTTCCGACATTGCCAATAAAAGTATTTCTGAAGAAGGCTTTTTCGATACTTTCCCGTCCAACAATAGTGCTGGTTTTGATGGCGTATGGAGCGTTTACCCTTATTTTTCAAGTGGGAAGATTATTGTTAGCGACATCAACTCTGGATTGTTTGTGATAAAAAAGTCAGAATAATGCGGAAGTTCAATCACATATTTATTCTCCTGGCTTTTGTTGGCTGCTCTATAGACGATGTAAACAATAATACCCTAGACCCAATTGTAGAAGAGCAGTTTGAATTTCTTGGTGAAGTGGAATGGTTGAAGAGTTTTGGAGGTTCAGGGGAGGAAACGGCTCAGGCCATAATTTCAACTATAGATGGTGGTTATGCCGTATTGGGGTATTCGAATAGCATGGATGGTGATATTGTAGGAAAGACGACTACCGTAAATGATTATTGGTTATTAAAGTTCGATACTTTTGGAACTCTTGAGTGGAATAGAACGTATGGCGGCAGTAAAGATGACAGAGGTCAATCTTTGGCTCAAACGAAAGATGGCGGTTATATACTTACTGGCTATGCCATGAGTGATGACGGGGATGGTAGTAATAATGAAGGCTTTCATGATAATTGGATACTAAAATTAGATCCTTCTGGAATTATAGAATGGGAAAAAAGTTTTGGTTTTTCTGGCCATGACCATTCGTATGATATTATACAAACCCAAGACGGGGGTTACTTTTTTATTGGCTTTTTGGATATAACTGCTGCTCGGTCCGATGGGTATAACGGGAAAGGACAATATCTAACCCGACATGGTGTAGGGGAGTTTTGGGGTACAAAGATTGATGCCCAGGGCAACATTCAATGGCGAAAGTACTTTGGGGGAACCAATAATGATAGGGCACATGCAGTTGTTCAGTCCAATGATGGTGGTTTTGTAATGACTGGCTTTTCTGAAAGTAATGATTTTGATATTAGTGATACCAAGGGCAGTTATGATTTCTGGGTGGTAAAAATTACAAATACGGGTAATTTGGTGTGGGAACGCTCGTTCGGAGGGTCTGGCATTGAGATTTCCTATGATATTGCCAAAACTTCAGACAATGGTTACGTAATTACGGGCAATACATTTAGTAGTGACACAGATATTTCCGTAAATAACGGGGATTCGGATGTTTGGTTGATAAAGATCGATGATGATGGAGAGCTCAGATGGGAAAAGACCTTTGGGGGTACAAAATTTGATGCAGCCCAAGGTATATGCGCTAGTGCCGATGGAGGTTTTATCATTACCGGCAATTCTAAAAGCTCGGATTTTGATGCAAGATCCAATAAGGGTGAAAACGACTTGTGGATTATCAAGACCAATTTTAACGGAGATTTAATTTGGCAGCAGACCTTTGGTGGTGCCGATTTGGACTATGGTTTCGATGTTATGGAAAATACAGATGCTAGCATACTGATCGTGGGAGAAAGTGCAAGTATTGATATTCCTAATCTTCATAATAAGGGAATGTCAGATGTATTGGTCATCAAGATAAATTAAGTTTGTATTTACTTTACGGGAGTAACTACTTTTAACTCAAATAAACTTTTTATAATTCCTTGTTATACCCCTTTAATCCTGTTAATAATTGAATTTTGGGGTTACTTAATTGAAATCTTCAAATAACCCTACAATTACCAACTAGTTTTCGGCTTTTTATACTCATTAAATAGGCATAATGATTAATTTTGCGCCTTAAAAATACTAAATATGATATCAGAATACAATAAATGGCACTTACCGTATACCCCTGTAAAAGAATTCGAAAAGAAGGTAGCTTATTTCAGTATGGAATTCGGTATTCACCAAGCCCTTAAAATATATTCGGGAGGTCTCGGTTTTTTGGCTGGATCGCATATGCGATCGGCTTTTGAAAATAAACAAAATATGATTGGGATCGGCATACTTTGGAAATATGGCTACTACGATCAAGATAGGAACGGAGACCAAACCCTCAAAACCAATTTTATTGAAAAAACCTATAATTTTTTGGAAGATTCAGGAATTGAGGTAGAGATAAAACTGCATGATAATCCTGCGGTAAAAGTTCGTGCAATGGTTTTAAAGCCTGAAATATTTGGAACAGTACCCATTTACCTGTTGACTACCGATGTTGAAGGAAACGACTATCTGTCCAAAACCATTACCCATCATCTGTACGATGCCAATCATTTGACCCGTATTTCCCAGAGTATAGTTTTGGGTATTGGCGGCGCCAAAGTGGTTGAGGCCTTGGGAGGGGCGGATGTATATCATTTGAATGAGGGACATGCCTTACCCGCCTTTTATTATCTAAGGGATAAAGGTGTAAAAAAAGACCAAATGGTATTTACTACACACACACCCGAAAAAGCTGGGAATGAGGAGAGAGATGGACGCCATTTGAACCGTTGTGGCTTTTTCGGTAGATATTTTTCAGACGAAGAATTGGCGAATGAGATGGTCAATGGTGGAATGATCAATTATACAGTATCTGCCCTAAGACTTTCAAAAAAAGCAAATGCCGTTTCCAAATTGCATTCCAAGGTATCCCGGAACATGTGGAAAGATTACAATGGGGTTAGCAAAATAATTCCGATTACCAATGCTCAAAACCAGAATTTTTGGCAGGACCCAGTGGTCGAAACAGCCCATGAAAAGAAGGATGCCAAAATGTACAGACAAAGAAAAAACGAACTTAAAAAAGAGTTGTTCGATGAAGTATTGAACCAAACTGAAAAGCTTTTCGACCCCAATGTTTTGACAATCGTCTGGGCTAGGCGTTTTGCAGGTTATAAGAGAGCTGATTTGTTGCTTTATGATTTGGAAAGGTTCGAAAGATTAATCAACAATAAAAAATACCCTGTGCAAATCATTTGGGCCGGCAAACCTTATCCCCATGATTATTATGCGATAGACATTTTTAACCATTTAGTGAATTATACTAAATACAAACACAACCTAGCTGTGTTGATTGGCTATGAAATTGAGTTGTCTCGAAAACTAAAGGAAGGTTCCGACATTTGGCTCAATACGCCCAGAATTACCAGGGAAGCATCAGGTACGAGTGGTATGACTGCGGCTATGAACGGTTCAGTGAATGTTTCGACCAATGATGGGTGGATACCCGAATTCGCCAAAGACGGCGAAAATTCTTTTATTTTCCCTGAAATAGATCACAACTTGCCAACTTGGGATCAGGACAAAATAGATAGTGATAATTTGTATGACATACTCGAAAACGATGTTTTGCCAGCTTATTATGAAAATCCAGAAAAATGGCAACAAATAGTTTTTAATAGTATCGATGATGTCGTGCCCGAATTTACTTCCAAGAGAATGGCGTCACAATACTATGAAGAGCTTTACTAGATATACTCCCATTAAAAATCAGGATAAAAATATCACAGTAGTAATTTAATTTCTTTGACCACAATGGCCCTAACATCTACGCATTTCCTTAAATCTACTTTGGGACCTATGTTTCATCTTCATAGAAAAACCTTATGAATCCATTCGTTATAATAATGTTAGGAATTGTTGTATAACCCTACTTAAAACCTATATTTGTAAACTATTTAGAATCGAAACAAATAAGGATTGGGTTAATTAAAATTTAATATGATACAAGTTTCAGAAAAGGCAAAACAAAGGGTGATCAGCCTTATGATTGAGGAAGGCTTTGATGCTACGAAGGACTATGTTCGGGTTGGCGTTAAGAGCGGAGGATGCAGTGGATTGTCATATGAATTGAATTTTGATAACAAAATCAATGAATCCGACAAAGTTTTTGAGGATAACGCAGTTCGTATTTTAGTTGATAAGAAAAGTTTTTTATATCTCGTAGGAACGGTTTTGGAATATTCAGGAGGGTTGAACGGAAAAGGATTTGTATTCAATAATCCCAATGCACAGCGCACCTGTGGGTGTGGTGAGAGTTTTTCATTATAAAAGGAATAAATGGCATATACCGAAGAGGAATTAAAGAAAGAGCTCGAAACCAAGGAATATGAATATGGTTTCTATACCGATATTGAATCCGATACCCTACCAGTGGGATTAAACGAGGATATCGTCGTAGCTATTTCCAAAAAGAAAGACGAGCCCAGTTGGATGACCGAATGGCGTTTGGAGGCTTTTAAGGTTTGGAAGAAAATGGAAGAGCCAGAATGGGCCAACGTTACCTATCAAAAACCGGATTTTCAGGCTATTTCGTATTATTCTGCACCTAACAGCAAACCCAAATACAACAGTTTGGATGAGGTAGATCCAGAATTGCTCGATACTTTCAAAAAATTAGGTATTTCTTTGGACGAGCAAAAAAAATTGGCCGGAGTCGCCGTTGATATTGTTATGGACTCCGTTTCTGTTGCTACTACTTTTAAAAAGACGCTGGCCGAAAAAGGAATTATATTTTGTTCTATTTCGGAGGCTATCAAGGAACATCCTGAACTTGTCAAGAAATATATTGGTTCTGTAGTTCCCCAAAAAGATAATTTTTATGCGGCCTTAAACTCGGCCGTATTCTCTGATGGATCATTCTGTTACATTCCAAAGGGAGTACGATGCCCAATGGAATTATCCACTTATTTTAGAATTAACCAAGCAGGAACCGGTCAGTTTGAAAGAACACTTGTTATTGCAGACAAAGGAAGCTATGTAAGTTATTTGGAAGGTTGTACCGCACCTTCGCGGGATGAAAATCAATTGCACGCCGCTGTGGTTGAATTGATTGCCTTAGATGACGCTGAAATAAAATACTCAACGGTACAAAACTGGTTTCCTGGTGATAAGGACGGAAAAGGTGGTGTTTTCAATTTTGTTACTAAAAGAGGAATTTGTGAGAAAAACGCAAAAATATCTTGGACTCAGGTAGAAACTGGGTCAGCGGTAACCTGGAAATACCCATCCTGCATTCTTAAAGGGGATAATTCAATTGGAGAGTTCTATTCCATAGCCGTAACCAATAATTATCAACAAGCCGATACAGGTACCAAGATGGTACATTTGGGTAAGAATACAAGAAGTACGATTATTTCCAAAGGTATTTCTGCAGGAAAATCACAAAATAGTTATCGAGGATTGGTACAAGTGAATAGTCGGGCAAAGAATGCAAGGAATTTTTCACAATGTGATTCCCTTTTAATGGGGAATGAATGTGGTGCACATACATTCCCATATATCGAAGCAAAAAACAAAACAGCTCAAATAGAGCACGAAGCAACTACCAGTAAAATTGGAGAGGACCAAATTTTTTACTGTAATCAGCGAGGAATAGAAACTGAAAAGGCTATTGCTTTGATTGTAAATGGTTTTAGTAAGGAAGTGTTGAACAAATTACCTATGGAATTTGCTGTAGAGGCCCAAAAACTATTGGAAATAAGCTTGGAAGGCTCAGTTGGATAATATTTATAATAAAAAGTTGAAGATGTTAAAAATTAACAACCTGCATGCAGGTATTGACGATAACGAGATCCTAAATGGGATTAATCTAGAAGTAAACGCAGGTGAAGTTCATGCGATTATGGGACCAAACGGGTCTGGTAAGAGTACCCTGGCCGCTGTGATAGCAGGTAAGGAAGAATATGAGATTACCGAAGGGAGCGTTGTATTAGATGGTGAAGATTTAGAAGATCAAGCACCAGAAGAAAGAGCACATAAAGGAATTTTCCTTTCTTTCCAGTACCCTGTCGAAATCCCGGGTGTTTCGGTAACCAACTTTATTAGGACTGCAATTAACGAAACTCGAAAGGCTAAAGGTTTAGAGGATATGCCAGCAAATCAAATGTTGAAATTGATACGCGAAAAGGCCGAATTATTGGATATAGATCGCAAATTCTTATCCCGTTCCTTGAATGAGGGTTTTTCAGGAGGTGAGAAAAAGAGGAATGAGATTTTTCAACTGGCTATGCTAGAACCTAAGCTGGCAATATTGGATGAAACTGATTCTGGACTTGATATTGATGCGTTAAGAATTGTCGCCAATGGGGTGAATAAATTGAAAAGCAAGGATAATGCGGTTATCGTAATTACCCATTATCAAAGATTGTTGGATTATATAGTCCCGGATTTTGTGCATGTTTTGCATGAAGGTAAGATTGTAAAATCGGGGGATAAGGAATTGGCCCACGAATTGGAGGATAAAGGATACGATTGGATAAAAAATGGCGCTACGGTGTAGCCGAAGCCCTGTCATTCCTGCGAAGGCAGGAATCCAAAGAAAAATTAGATAGAATTAATGAGATTCCTGCCTTCGCAGGAATGACAAGTATCAGAAGATGGATTTAAAAGACAAACTGGTTTCTTCTTTCATGGCATTTGAAAACAATGTCGATGTTGAACATCCTGTGCATGATATTCGATCAGAGGCCATAAAGAACTTTGAGGAAAAAGGGTTTCCCACTAAAAAAGAGGAAGCTTGGAAATATACCTCCTTAAAAGGGCTTCAGAAGATAGATTTTAGCATATTCCCCAAGGAAGTAAATGCTCTGGGATATAAAGATGTAAAGAAATTCTTCCTGCATGAGATAGAATCCTATAAGATTGTTTTTATTGACGGAATCTATTCTTCTTTTTTTTCTGAAACAACGCACGACGGAGTAGATATTTGTTTGATGAGCGCCGCGCTTACCAAACCCATGTACAAGCAAGTGATCGATGTTTATTTCAATAAAATAGCATCTAAGGACGAATCCCTTACGACTTTGAACACCGCATTTAGTAGGGAAGGCGCTTACATCTATATCCCAAAGAACAAAATGCCAAAAAAACCGATTGAAATTTTACATTTCTCAACCGGTAATGAAGCTTCATTGATGTTGCAACCAAGAAGCTTGGTAGTTGTTGAAGAGAATGCTGAGGTACAGATTATCGAAAGGTATCAAAGCCTAACTACTAATGAGGTTTTAACGAATTCAGTAACTGAGATTTTTGCCGCTGAAAATGCCATTGTAGATTATTATAAAGTTCAAAACGATGTCAAAACCGCATCTTTGATCGATAATACCTACATCAATCAAAAAAGTAAAAGTGTGGTCAAGGTGCATACCTTTTCTTTTGGTGGGAAATTGACAAGGAATAATTTGAATTTCTATCAGAACGGGGAACATATAGATTCCACAATGAAAGGGGTTACGATTTTGGGGTATAAGCAGCATGTAGACCATCATACTTTGGTACATCATATTGAACCAAATTGTGAAAGCCACCAGGACTACAAAGGAATCTATGGTGAGAATTCCACTGGGGTATTCAACGGAAAGATCATTGTTGATAAAATTGCCCAAAAGACCAATGCCTTTCAACAGAACAACAATATCCTAGTCAGTGATAAGGCCACCATCAATACAAAACCACAATTGGAGATTTTTGCGGACGATGTAAAATGTTCTCATGGTTGTACCATAGGGCAATTGGATGAAGATGCTCTTTTCTATCTTCAATCCCGTGGTATCCCTAAAAAGGAAGCTAGAGCTCTGTTAATGTACGCTTTTGCCAATAATGTTTTGGAAAGCGTGCGTATTCCTGTACTAAAATCAAGAATAAACAGACTTATAGCTGAAAAATTAGGTGTTCGATTAGGATTCGATTTATAGTATGAGCAATACCTCTTCTTTGGACGTAGCTGTAATTAGAAAAGATTTTCCCATTCTAGACCGTATGGTCAATGGTAAACCTTTGGTGTATTTTGACAATGCTGCCACATCGCAAACGCCCAAACAGGTTATTGACGCTATTGTTGACTACTATAGCAGTTACAATGCGAATATCCATCGAGGGGTACATACCCTTTCCCAAGAAGCTACGGATAAATATGAACAGGCAAGATTAAAAATCCAAAGGCATTTTAACGCTGCTAAACCCCATGAGATAATTTTCACTTCCGGGACTACCCATAGTATCAATTTAGTAGCTAATGGCTTTTCATCCTTATTACAAAAAGGAGATGAGTTAATCGTTTCGGCCATGGAACACCATTCAAATATAGTTCCCTGGCAAATGTTGTGCGAACGAACAGGCGCCATGTTAAAGGTGATTCCAATGAGCGAGAAAGGAGAATTGATTATGGATGAATACCGCAAGTTATTATCCGACAAAACCAAAATGGTTTTTTGCAATCATGTATCAAATGCATTGGGAACGGTAAATCCTATCAAAGAAATAATCGAAGCTGCCCACAATGTTGGTGCAGCTGTATTAATTGATGGCGCCCAAGCCGCTCCGCATATTCAGGCTGATGTTCAAGAACTGGATGTTGATTTCTACACGGTTTCGGCGCATAAGATGTGTGGACCTACAGGCGTTGGCATATTATATGGGAAAGAAGAATGGTTACATAAATTACCACCTTATCAGGGTGGGGGCGAAATGATCGCTGAGGTTACCTTTGAAAAGACGACCTACGCCGATTTACCCCATAAATTTGAAGCGGGTACGCCCAACATTTGTGGTGGAATCGCCTTTGGTGCTGCTATTGATTATATGAATGCCATTGGCATTGATGTAATAGCTGCTTATGAAAACGAACTGTTGGTGTATGCCACTGAACAATTGTTGTCCATTGAAGGGTTACGTATTTACGGGACTTCTGAGAACAAGACTTCGGTTATCTCCTTCAATATCGAAAGTATTCACCCCTATGATATTGGTTCTATTTTGGATAAGCTCGGAATAGCCGTCCGTACAGGGCATCATTGTGCACAACCTATTATGGATTTCTATAAAATCCCGGGTACAGTGCGTGCCAGTTTTAATTTTTATAATACCAAAGAGGAAATCGATGCAATGGTTGAAGGTGTTAAGCGCGCCAAGGCCATGTTACAATAGATGGTTGGTATAGATATTTTTTTGAATTGAAAGCGAATAATACTTATCGTATTTTTGCATAAAGTCAGGTAATGAGCATACAGGAAATACAAGAAGAAATCGTTGATGAGTTCTCAATATTCGAGGATTGGATGCAGCGTTATGAATACATGATAGAACTGGGGAAGTCACTTCCTTTGATCAATGGGAAGTATAAAACAGATGACAACATAATCAAAGGGTGTCAAAGTAAGGTATGGGTACATGCTGAACTTGAAGGTGATAAACTTGTGTTTACTGCTGATAGTGATGCTATTATCACCAAGGGGATTATTGCTATTTTAATCCGTGTTTTTAGTAATCAGAAACCACAGGATATTATTGAGGCCAATACTGATTTTATTGATGAGATAGGATTAAAAGAGCATTTGTCACCGACGCGTGCCAATGGCTTGGTAAGTATGGTAAAACAGTTGAAAATGTATGCAATTGCTTACCAAACCCAATTGAATTAAAAAAAATGAGCGAAACAGTTATAAATACCCAAGAATTGGGAGAAAAAATAATACAGGTCTTAAAGACTATCTATGACCCGGAAATCCCTGTTGATATCTATGAATTGGGATTGATATATGACGTTTTTGTAAACGAAGATTACGATGTAAAGATTTTAATGACACTGACCTCCCCTAACTGTCCGGTTGCGGAAACCCTTCCGGTTGAAGTGGAGGAAAAGGTGAAATCATTGAACGTTGTTAAAGATGCAATGGTTGAGATTACTTTTGATCCGCCATGGACCCAGGATTTAATGAGTGAGGAAGCCAAATTAGAGTTAGGGATGCTTTAATCCACTCAGTTGTCATTCCACTACTGGAGGCAATCCATTTTTAAGAACTACAACTAACAAAGTCCAATAACCCATGGAAAAGGAAATCATTAACCGTGTCGCCCAGAGTCAATTAAAAACCATTGACTTGGAAGACTATTATGCGATTGGAGAAAGGGTATTGCTGGATATCAAGGATTGGTTATATCAAGGAATTGTGGTGCGTGAAAAGGAATTCAGGACCAGAATTGATGCACATGAATGGAGTCAATACCAAGATAAATATGTTGCCATTGAATGTTCAAGCGATGCTATAATTCCAGGATGGGCCTATATGCTGTGTGCCACGAAATTGCAACCTTATGCTAAAAAAGTAGTACAAGGAGATTTAGAAGTATTGGAAACCACATTATATCAATCCATTATTGAAAATCTTGATATTACCGAATTTAAGGATAAGTCCGTAATCATAAAAGGCTGTAGTAGCAAACCTGTGCCACAGAATGCCTATTTGTGGATAACTGCCAAGCTTTTAACTGTTGCAAAAAGCGTAATGTACGGTGAGGCATGCTCTTCAGTACCCCTTTTCAAAAAACAATAATTGTTAATAACCTTAATTGTTTATTGTTAACAATTCTTATTTTTGGACTCCATTAAATTAATAAACACTAAACATTATGAGAAATCTAGTATTCACAGTGGTGGCTTTTATGGCTATATCAGCTACCTACGCGCAAACGGCAGATGAACTTAAAGCATTGCAAGGACCCAAAAAGGATTCCATTGCTGCAATTCAAGGCCGGGTCGATGCCCTTCAAACACAAATTGATGCTCTTCCAGGCTGGAAAAAAGGGGCATTTGGAACGATTGGCGCCAACCTTTCTGGTTTTAGCAACTGGTATTCAAAAGGTGAAGCAAATTCAAGCGCCGGGAACATTGGTGTCACGGTTAATGCCTTCGCTAATCTTCAACAAGAGAAATTTTTCTGGAGAAATTCAGGAAATGTAAATCTTGCTTGGATCAAGTTCGATGATAAGGATGATGCTTCCGATGATGACAGCTTTAAAGAAGCTACGGATGTATTTACCATAACGTCGCTTTACGGTCAAAAAATCAGCGAAAAATTCGCTATTTCGGCTTTAGGGGAATATAGGACTACCTTGTTAAGCAACTTAAATAATCCAGGGTATTTAGACCTAGGTGTTGGTGCCACATGGACACCGATTACTGATTTGGTTGTGGTAATCCATCCTCTGAACTACAACTTTGTATTTAGTGATGAAGATGCCATTTTCGAGTCTTCATTAGGGGCCAAGATCGTTGCTGATTACACAAGAAAAATTGGAAATGTAAATTTCAAAACCAATCTTTCCATGTTTCAAAGCTATAAATCTTCTAATTTATCCAATTGGACCTGGATAAACTCTCTGGGCTATACGTTATGGAACGGGATTGGACTAGGATTTGAATTTGGGCTTAGGGACAACAAGCAAGAAGCACTTAATTATGCTTTGAACGGACCGACTCCTGTCACAGGAGCGACTTTCGACAATGTTGATAACGAACTGCAAACCTATTGGTTGTTTGGACTTAACTATGCCTTCTAAGCTTAAAAAGTAAGTAGTAAATAAAAGCCCTGACGGTTTAGTCAGGGCTTTTTTTGTTAAGTAGGATTTGTAAAATTGGGTAAATCAGTCAAAAAATTTTATGCTTGTAGGTCAGTAATAATTCCATGGGACAAAACACTTAATCATAAATACGAAGCGAATGTAAATTCAAGGGTTCGTACTTCTAAATTTTTGTTGTGTAGCATGGGAGAATTGTGGTGAAATACGTTAAAACGTATAGTATGATCGATGAACTACCAATTTTTTGGATATTCCAGAACATGAGTGTGGGAATTATGTAAAAAAAAAGCCCCTTTTTTCAAAGGGCTTTTTTTAAGTAGGTTTTAAAATTTGGTCCTGATAATACTCAGGTAGCTTTTTGTAGGTTTAGTGTTCGCTTTGGGAAACTTACACTTTGTTTCGGTTAAGTTCATGAGTTGCTTTGGGGCCAACACTATCACTTAATTACAATGTAAAGATACTGCAGTAGGTTAATGAGCCCTAAAATATGTTGTCAACCAGGAGTATAATGTGGTGAAAAAATTAACGGTATTATTTCTCCGATGAATGGCAGGTTTTATGCCAGTGATTGCTATTTTTATTTTACAATTTGGGACTATTGTTCTAGTTTTTTCATGCAATCTTACTTACAATTACCATTATCTGCACTATCCAGGAATTAAGTATCTTGTATAGCCAATACCTTTAAAATGAAATGGAAATATGTTTTATTCTGGTTGTTATCCGTTTCCCTCTTATATTCCCAATCCAATGCAGACAGTCTACTCCGTATTCTACCTACATTAAAGGAGGACAGTATTAAAGTTCAGGTATACCTAGATTTGGTTAATGAATATTATAGGAATGATATAAAAACAGCAATGGGTTATGCTATAAATGCAGAGGAGTTATCTGAAAAGGCAGGACTGACATTGATGCTGGCAAAGGCAAGGCGAAATACCGCATATATGTTGACAAACTTGAGGGAATACCGTCAGGCCCAAGAAAAATACGAGACGGCCCTCATGGTTTTTTATGAACTTGATGACCAGTCGGGGATAATTGATGTTAAAACGGAACTCGGCAAAATTGCGAGAATGCAGTCAAAAAATGAAGTAGCGTTTAAATTATTTTTTGAAGCATTGACTCTTGCAAAAACTAACGATGATAAAAATAGGGAAGCCATAATTTATAGTGCGATAGGAGGGGTATATAAAAATCAAAAACAATATAAAAAAGCTGGAGATAATTACGAGGCTGCCTTGGCATTGGTTAGAGAGCTGGACATTAAACCGGGTATTTCTGCCTGCCTTACCAATTTGGGAAATATATATATTGAAATTAGGGAGTTTAGGAAGGCAATTCGCTATCATGAGCAGGCATTGGAACTTAAAAAGGAAACACGGGACAAGCTGGGTGAGGCTAGGGTTTTGAACAGCTTGGGGATTGTTTACAATAATTTAGGGGAGTATATTACGGCCGAGAATTATTTGAGAAAAGCCTTTGAATTGGCCAATGAGGTGGATGATGTGAACCTCGGCTACGAAATAGAATATGGGCTGGCAGAGGCGGTATTTGGTCAAGGCGACTACACGCAAAGCATAAAAATGGCAAATAACGCACTAGCAAATCTTGATTCAACGGCTACTCTTGATGGGGCTATAGAAATTCATCGATTCTTATCAAAAGCATACCAAAAACTAGGTCAATTTGAAAAAGCCCATAACAGTGCACTTACTACCATTGTATTATCCGATAGTTTATATAATGAAAAGATACTTCTTGTCACCAATGATTTGGAGGCTAGGTATCAAAACGAACAAAAAGCCAAGGAATTGGCTCTTCTAGCCTCAGAAAAAAAGTTACAAACGGTAAATCTTAACAAGCGAATAAATGAACGTAATGCCATTATTGCCTTTGCAGTTCTAATGCTGGTCCTTAGTGGGCTAATATATAACCAATACCATGTGAAGCAAAAGGCGAACAAAAAACTGATGGAACTTGATCAATTAAAATCTAATTTTTTTGCCAATATTTCCCATGAATTCAGGACCCCGCTATCATTGATCAAAGGTCCAATAGAACGATTGGAACAAAACCCTGGGGAACAGCTTGGAATGGATACCGTAAAAATGATAAGACGAAATACAACTCGGGTGCTCAAACTCGTAAACCAACTTTTAGACCTTTCAAAGATTGACGAGGGAAATTTAAGGTTAGATCTTACAGAGGGTGATATATTTAAATGTTTACGCGCGTCTGTATCATCTTTTAACTCCCACGCGGCACAACGCAATATCGATTATCGGATACAGATTCCTCAGGTAGTACTTTGGGCTTCCTTTGATCGAGACAAACTAGAAAAAGTAGTATATAACCTTCTCAGTAATGCATTTAAGTTCAGCGAAGATGGTGCGGTCATATCATTCAAAGCAATGTGCCAAGGACAGGAGCTTCAAATGCAAGTGTCAGATTCTGGGAAAGGCATTCCAAAAGAAGAACTACCGTTCGTTTTTGATCGTTTTTATCAGGTAGATGGCGGTTCTACTCGTGAAAAAGAAGGATCTGGTATTGGTCTGTCACTTACCAAGGATTTGGTAACGCTTATGGATGGCACTATAACTGTCTCCAGTAAATTGGACAAGGGCTCCCTCTTTACGGTTTCTCTCACTGTACAAGAAATTAGGACCGGACAGGAAAAAATAGTTGGAGAGTATGATATTGCCAATAGATTGCCTAAACGGGATACTTTTGAATTAATCAAAAATGACAAAAGAACGGTACCGCTCATATTGTTGGTAGAGGACAATGATGATATGCGCCATTTTATAAAAGAGAATCTTGTTCAGCTATATAAAATTACTGAAGCCACGAATGGTCGGAATGGGTTAAAGAAGGCGATACAAGATTCGCCAGACTTGATTATCACGGACCTGATGATGCCCAATATGGACGGATTGGAATTGTGTAATAAATTGAAGACCAATGTTAACACCAGTCATATTCCTGTAATTATGCTGACCGCAAAGGCCGGAATGGCTAATAAAATCGTAGGCCTGGAAACTGGGGCCGATGACTACCTAACAAAACCCTTTAACGGCGATGAACTGTTGGTCCGCGCAAAGAATCTTATTGAGCAGCGTAAGAGGCTAAGGGAAGCATTTTCCAATATGCAGATTCAGATAGATCCAAAGAAAATGGCCGTTACCTCTGTAGACCGAAGATTCTTGGAAAGCTTAATAACCTTGCTCGAAGATAAATCCTCGTATGGAGATTTTGGCGTATCTCAAATGCAGGAGGCCCTTGGTATGAGTAAATCACAACTACACCGAAAACTAAAGGCCTTGACCAATGAAGCCCCTGGTGAACTATTGCGTAACTTTCGATTAAAAAGAGCAGCTCAACTATTATCCCATAAGGCAGATAGTGTTACCCAAATTGCTTATAAAGTGGGGTTTAACGACCTTTCCTATTTTACAAAATGCTTCAAGGAACTCTATGGTACAGTACCCTCTTCCTATTAAGCACCAAGCCCAAAAGTTTTTCTTTCAAGCTCTTTCCGAAGAATCCCAAACAGGCAACCTATCGCTCTTAGCTGCATTGATTAAGTAAATCAATTGCAAATTTTCAAATTGATTAATTTCCAAATTGAACTTTTATACCTTCTCCTTAAAACACCCAGCTTCCTTTATTTTCCATTCATAATCCAATGCTTACCTGTTATCATTCATTGGGCACAAACTATGTTCTTGACACTGATTTCTTGTTTCTGACTTCTAATATTAACAAAGTAACTATTCTCCTAAAATCTGGGACTACACTCCTAGCCCATGGGAGTTCATAACCGTAGTTTTGACTTGTTGATCGGTAATAAGCGCCTTAGACAAATATTCTATTTGGTGGTGTTTGATTAAGATCGGTAGTGTTTGGTTAAGAAACGTTCCCCGCCATATATAAAAGAGCAACAACTAAAATTTATGATTATGAAAAAATTATTTGTATCGATTGTTATTACAATCACTGGGTTGATGATTATTAATGCACAGGATATAAAAGTCGGTGCTAAAGCAGGTCTTAATCTCGCAACACTTGGGGGAGATTTTAATAATGGTAAAACAAGAACTTCCTTTCATCTAGGGGGCATGGCAGAAATCCCGATTTCGGATGCTTTTTCGGTGCAGCCAGAATTGCTATATTCTGCACAAGGGGCAAAGTCTGATGTTGATGACGATGAGGTGGTTAAGTTGGATTATTTGAGTATACCCATTTTGGGTAAATTCCATGCAACTGATGAACTAAGTATAGAAGCTGGGCCTCAGGTGGGTCTTCTATTATCAGCCAAAGCTGACGTTGATGGTCAAACGGATGATTTAAAGGATATTACGAAGTCCACCGATTTGGGCTTGGTTCTAGGTTTGGGATATAAATTAGGAAATGGGGTCAACATTGGTGCGAGGTATTATTTTGGATTCGATATCAATGATATTCCAAATGATTCAGATACCATAAGAAACGGGGTATTTCAAATATCGGTAGGATACTTCATTAACTAAAATTAACCATAAAAAAGGCCCTTTTTTCAAAGGGCTTTTTTTAGTTAAGTAGGTTTGTAAAATTTGGTTTTAGCGATTTTTGGTTAAGAATAGGTTTTGGGGAAACTCATATTTCTTTTTCGGTTAAGTTCATGTTTTTCCCGATAACTATCGGGATGGGGTCAACACTATCACTTAATTACAATGTAAAAATATTGCATTAGGGCAATGAACCCTAAAATATGTTGTGAACCAGAAGTAATATGTGGTGAAAAAATTAACGGTATTAATTCTCCGGTGAACGACATCATTTTGTAAATATTATTTGTTAAGGTTTGTCATTTAGATAATATTTTTTACAATTTGGAACTATTCTGTTAGCCATTTAGATCAGTTTGCGTTTATCATTATCCATTACATTTAAATATCTGGGAATTAGGTATATTGTACAAAGAATGTTTAAGGATGAGAAAGTTACTTTTCCCGTTTGCAGTGCTACTTCATACATTATCGTTTTCGCAAGCGAAGATCGATAGTCTTCAATTGGAATATAAGAAGGCTATTGTAGATTCAATCAAAATTAAAATTCTTCATCAGCTTTATTCTGAATACCAATATGATTTTCCTGGGAAGGGGAAAGAATCAGTACTTAAAGCCATTTTGCTTTCGAAACAAATTGGAAACGTTCGTTTTGAGGCAATAAGTTATAACATTTATGGCGATTTCTTCAGTTCACGCTCTAATTATGATTCGGCTATTGTCCAATACTCGGCGGGTTTAAGATTATCAAAAAAAGTACAGTACAATGATGGTATTTTTGAAGGTTTGGTCGGTCTTGGAAATGTACATTGGAAAAAAGGAGACTTTAAAAAGGCCAAGGAGTTTCATAAAAAAAGTTTTGAATTGGCCAAAATACGAAATGACCAAGAAGATATTGTTCATTATTACAACAATATGGCCAATATCTATGTTGAAACTGGGGAGTATACAAAAGCGATGGAACTTTACACCAAGGCTTCCAAGAAACATCTTGAAAACGGAAATATCAAGGATTATGGTATTACGCTGGGCAATATAGCATTGGTGCAAAGAAGATTGGAAAATTATGAGAGTGCTATAGACTATCTTATTTTGAGTGATAGTATTTTTAAGGAAACCAATTTTTTGCCCGGCAAGGCATATGTCGAGTATAGTCTTGCGGTTGTTTACAAAAATAAGGGAAATATTGAGGAGGCACTTAAATATAACCGAAAGGCCATAGAGAGTTATCAAAGTTTGGGTAACAGAAAAAGATTGGCATACGCCCAGTACACTATGGGGAGTATACATTGGGAACAAAAGGAATTTTCCAAAGCATTAAGCTTTTACCAAACGGCATTAATTACTTCATCGGACATCAAGGATTCGGTGAATATAGGGTATTCGCTTAAAGCAATAGGGGACAGTTACCACAAACTCAAGGACACTAATAATGCATTGGCATATTTGTTTGATGCCTTGGAAGTAGCCAAAGATGTTGAATTAAATCTTGTGGAATTGGATGTTTATGAATCATTGTCAAATATCTATATAGAAGAAAGTAATTATGAACAGGCCTATATTTATAAAAATCTCTACTCAGTAGTAAGAGACAGTTTTCATAGTGTGGAGAAAAGAGAATTGGCTAATGAAATTGAGGCAAAGTTTCAAAACGAACAAAAGACCAAGGAGATTGCACTTTTGGAATCTGAAAAAAACCTACAAACTTTGCAGCTGAACAAGCGAATAAACGAACGCAACACAATAATTGCTTTTTCGCTAGTAATGCTGACCCTAGCAGTATTACTATATAAGCAATATAGGATTAAACAAAGAACCAATGAGAAACTCAGGGAATTGGATAGATTAAAATCTAATTTTTTTGCTAATATTTCCCACGAATTTAGAACGCCGCTGGCACTTATTAAAGGACCGATCGAAAGATTGGAGCAAAATCTTGACGAAAATTTGAGTAAAGACAATGTAAGAATGATCAGACGTAATACCAATCGAGTACTTCAATTGGTAAATCAGCTTTTGGACCTATCTAAGATTGACGAGGGAAATTTAAAACTAGAACCCACGGAAGGGGATATCTATAAATGTCTACGGGCGGCTACCTCCTCTTTTAGTTCACATGCGGCTCAACGGAATATAGATTACAAAGTGCAAATTCCACAAACTAAACTTTGGGCCTCTTTTGATAGGGATAAATTTGAGAAAATAGTGTACAATTTACTTGGCAATGCTTTTAAGTTTAGTGAGAATGGTTCTATTATTTCAATTGAAACCCAATATACCGGTGATGATCTTAAAATAGTGGTTTCAGATTCAGGGAAAGGAATTCCAAAGGAAAAACTTCCATTTGTCTTTGATCGTTTTTATCAAGTAGATGGTGGTTCAACAAAGGAAAAAGAAGGATCAGGAATCGGACTTTCAATTTCCAAGGAATTGGTTGAGTTAATGGACGGTACCATAACCGTTTCCAGTGAAATAAATGAAGGTTCAATCTTTACGGCACAAATACCTTTACAAGAAATAAAGACCGGACAGGTAAAAACTGAAAAGTTGATTTCATCCTCCAAGCCAAAGGTCGACATTTCCAAACCTTATGATCTTAAGGGAACCGATAAAAGAACTCTCGCCAGTATTCTGTTGATAGAAGACAATGATGACATGAGACATTATATCAAAGAGCAGCTCATAAAATTCTACAAAATAAAGGAAGCCATTAATGGTATAATTGGATTGCAAATGGCCATATCCAACCCTCCGGAGCTTATCATTACAGATTTAATGATGCCTAAAATGGATGGGATTGAGCTTTGTAAAAAACTAAAGACGAATGTGCATACCAGTCATGTCCCCATAATTATGCTCACAGCTAAAGCGGGAATTGACAACAAAATTGAAGGACTTGAAACCGGGGCTGATGACTATCTTACTAAACCTTTTGACGGCAAAGAGCTTTTGGTACGCACCAAAAATCTTATTGAACAAAGGCAAAAACTGAGAGAATTATTTACCAATAAAGAAATTCTGGTAAACCCAAGGAAAATCACGGTTACCTCAACTGATACAAAATTCTTGGAGCAGGTATTGGCATTGTTGGAAGCTGAATTTTCTGATTCTGATTTTGGTGTAACACAAATGCAAGAGACCTTGGCCATGAGCAAAACCCAGTTACACCGAAAACTGAAAGCCTTGACAAATGAAGCTCCAGGGGAATTACTACGTAATTTTAGGTTAAAGAGGGCCGCTCAATTGTTATCCCAAAAAGCAGATAACGTTACACAGATAGCGTATAGAGTTGGGTTTAACAACCTTTCCTATTTTGCCAAATGTTTCAAGGAGTTGTACGGTGTGGCACCTTCTTCTTATTAAGCTTCCTGTCACCTTACCAATTACTTCCAATAGTTTAAGGATTTTATGACAGAAACAAACCTCATGTCATATTAACTTAATAATCCGGGAAATTTAGGTTTGAGAACAGAATTTTGGAGCATTCTGACTAACTAGCAGTACTTCTACAGACAAATGTGTATCTGGAATTATCCTGTCAACATCTGGAACCTAGCTGTTAGTTATTTCACTAACACTGCAATAGTTTTGGCTTGTTGATTAAACCAAATTACACTAAAGCAATTGAAATAATCCCAGAATTGGCTTGTGCAAATCCAATTCCCCGATATAAGTAAAATATAAAGTTTAAGGTCACGGAAACCAGATAATCCGATACTTTGTATCTGCAATACCGACGATAATAAAGATCGTATGATAAAAAGCTCCCCTTTAAGTTAACATTGGCCAAATTCTTAAAACCAAGTTTATTATTTGAAAAAGAAGATTTAGTTTTTATTAATCAATATTAAAACCTATTAATCATGAAAAAGTTATTATTATTTGTAACGATTGCCTTGTTTGGATTGACAGCAAACAATGCCCAAGAAGTAAAATTTGGAGCTAAAGCAGGTGTGAATATTACCAATGTTTCTGGAGATGCCCCGGGTCAAAAGGCAAGAACAGCTTTCCATCTTGGAGGGGTCGCAAAAATTTCATTAACAGACAAGCTTTCATTTCAACCAGAATTATTGTATTCTCTCCAAGGGTATAAATATGATAGAGGTGATTTTGAAGGTAAATATAAATTTGATTATTTAAATGTTCCGTTAATGGCTAAATTTATGGTTGCGGATGGGTTAAGCCTTGAGGCTGGGCCGCAAGTGGGATTTTTATTATCTGCCAAGGATGTATGGGAGTCTGACTCAAATTCTGGGACATTGGATGTTAAAGAAGATATTTCAGGAACAGATATTGGCGTCAATTTTGGTATTGGTTACGAATTGGAGAGCGGCTTAAATTTTGCAGTACGATATAATCTGGGTCTTTCCGAAATTTATAGTAGCAGCGATTTTAAGGAATTTTTTGTTGGTAATAATCGTACTTCGGCAATACAGATTTCCGTTGGATATTTCTTCAACTAATTTGAAAACCGGCATTGGGTGATTGTTGGATCTTTATATTTAGTGTGGTGATATATGGGGTTATTATTGAAAGAAGCCTAAAAGAAATATAAAGGGCAATATATAAATTTCAATCAGTCTCTTATAACACAATAACCTTATTTGCTGACTTTGCCCGACATTAGTATTGGTCTAGATGCTCCGGATATAGAAAATTATTGTACGGAAAACGCGTTACATGAATATCCCTGACCACATTGTAGACCTGTTTACGGAATTCATCCAGGTTTTCCTTGTTCAATGCTGAAATGAACAAGGCATTCTCACCCATTCGCTGCATCCAGGTACTTTTCCAATCGCCAATTGTAAAATGCTTGGTAGTTCTCTCCGTAACCAGATCATCATCATCGATAGTTTCGTGTTTGTATCGATCAATTTTATTGAACACCATGATGGTCTTTTTGTCGGCACTGTCTATTTCTGCCAATATTTTATTCACGGATTCTATGTGTTCTTCAAAGTTCGGATGTGAAATATCGACCACATGCAAAAGCAAATCTGCTTCACGAACTTCATCCAACGTACTTTTAAAACTTTCGACCAATTGTGTGGGGAGCTTTCGAATGAATCCGACGGTATCACTCAATAAAAAGGGAAGATTACCTATAACGACCTTCCGAACTGTCGTGTCCAGAGTTGCAAATAGTTTATTTTCCGCGAAAACATTGCTCTTACTAATTACATTCATTAGTGTAGATTTCCCCACGTTGGTGTAACCCACTAAGGCCACTCTCACAAGGGCACCCCTATTGCCGCGTTGCGTTTCCATTTGACGGTCGATCTTAGAAAGTTTTTTCTTTAGCAATGAAATCCGGTCACGAACAATACGTCGATCAGTTTCAATTTCGGTTTCCCCAGGACCCCGCATTCCGATCCCCCCTTTTTGTCTTTCCAAATGCGTCCAAAGACCGGTTAGCCTTGGTAGGAGGTATTCGTATTGCGCCAATTCTACTTGGGTTCTGGAATAACTGGTTTTGGCCCTTTGTGCAAAAATATCGAGGATCAAACTCGTACGATCTAAAATTTTACAACGTAATTGTTTTTCAATATTTCGTTGCTGACCAGGGGATAGTTCATCATCGAATATGACCGAACCTATTTCATTCTCCTCAACAAAATCCTCTACTTCCTTCATTTTTCCACTTCCAATCAACGTCTTTGGATTGGGTATTTCCACACGTTGTACAAAACGCTTTGCGACTTCGCCCCCAGCGGTATAGGTAAGAAACTCCAATTCATCAAGATATTCATTTACCTTTTCCTCATTTTGTGCCCTGTTGATAACACCAATCAGGACAGCTTTTTCGTATTCTATGGATTTCTTTTCTAACATAGTTCATATTAATGTGCAAATTTACATAATACTGACCAAGCATTTTTTTAAATTTGAACCCCCTTAAATAATATGCATGGTATTTTCACTTTTCAAGAAAAAAAAGAAACAAAATCTCCATACGATTGCATTTTACAACCTTGAGAATCTTTTTGATACGATTGATGACCCGGATACCTTGGATGATGATTTTACACCAAAGGGATTCAAAAAATGGACACCGAAACGATACAAGAGAAAAGTATATAAACTTGCCAAGACTATTTCTAAAATAGGTTTGGAATCTACGGAAAGTCCTCCGTGTTTAGTTGGAATTGCTGAGATAGAGAATGAAACGGTCGTGCAAGATCTTGTGAACGCGGCACCATTACGTAAGACGAAATATGCTTATGTGCATTACGACTCTCCTGATGAAAGAGGAATAGATACTGGTTTGTTGTATCATAAAGAATATTTTGAGGTCTTGTATTCTGAGCCAATACCTTTAAAGGTTAATAATCTTGATGGTGAAAGGGATACAACACGCGATATTTTATATGTTCATGGCAAATTAAATAACGAAATTGTACATGTTTTTGTAAACCATTGGCCGTCACGACGGGATGGAGATATTGAGACGGATTATAAAAGGGTTGAGGCCGCAAAGACCATTAAACATAAAATGACCCAGATTGAGGACGAATTTGTAAACCCAAATTATATTATTATGGGCGATTTCAATGATAATCCCGATTCGAATAGTATTCAGTTATTAGTTAAGGATAGCAACTTATATAATCCAATGGAAAAATTGGGATCTCCTGAACGAGGTAGTGCCAATTACAGGAGGAGCTGGAGCCTATTTGATCAGATAATAGTCTCCCATAACTTCTTCAATTTTGAGAAAGGCACGCACAGTTTTGCCCATGCCAATATTTTTGATGACAGATTATTGACTGAATGGAAAGGGAAGTACAAAGGAACTCCTTTTCGAACTTATGCGGGGCGTAAATATTTAGGGGGATATAGTGATCATTTTCCCGTATATATTCAATTGAAATATAACAGTTGAAATTTTTACTCTTAATTTAGTCAATGGTCAATTGACTTCCCCACCAATTGTTTTTAGGATCAAAGTCTTCAGATAAGAATTCCATGCGCTGTTTTTCCAACTGAGGCCACCTTTTATCGACCACATTTTTCAGGTATGCACGTTCTTTTGCCTCATCGTATTCAGGATCATGCTTTGGGAATCGGGCATTGACCTCATTCAAATAATTAAATAGGGCCAGACTTAGTTGTTGCACCAATTCTGGTTGCTCATTGGCGATATCTGTGCTTTCCTCCAAATCATTCTTTAGATTGTACAGTTCTTCCCTCCCGTCTTCATAGTAGTGGATTAGTTTCCAATCTCCTCTACGGATTATTGAAGAGGGTTCACCCCCTTGATTGCCGTAGTGGGGATAATGCCATATTAGCGGTCTTTCCTCTATTGATTCGTTTTTAAGCAAAGGTACTAGGCTAACACCGTCCTGGTGTTCTTCTGGTTTCAGGTCAAGTCCTGCCAGTTCAAGTAATGTAGGGTAAAAATCAGTTCCGGTAACGGGTGTATTCGAAAATTCACCTCCTTTGGTCAACCCAGGGACTTTAATGAAATAGGGTTCTCGTATACCACCTTCAAATTGATAACCCTTTCCGGCACGAAGAGGTAAATTTGAAGTCGCAAATGCATCTCCAGCAGCAACTCCACCATTGTCAGAGGTAAATACTACAATGGTGTTCTCGTCAAGACCTAGTTCATTCAATGTATTAAGGACCGTTCCTACTGCATCGTCCATCGCTTCTACTAGGCCAGCATAGACCGGATTGTCCTGTACTTGACGAATGGGGAGAAAATGTCCCATTTTAAACCCTTTATCCGCTACCCCTAAATCCATGGCTTTTTGTCTGTATTTCTCCCATTTAACTTGAGTGGTTTGTATTGGGCCATGTACGGCGTAAAAAGATAAGAAAGCAAATACTGGCCGACCCGTGGTATTTGGATTGTTATCCTTCAGAAATTGAACAGTTTCCTTGGCAAGTCTCATGGAAAGATTCTCTCCATCTTCCTTATTTTCAAGATTTGGATTTTTGTAAGGTGAAAAATAACCTCCGTTTGGGCTTCCGGCATCCCAACCCCCTTTGTTTATATCAAAACCATGATCTTCTGGCCAAGATCCCTTTTCGCCTAGATGCCATTTTCCAGCAAAAAAAGTTTTATAACCATTTGCCTTCATTGCTTCGGGCAAGGTAATGAAATCATGTGATAATCCGCGCTCGTATGCCGGAGGTAATAACTTATTAAACCTCCCTACTTTCCGCCATTCGGTTTCTGTGCGAGCGCCAATCCAATCGGTAATGCCATGGCGAGCTGGGAACTTACCCGACATTATGCTGGCCCTAGAGGGACTGCATACCTGACACGTGGCATAACCGTTGGTAAAGGTCATTCCTTCTCTTGAAATTCGGTCTATGTTCGGGGTTTCATAGAAATCACTTCCTGCACTGCTCAGATCATGATAGCCATAATCGTCTGCAAGGATAAAAAGTATATTGGGTTGTTTAGGCACAATAACTTCTTTTTGCTCTTTACAGGAGGTTAAAAACAGTATAAGGCCTGAAAGGATTAAGGAAAAATAATATCTTTTTTGAGTATTCATGGTTTCCTATGTTTATCTGGGTAAGATTTTTTTGGTGTTTATTGATGGAATAAAGCTAATAATATTAAACTTTCTTTATTTCAGAATCTTCCAATAGTTCTTCATTTCGTAACCTTAAGAAAACCTGCGCTGTAGTCACCACATCAAGCTCGCAATAGGTTATGATACGATCCAAATCTTTCTCAATATAATATACATCACGGACCATACTACCATCAATATCTTCTTTGGGCGAGGGAATACCCAAAATATTGGCCATTAATTTAAGTGAAGTATAATGTTTGTAATCACCGAACTTCCATAATTCCATGGTATCTAGATGTGGAACCTCCCAAGGTTTTTTCCCAAAGAGGTCTAACTTATAAGGCAAGTTTATGCCGTGAATAATCATACGACGGGCTATATAGGGGAAATCAAATTCCTTGCCGTTATGCGCACAAAGTAGATTCTTGGGATATTTGAAATGGCTATTCAAAAGGGTTTTGAATTCTCTGAGCAATTTGGGTTCCTCTCCATGGAAACTGGTTACCCTAAACTCCCGTATATCCCCTTTGGTATTGAAATATCCAACTGAAATGCAAATAATCCTTCCAAATTCCGCCCATATCCCTGCGCGTTCATAAAACTCCTCAGCTGTAAATTCATCCTTTCGTTGGTATTGTGATTTATGTTCCCATAGTTCTTTTTTGGAATCATCCAATTCCTTGAAGTTTTCGACCTCTGGAACCGTTTCAATATCTAAAAAAAGGATGTTTTCCAATTGGAGTTTTTGTAGCATCTTACTTCTCTTTTAAGAATAAAAATGTTCTTGCTTGATTTAGCTGAATGGAGTCGTTTATAATTTGGAATCCAAGTTCCGTAAAAATAAACTTAACTTCAATTTGATTGTTTTCAGAGACTAAAATCAGATTCTCTTCAGGCACATTGTCCATGTTAGTACCATATTTAGATAGGTTCAATAACTTTTCACTAATTGGTACTTTATGGACCAAACTACTGTCTTTTTGGGAAAAGAAGGAGATTACCTTGTTTTTTTGATGATATAGTATATCGAATTCACCAATTTTCATTTTGTAGTCATCATGATCATTGAAATAAATTTGGGAAAAATATTCATAATCATCAATTATAAATGTTTGGTTTTTATCCCAAGACGGAAAATAATTAAAGGATTTTCCATTCGAGTTTCTTACTTGGTCATTTTCATCAATCTCAATGCCTAATGTGTCAAGCAATTGCTGAGGGGCATTATATCCGTAGGTTCTCTTGGAACCTTCAGTGGTGTCTTTGCAGATTTCATGTGTAGAAAGTTGTACAATATCATCCAATCGGGTCAGTGATTTGCCCTCAGCCAGATATTCGATGATTGAGCTCAGGCGCTCGTACTGTTCGTTCGAGGCGATATTTTCATTTACACTCACCTGTTCAAAGACTTTTTGGAACTGCTTTACTTGACTGTTTTTTGAAATACTGAAAGCCCCCCAAAATCCAAAAGAAGACAGTAGGGCCAAAATGAAAAGTGAAATAGGCAATACTTTCAGTTGTTTCTTTTTGCTCAATAATAGAAAAAGGACCATACTGAAAATCCAGAATGCAATGATCAAGACAAAATATCGGTTCTCAGTTATCCCATAATCCGCAATACGCCTAAATATAGCAACAAAAAGCAGTGCTATCAATGGGAGTAGTAAGATATAAAACCAGGGGTAAAACTTGTTTATTACCCACGACTTTATGGTTTTCTGAATGGGATTCACCATAACTTGTATGATAAAACCTAAAAATGCCAATGCAGTGACCAAATAAGATACCCAACCTTTGGGAAGACTCCATTCCAAAATTATCTTCAAGCTATAAGCATAGAGAATCACTATATACAAACACATCAAAGGAATTAAAATGTATTTTACAAAAACTTCCAATGCCTTGTTATAGTTGATAGTGGCCTGTTGTAAAACATCTTTGGGAAAATCAGATAAATATGTCCATGTGTTGACAATACCTAAACAAAAAATAAAAAGCTGTCCGTAGCGCTCTGGTCTAATATCAATATCGAACAAGGCCTGTATGGCTGCCAAGGCCAGTACTAGGCCTAAAAACAAAACACCCGAAAACAATACGCTTCGACCGATTGCTATACAGATAGACTTTAAATAATTCCAGTAGGCCTTACTATTCCAGTTTAGCAAAAAGGGAGCAGCAAATAAGAATAAATGACCCGCAATTATATATAAAAAGAAGCGTACAAAGTATTTGGGGTCATGGTCATATCCGCTCAAATCAGGTAAATGGCTGTAAAAAAGAACCAATAAGCCCAGAATGATCAGTTTTAACCAATCCCATTTTTTTGGGTTTTTCGTTTGTTCGATAAAAAAACGGGCACCAATGAACCAGCTTACCCCTAGTATAAATGTTAGTATTAGGCCGGAATATTCATCAAATAATAGATTGGCATCAACATTGACAATCCCGATGAAGATCAAACTACCCGTAATGGCCCAGCTTAAGGTAATTGGAAATCTTTTGAAGGCCATGAGGGCCTTTTCGGTCATATCGTTAATAGATGGCAACTTCATTCTATGGTAAATCAATTAAATATACGAACAAAATGGGATATGATTTAAGTACTGGATATGACCAATTTCAGCTCGAAAAATAATAAAATATTGAAAGTTGGCAGAAACACCCAAAACCGACCAAGTAGTTTGTGAAGTAAAGCTTTTTAAGGCTTTTTAAGGTCCAAAAACTCAATTTGAGACCAAAGATGTTCGATGAAATGCACTAATTGCAAAGTTTTAACTAAAACAAAATGAAAAACAGACTATGCAGTTTGTAAAATCTAAAAGAGAGATTGTTGTTTTGCTGGGCTCTCATGGGCCAACAACCATTTTTTACGATGAAGCCCACCTGCATAGCCAGTCAAAGAACCATCACTACCGATGACTCGGTGACATGGAACAACAATCCACAAGGGATTTTTCCCATTCGCTGCTGCAACCGCCCTAATGGCTTTTACATCGCCCAGGATTTTGGATAATTCTAGATAAGAAATTGTTTTACCATAAGGGATCTGTTGAAGTGCATCCCAAACCTTTTTTTGAAAATCGGTCCCAGCAGGATTCAGCGTCAAACTGAATGAATCCCGTTGACCCTTAAAATATTCTTGGAGCTGATAAACTGCATCTTCGAGGATTTCAGGTATGATAGGGCTAGGGGTTATAGAATCGTTCAAAACGCTGATCGAAACCAAACCGTCGGCATCGCCTTCCAATTTAGCGATTCCCAAGGGCGTATGTATGAAAGCGGTTTCCATTAGTCAATTTTGGCATCTTCATCAATAAGACCTAAACGTTTGGCTCTGGTTTTCCAATTTTCACGCGCAAGGTGCTGTAGATCTTCAACATTATCACTCTCATCAACTATTTCAAGTCCTAAGAGTGTTTCGATGACATCTTCCATGGTCACCAGACCGCTTACTGAGCCGTATTCATCAACAACCAATGCAATGTGTTGCCTTTGGGAGATAAAGGTCTCAAACAGGTCTGGAATGGGCTTATTCCGAGCTACAACCAAAATGTCCCTTTTGATGGTGGATAGGGGACGGTCGCCATTTTCATGGATCATTTCCTCTAAAAGCGTATCCTTTAATACAAACCCGGTGATATTATCAGCTTTATCCTTATAAATGGGAATCCTGGAAAATCGAAGTTTAGGATTTTCATCGAAAAACTCCTTGATGGTCTTACTTTCCGGGGAAATTTTCATAACCGTTCTGGGGGTCATTACATCTTTGGCCAAGATTTCATCAAACTTGAGCAAGTTTTTGATTACAATGGATTCAGATTCTTGAAAAACCCCTTCTTCATGGGCTATATCTGCCATAGCGGTAAAATCTTCCCTGCTAAGGACACTGCCGTGGTGTCCTTTACCACCAACAAGTTTGGTAAATAACTGTAATAGCCACAGGAGCCCCGTCCATTTAAGGATAAGGACCATTATTTTTAGTGATTTGGCCGTAAAATTCGCCAATTTTCTCCAGTACGTTGCACCAATGGTCTTTGGGATGATCTCTGAAGCCACCAAAATAAGGACGGTCATACCCGTAGAAACCACACCAACCATCACATCCTCGGTAAATTCTATTCCAAGGATTGATCTTTGAGTGCTGCCGTACAAATCTGCATATGCTACTTTAGCCTGTACCCCTACTAGAATTGCACCAACGGTATGCGCTATGGTATTTAAAGTGAGAATGGCTATTAAAGGTTTGTCTACATCTTTTTTAAGCGTTTCCAAAGTTTCTGCATAAGCCTTACCCTCTTTTATCTTAAGATTGATAAAAGTAGGGTTTATACTCAATAAAACAGCCTCTAGGATGGAGCATAGAAAGGAGAAAAAAATTGATATAAAAGCGTAAAATAAAAGTAATCCCATGTACTTGGTTTATGGAGACTAAAATAATGATAAATAAGGGTTAATTCAGTAATGAAGCCTGATAAAAAACTTGCTGAAGCGCCCCTCTAATGTTCATTTCGTACAAATTTCTATTCTCCCTTGTAGGATTTACACGGTTGGAAAGAAAAATAAATACCAATTGGTTTTCGGGGTCGGCCCAAACGAAAGTTCCTGTAAAACCGCTATGTCCAAAGCTCATAGGGCTGGTCTCAGGTGCTGGGTAAGCATCGGATAATGTTAGCTCCACATTATTCAACAAGGGTTTGTCGAAACCTAAACCTCTTCGATTTTCATTTCCTGGAAATTGCACACGAATAAATTCCTTTACTGTTGATTCGGATATAAAACGCTTTCCATCAAAGGACCCAAAATTCTGATACATCTGCATTAGCTTGGCCAAATCTGTCGCAGTGCCAAACAGACCTGCATTTCCGGAAACTCCTCCCAAAAGTGATGCGTTTTCGTCATGAACCCAACCTTGTGTCAGAGTATGTCTGTAAAGCGTATCAATTTCGGTTGGGACTACTTTATTCGGGAAGTTTTTGGTTTTTGGTCTGAATCCTAAAGTTCCTGCCCCTAAGGGGGAGTAAAAGTTATTCGTAACATAGTTCTCATATGTTATACCGCTCAACTGTTCAATAAGTTTTGGGAATATTAAAAATGTGAGTCCAGAATATTTGTATTTTTTCTGATCGCTAACTTTTGATCTATTGATCATGCGATACATTTTACGATTAAAGCTGTTTTTCACAAAAAGATTGTCGTAAGCCTGATTGTTAAACTTGGAATTTGATTGGGTGCGTATGAAACGTTTTTTCAAATCCCCATTTTTCTTGATTACCTTATTTAAAAAGACAATATATGGGGTTAGTCCTGCTTGATGTGCTAATATTTCCCTTAAGGTAATGTTCTTTTTGTCCTTAATGCTTTTCCAATCCGTCCAGTAGGTGCTAAATGGAAGGTCTAAATCAAGTTTGCCTTCATCAACTAATTTCATTAAGGCTGGTAGAGGCCCAGAGATTTTTGTTACTGAGGCCAAATCATAAATATCATCCTTTTCCACAGTTTGAATACTATCATAGGTATGATAACCATAACTTTCATGGAAAATGATCGTGCTTTTCTTGGCTACCAGTACTTGTGCTCCTGGGAAGGCATTATTACGTATGCCGTTTGTTATAATGGAATCTACCCTCGTGTAAATTAAAGTGGAATCCATACCCATGTTGGTAAGTGTGCCATAAGCCAAACCTTGGGTGGCGTTTATTTCCAAAGGAACAACAATATCCTCCTGTGAATGGGCATTCGCGACAAATAAACCAACTAGTATAAAAAGTAAATATCTCATTAAATAATCACATTAAAAGATAAATTATTGGGATTCCCGAACAACTAGGAATAACAAGTAGATAAAAGACCTAACTAAGTAATTTAACTACATCTTTCGCAAAATAACTGGCAATGATATTCGCTCCAGCCCTTTTTATGGCCAAGAGTTGCTCCATCATTACGGCATCATGGTCTAACCACCCTTTTTCAGCGGCAGCTTTTAGCATGGCATATTCCCCAGAAACTTGATAAACAGCAATGGGAACTTCGACTTCATTACGTATTTCACGAACAATATCCAAATACGCAATACCTGGTTTTATCATTACTATATCGGCTCCCTCATCTATATCCATTTGGGTTTCACGAATCGCTTCAAACCTATTGGTAAAGTCCATCTGATAGGTCCTTTTATCCCTTGGCACATTTTTGATGTCAACTGGAGCCGAATCCAATGCATCGCGGAATGGGCCATAAAAAGCACTTGCATATTTGGCGCTATAGCTCATAATACCTGTGTTTATAAAACCTTCATCTTCCAAAGCTTCCCGAATCGATAGAATACGACCATCCATCATATCACTTGGTGCAATGAAATCTGCACCAGCCTTGGCATGTGAAACACTCATTTCACTTAAGATATCGATAGTTTCATCATTCAATATTTGTCCGTCACCAACAATACCATCATGGCCGTATGATGAATAGGGATCCAATGCTACATCAGTCATAACCAACATATCAGGGCAGGCATTTTTTATTGTCTTTATGGCGCGTTGCATCAACCCGTCTGCATTCAAAGCTTCTGTGCCTTTATTATCCTTAAGTTTATCGGGAACCTTTACGAATAATAATACAGCACAAAGTCCCATTTTCCATAGCAATTTGACCTCCCTATCCAAATTATCCAAACTCAATCTATAATAATTGGGCATTGAAGCGATTTCCTCTTTTACGTTTTTGCCTTCAACCACAAATAAAGGCACCAAAAAATCATCAGGGGTGATACTGGTTTCACGAACCAATCGTCTTATGGATTCTGATGAGCGAAGTCTTCTGTTTCTTATGATTGGGTACATATTGGTATTGGATTATTAATTTACAATTCAATTTCGCCGACTAAATATAGTACAGCTTTACCTGATATTTTTATACGATTGCCCAGGTCCTCACAAATAAGTTTACCACCTCTTTGGGATAATTGTTCGGCAGAAAGGACATTCTTACCTAGAACTTTGGACCAATAAGGAGTCAATGTCGTATGCGCCGAGCCTGTAACGGGGTCTTCACTGATTCCCGATTGGGGAGCAAAAAAGCGGGAAACAAAATCTACTTCCACTCCTTTGGCAGAGACGATTACCCCTCTAGCGTCTACTTTGTCCAACAGAAAAAAGTTTGGGGTAATTTCCTCAATTATCTTTTGACTGTCGTAGATAAGTAAATAATCTGTCTTGCCCTTGAACGTCTGCTCTGGTTTTATTCCAAGAGCCTCATTTATCTCTGGGGCAGATTCCACTTTCTTTAAGACATCAACGGGAAAATCCATAACATAATAGTCATCAACACCCTTTTCAACTGTTAAGGGGCCGCTTCTAGGGGAGTAGAAATCAATGGTTTCAGCATCTGGGATGTAATGATTGAAAAGAACAAAGGCCGAAGCCAGGGTCGCATGACCACATAAATCAACCTCAATTTCAGGTGTGAACCAACGAATATGATATTGGCCTTTATCTTTGACCACAAAGGCGGTCTCAGCTAAATTATTTTCAGCGGCAATTCGTTGCATTAAAGAAGCTTCCAACCAAGAATCCATAATACAGACAGCAGCTGGGTTTCCCGAAAAAACCTTGTCAGTGAACGCATCTATTTGGAAGATCTTAAGTTTCATATGTACACAGAATATCTCTTTGTCAAATTTAAGTATTTATGGGCTAGTTAATGTTTTCATGGCATTGAATAATTCTTTCCAAAGCCTCACCCAGACCATGATTCTCCCATAATTTCATGTCTTTTTTGATTTTAGATGGATTCTGGTCCGCATTAATGTACTTCTTAATTGAAGAGATCAAGGGATCATTCAACGAATCAATTTTTAAAATGGATTGCCCACCTGGGATGCTGTAGTCATTTTCGTAATCATAGCAGAAAACAATGACAAAGTCATTTTTTTTAAGCTCAAGTCCATCAAAACAATCAGAAGCAAAGAATTGTTGGCTGGTGTAACTTTTAGCCTCTAGCTCCTTAATTTTGAATACACGGTCAATTTGAACAAACCCTCTTTGCGAGTTGTAAAGTGGTCCGGCCTCATCTGTCGATTCTAGGATATCTGTTACGGTACCACTGAAAACAAGCGAGAGTTCATCGCCACATTCTCCAATAAATGGCCCGGATTCTGGCCACCAATAAGTATACCCAACATTCAAAGTGTCTTGGGTAAATTCAAGGGCGATATCGCTTTTAGTCTGTTTAGAACGATTACATGAATACATAAAAAAAAGCACAATAGATATAGTAAAAAGTAATTGTTTATTCATTTACACCCAATCTTTAGGTTTTGACAATATTTGTAAAAGACGCTCCTCCTGGCTTCCATTATCGGGATGATGGTCATATTGCCATTGTACATGAGGTGGCAAACTCATTAGGATACTCTCAATACGGCCGTTGGTTTTTAGACCAAATAAGGTTCCTTTATCATGAACCAAATTGAATTCAACGTAGCGTCCTCGTCTAATTTCCTGCCAATCGCGTTGCTCTTTGGAGTATGAAAGATTTCTCCTTTTTTCTACTATGGGAACATAAGCTTCGAGAAAGCTATTTCCAACTTGGACAACAAAATTATACCAGTCCTGCATGCTCATATCCCCTGTTGCTTTGCAATAATCGAAAAAGAGTCCACCTACACCGCGTGCTTCATTTCGGTGCGTGTTCCAAAAATAATTATCACATTTCTTTTTATACGTTGGGTAAAAATCCGGATTGTGTTTGTCACAAGCTATTTTGCTAATAGCATGAAAATGGGTGGCATCTTCATCAAAAAGATAGTAGGGCGTTAAATCCTGTCCACCACCAAACCATTGGTCAACAATATTCCCTTCTTTATCATACATTTCAAAATACCGCCAATTAGCGTGAACCGTAGGAACCATAGGATTTTTGGGGTGTAATACCAAGCTGAGTCCGCAGGCGAAGAAATCAGAATCCTTTACCCCGAAATAGTTTTGCATACTCTCGGGTAATGCCCCATGAACGGCGGAAATATTCACCCCCCCTTTTTCAAATATAGTACCGTTTTCTATGACTCGCGTACGGCCACCCCCACCTTCAGGACGTTTCCAAATATCCTCTTGAAATTTGGCCACGCCATCAACTTCTTCCAATTTAGAGGTAATTGAATCTTGTAGTTTTAGAATGTATTGGTAGAATTTATCTTTCATTTGTACAATTCATATAGTTCCATATCCAGTGCATTCTCACCTGGAGGTGTATGTTCTTTCAATAAAGTACGCTGCCAGGTATAACTACATTTTTCAGCCACTTTAATACTGCCAGGGTTGGTTTTATGTACTATGATTTGCAAGGTTTTAAGCCCTAGAGTATCAAATGCATAACCAGATAATGCTTGGACGGATTCGTACATCCATCCTTGTCCCTCATATTGATAACCAATGCAATAAGCGAGTTCGGCCTGTTTTTTATCCCAATCAAGTTCTTTGATATATATTAGTCCGACAATTGTTCGGCTCTTCTTTTCTTTTAGCTTGAACAGATATTCTTCATTCGCAGTGAACGCTTTTACCTTCTTGACAACAAAAATCCGCGATAAATCAGGGGTCAGATTTTGCGCTATTGTCTTGGGGAAATAACGTTTTAGTCGCTCGGTATTTGAAATTATAAAATCACAAAGTTTCCAAGCATCTTTCTCGGCAATAGGCTCTATATAGTACTTCTCAAAGGCTAAAAACATAAAACCGAATGGTATTTTTTATCTATTGTGGGTTTTTATATTCCTTAACTGCATCTATAAACGCTTTCGCATTTTCCAAAGGAATATTTGGTAGAATCCCATGACCTAAATTTACCACGTATTTATCCTTTCCAAATTCGTTGATCATTTGGGTCACCATCTTTTTGATGTCTGCTGGTGGAGATAATAATCTTGCCGGGTCAAAGTTCCCTTGTAAGGTAATGTTGCCTCCAGTTAAATAACGCGCGTTTCGTGCTGAACAGGTCCAATCTACACCTAAGGCAGCGGCTCCAGATTTGGCCATTTCGCCTAAGGCGAACCAACAACCTTTACCAAAAACAATTACAGGGGCCTCATCTTTTAAAGCATCGATAATCTGCTGAATGTATTTCCAGGAAAATTCTTGATAATCGGTTGGGGAAAGCATTCCACCCCAGGAATCAAATACCTGTACAGCATTAACACCTGCTTTTACTTTAGCCTTTAAATAGGCGATTGTAGTATCTGTTATCCTTTGCAATAATTGATGTGCGGCAATTGGCTTGGTAAAACAAAATTCCTTGGCCTTGTCAAAAGTCTTGCTTCCTTGTCCTTGTACACAATAGCATAGAATTGTCCATGGGGAACCTGCGAAACCAATTAAGGGAATTTGATCGTTCAATTTCTCCTTGGTCATTTTAATGGCTTGCATCACATAATCCAATTCTACATGTACGTCAGGTACAATTATGTTGTCAACCGCCTCCTGGGATTGAACGGGATTTGGCAGGTATGGTCCAAAGTCTGGTTTCATCTGTACCTCTATGTTCATTGCTTGTGGTATAACCAGGATATCACTGAACAATATTGCGGCGTCCATACCATATCTACGAATTGGCTGTATGGTTATTTCGGAAGCAAGCTCTGGGGTTTGACAACGGGTAAAGAAATCATATTTCTTACGAATTTCCATAAACTCAGGCAAGTATCTACCTGCTTGCCGCATCATCCAAACGGGGGGTCTGTCAACGGTTTGGCCTTTTAAGGCCCTCAGGAATAAGTCGTTTTTCATATTTTGTTCTTAGCTTTTGGCAATTAGCCTTTGGCCACTTTTATCTTGTTAATTAAACTATTAATCATTTTTGCCTCTTTTTCAATCAAGTTGAAAATGAATTGAAGTTCGTTAGGTTCAATGAATTCTAATTCTTTAGCGATAATTAATTGTGTTTCTACTTCGAAAAGAGATCCAATAGCTATTTCTAGATATCGTTTGAACTCAATCTCACTATTTCTGCTGCAGCCTTCCACAATGTTAGAAGGAATTGAAACTACCGCTCTGGTAATTTGACTTCTTAAGCCAAACTTTTCCGCTGAAGGTAATTTATCGGATAACTCATAAACGTGCTTCACGATTTTTATACCGTTTTTCCAAATTTCAAGTTTTCTAAAATCCCTCATTTTAAATTCAATAGCTAACAGCTAAAACCTAAGCACTATAATCTTCATTTACCAAATCAACAACACTCTCTACCACAGGAATTTTAGCAACTCTTACATCTGTAAAGTGTTCTCTAGCGGCCTTTGCGGTGCTTTCCCCAATACAATAGGCAATTTTATCGGCCTTGTTCATTTGCATATAGCTTTCCACGGTTGACGGACTAAAAAAGAGTACACCTTTAACATTTAGACCTACTTCAACTGGCGAATATTTAGTTTTGTAGGCCTCAATTTCGTTTACGATAATATTGTTTTTGGTTAAAACGTTTGGAAGATCGTCTAGACGAAGATTACTGCAGAAATATGTGACTTCCGTACCCTCCAAATAGTCCACTATGTGGTCGGCAAGTTTTTGTGCGTTCTTTTCAAAATGCTTGACTTTGCCTATACGTTTTTCAATAAGTCGTTTGGTTCGCCGTCCTACGCAATAAATGTTCTTGAATTGAAGTTCATCTGCACTCACATTGGTCAATAGGGCCTCAACAGCATTTTTACTTGTTATGACAACGTTTTGCATTTCAGTCTTCAGTACTTTTATTGGAATCCTGGTCGGACTTGTTTTGATAAAATCCTCAGATTCTACTTGAATACCATCCAGAAAACTTAGTCTTTGATCTTGTGTCAATTTTTTGGTCGAAAACACATCGGTACTGTGACTATCGCGCTGTATTTCACCCATCAGGTGTTTACCGCCACGGCTCAGAATACTGTTGGCACAATCACGGGCAATATGCTCATGCTTACCAAGAGCAGCAGTAAATTCCGCTTCTAATTTTTTGGTGCCATCAAGAGATAATAATACTCCTTTTAGGTTTACCTCTTCTTTATGATTGATATATGCCAAAGCACCTATTGGGGCCGTACAACCTCCATCTAAAAGGCGTAGAAACTCCCGCTCAAGCCCAGTGCATATTTCGGTAGCTTCATGATTCAGTTCAGTGCAGGCTTCGCGAACAAATGCATCATTTTCCAAAGTAGCTATCATAATAGCTCCTTGCGCCGGTGCCGGGACCATCCATGTAAGGCCTATGGTGTTTTCATGTTCAAGGCCAATACGATCAAGTCCAGCAGCGGCGAAAATAGCGCCGTTCCAGTCATTGTCCCTTAACTTTTGCATACGACTGTTCACATTCCCACGCAGCTCTACAATGGTATGGGTAGGATATCTATTTAACCATTGGGCTTTTCTACGAAGACTACCAGTAGCGATTATGGCGTCCCTACTTGCTAAAAACTCCTCGTTATCCTTAAATGCTAGAATATCCAGATAGTTGCCACGTTCTAAAACCGCTGCTTGTACAATTCCCTGTGGCAGGGCCGTAGGTACATCTTTCATTGAATGTACGGCAATATCAATATCACCATTAAGCATAGCTGCATCCAAGGTTTTGGTAAAGATCCCTGTTATGCCAAGTTCGTAGAGGGGTTTGTCCAATACTAAATCACCTGCTGATTTTACAGGTATTAGGGCAGTCTCATATCCCAATGCTTCGAGTTTGCTCTTAACGGTATTTGCCTGCCATAACGCCAATTCGCTATCGCGGGTACCAATTCTTATAATCTTGCTCATTGGGAATTTGATTCTAGCTGAAAAACTTTTCGAATAAGTGCTAAACTTTCGTCTGCATCTCCATTGGCATCCTTAAGGTGATTAGCAAACTGTTTGGTTATTTTTTGAATGATACGGCCAGAAATAACATCGGCCTGTTCAGAATTGAAGTTGGAAAGTTTTTTGGATTGATAATCGAGCTCTTCCTCTTTCATGGTATTCAACTTCTTCTTCAAAGCCTTAATGATTGGGGCGAATTTTCGAGTTTCGAGCCACTGGATGAATTCACGCTTTACTTCTTCGATAATCCCCTCTGCTTGTGGGACAAATTGTTTTCTACGCTCCAAGGTTTCATCTGTCATTTGGGATAAATGATCCAAGTGTATTACGGTTACATTGTCGATTTCGGAAACATTATCTGCTACATTCTTTGGAATGGACAAATCCAAGATCAATAAAGGTTTTTTCGGATAGATCAATTCTTTGGAAACAGTAGGTGATTGCGCCCCAGTAGCAACAACCAAGATATCTGAATTACGGATTTCAGTCTGTAGATCCCCATAATCCTTTACCAGCAAATTGAACTTACCGGCCATTTTCTCTGCTTTGTCCTTGGTTCGGTTTATTAAGGTGATATGGGAGTTATTGGTATGTTTTATTAGGTTTTCACAGGTATTCCTCCCAATTTTACCAGTGCCAAAGAGCAAAATATTCTTACTCGAGATGTCCTCAATATTTTTTAGGATGTATTGAACAGAGGCGAATGCCACAGATGTAGCCCCCGATGAAATCTCGGTTTCGTTTTTAATACGTTTACTTGCTTGAATCACCGAATTTGTAAGCCTTTCCATGAACGGATTCGCAAGGTCGTGTTTTTTTGAACGATTGAAGCTCTGTCGTAACTGGCTGATTATTTCAAAATCCCCTAGAATTTGACTGTCCAAACCAGTACCAACGCGAAATAAATGCGAAATAGCCTCATTATTTTTGTAAACATAAGCCACTTCCTGAAATTCTTCGATAGTACCCTGAGTGTTGTCGCAAAGTAACTTTATCAATTGAAATGGGTGCTGGGCAAAACCGTGCAGCTCAGTACGATTACAGGTAGAGGTCACCAATAGTCCGTCTAATTCCTGAGCCTTGGCTTGTACAAGCAGGTTTGCCATTGCAGGCTCATCAAGGCTAAAATTACCACGAACAACAGCATCGGCCTTTTTGTAATTAAGGCCAATGGTATAAAATGAATTATGTTTGGAAATGTGATATGCTTTCATGAATCCAGTAGAACGAGCACAAAAATATGCGCATCATTTGAATAAATATAACGCTAGAGGAACAAATAGTGTCGAAATTCGATATTTTGAACCTATTTCGTTGTAAATTGCCGTGAATCCGTGATTTATTGATGAATTTAAAGGATTTCTAAAATTATTATTTAGAATATATCTAAATAAAATTCAAAGATTTATTTCCAATGAAAAAAGAAAATGTCGCTCAAGGTTCCTATGATGAAGTGTTGATTGAAGATGGGGTTTATGTATTAAAATTGCAAAATGATACCATTGAAAAACAAAAGGTTATACGTGAGATTGATAGTACCTTTCTTCAATTTCATTTCTGTTTGAAGGGTAATGCCAAATTCATATTCAATGAAGGGAGGTATGCGCTTGAGGTTTCCGAGGAAAATTCCCTGCTTTTGTATAATACGCAGTTAGACCTTCCGATGAATATGGAAATGGCGCCCAATTCCTGGATTGTTTCGATAGTAATGACCATTCGTAAATTTCATTCCCTATTTTCAAAAGAGGCTGATTACATTCCCTTTCTTAGTGTTGAGAACAAGGAGAAAAAGTACTATGCCCAAGAAGAGGTTTCGCCGGCTATTGCAGTAGTATTAAGTCAGATAATGAGTTATAACCTGCATCCATCCATTAAGGAACTCTATATAAAAGGCAAGGTCTATGAACTTATATCCCTTTATTTTAATAAAAGTACGGATGCCGATTTAGAGCAATGCCCTTTTTTGGTCGATGAAGAAAATGTAAAAAGAATTAAACAAGCAAAGGAAATAATGATCTCGCATATGGCCGAGCCGCCTTCCCTGCCTGATTTGGCCAAGCAAGTCGGACTGAGTTTAAAGAAACTTAAGGAAGGCTTCAAACAGATATACGGGGATACTGTTTACAGTTTTTTATTCGATTATAAAATGGAACATGCCCGGAGATTGCTAGAAACAGGCCAAAATAACGTAAACGAGGTAGGATTGAAAGTGGGGTATAGTACTTCAAGCCATTTTATCGCTGCTTTTAAGAAAAAGTATGGTACTACGCCTAAAAAATATGTGATGTCACTTTCAAATGTCTGATGCTTTTTTCAGAATGTACTGATTTTTATACGAATTAGTGAAAAAGACCGGTTAGTCTGTACATCAAACTTTAAGCTTTGCATTAGAATATCAAATTGTACGATGGAAAACGTTAAAAGTTCGAGTAAATACAGAAATGAGCACTTTATTTTAGGCTTGAGGATGTAAAATGGACTGGGTAGTTTGTTTTGAATAGGGTTAATTTACCCGCGCAACCATAATTCCAGTATTCTTATTCACCTTTTTAAGGTAATCTACCAAAGGCAAACCTGAAATTTTGACTTCACCAGAGGAAGAAGCATGTAAAAGGTGAATTCGTCCATCTTTTTCCCTTAATGCAATTCCGGTATGGGTAATATCGAGCCCATCGATAGAAGTAGTTAGGGCGATAACATCCCCGGATTTGATTAAATGTTCATTTGCTACAATTTGGTCTTGGGGCAAAAAACAAATGGATTCATTATTCAAATAATTTTCGGAGGCCTGGATCTTTTCATAGTTCTCATCATTTATTAGATGAGGATATAAATCCCTATGTGAGCTCATAAAATTGATTTCCTTCGTTATTTCAACACCGCCAAGCTCAGAAGAAATATCTTTTAACAATCCCTTCTCCTCATTATTGGCTATCCATTCTGAAAAATAATGCAGACGAGATGCGTAACCATCGAGCTTTCCATTTTTATACCGAATGGTTTCTAGTTCCTTTACAAAGGAGTTGAAATCCGATTCCCCTTTCCTTAAAAGCAGACTAAAGGCCAAGACATTTTCCACATATGTGGTGCAATCCAGCCCATGAAGATTTACAACAAGGGTTTCGCTTTCCCCAATTTCCAAGGTCTTGGCAACATAAGGTGTGCCTAAGAATGTTTTGCCGACAGCAACAAGGGTCTGGCCGAAATCCTTTTCCAAGAGTCCATCGATTTCAATAATTTTGTCCTCAAAAGCCTGTTTGTCCTCAGCCGAACATGTGATTTGTTGGGTATAGCCCAAGTTCACAAGACCGAAAAATAATATGATTATAGAAATGAACCTCATAAATAGAATTAACCCCAAATTTAACGATTAAAAAGAATAAGTTCCAGGTTCATCAAATTTTAGAAGAATCGAAGAATCATAAATCCTTATACCAACATTGATACTATTTAAAGGAATATAACCAGTTGGTTAATCCACAATTGGTATTTTTGCGCAGATAAACAAACGGATATATGAAAGGTGTTTTATTGGTCAATCTGGGTTCTCCTGACAGTCCCACCCCAAAGGATGTAAAACCCTATTTGAATGAATTCTTAATGGACCCTCGGGTTATTGACGTTCCCAAATGGTTGCGTAATATAATTGTTCGCGGAATAATTCTTCGGACCAGACCAAAAAAATCCGCCGAGGCCTATCAGAAAATATGGTGGGAAGAAGGCTCGCCTTTAATCGTAATTACCAAGCGGTTTTCGGAAAAAGTCGCTAAGGAAATTAAAATCCCTGTTGCTTTGGGAATGCGCTATGGTAGTATGACCATAAAAAATGCCCTTCAGGAATTGAATGATAAAGGGATTGATGAGGTATTGTTGGTGCCCTTGTACCCGCAGTACGCCATGTCTTCTTTTGAAACGGTGGTCGTAAAGACCATGGAAGAACAACAGAAATTTTTTCCTAAAATGCATTTGACCACAATGCCTGCTTTTTACAAGAATGAGGATTATATTAAAGTACTAGCGGAAAGTATCGCAGATGGGTTAAATGAATTTGAATACGACCATATCCTGTTTTCGTATCATGGTATTCCTGAACGGCATATCCGAAAATCGGATCCCACTAAATTCCATTGCAAAATAGATGATAATTGCTGCACAACTAACTCAGTAGCCCACAATACCTGCTATCGTCATCAGTGTTTTAATACTACGGAAAAGGTTACAAAGTATTTAGGCTTGGATGAGAGTGAGTTCAGTATTTCATTCCAATCCCGATTGCCCAATGATCCTTGGCTAAAACCATTTACCGATTTTGAATTTGTGCGTTTGGCCAAAGAAGGGAAAAAACGTCTAGCCGTAATAACACCTGCTTTCGTGGCCGACTGCTTGGAGACCTTGGAAGAAATAGCCATGGAGGGCAAACTCCAGTTTGAAGAAGCGGGAGGTAAAGCATACAAGCATGTGGCTTGTCTAAATGATAATGATGCATGGGTACAGCTAATGGCCAATTGGATTAACACTTGGCAGGAAAGCAATGCCTTTCCTTCATAAAAGTTTATTCCAGTAAAGATTATAGTTGTTTGCATTTCTTTCTTCAAGAATAGGAAGCGGAAGCTTCGGTGGTACTCTTCCTGCCAAAGCAGGATGGAAAAGTTTCGATTCTGATTTTCCGTCTAAGCGGAAAAATTCATGCGAAGAAAGTGTCTTTTCTTTGATTCGTTTCTTTGGACAAGCAAAGAAATGAAGGGATTTTATTCAAAGTAATCTACTATTTTCGTATCCTCAATCTTCACCCTGTTTAAAAATCTTAGAGTCAACTATGGCCATAGTCACATCAGACCAACTAGGAACAGAACCCATCGGTAAATTGTTGGTGAAGCAGGCCGTGCCGGCTTCTATCGGTATCTTGGTCATGTCACTCAATATCTTGGTTGACTCTATTTTTGTAGGTAATTGGATTGGTTCTATCGCAATTGCCGCAATCAATGTAGTTTTACCAGTCTCATTTTTTATTGGTGCCTTAGGTATGGCCATTGGAATCGGTGGATCCAGTATCATTTCGCGTGCCTTGGGTGCAGATAATAAGGAAAAAGCCTTAAAAACTTTTGGAAACCAGATTTCATTGACCCTTTTGGTCACATTGTCTATGGTAACATTAGGCTTGACCTATGTCAATGAATTGATTCCTGCTTTTGGAGGTAAGGGTGCAATATTTGATCCTGCCAAGATTTATTACATTATTGTTGTTTGTGGAGTTCCTTTTCTTGCGCTATGTATGATGGGCAATACTGTTATTCGGGCAGAAGGGAAACCTAAGTTTGCCATGATAGCAATGATTATCCCGTCAGTTGGTAATCTGTTCATGGATTTCCTGTTTATATATGTTTTTGATTGGGGAATGGCCGGCGCCGCTTGGGCCAGTACTATTAGTTATATCTTATGTTTTGGTTATGTATTTTATTTTTTTGTCTCCAAAAATTCTGAACTTAAACTACGATTGCCGCACTTTAGATTAAATACCCCAATTCTTAAAGAAATTGGTTCTCTGGGTTTTGTCACCTTATCAAGGCAGGCCGTGGTAAGTCTAATTTACCTCTTAATGAATAATATCTTGTTCGATTTGGGAGGTGAGGCCATGGTTGCTGTTTATGCCATTATTGGTCGTATGCTCATGTTTGCATTATTTCCGGTTTTTGGCGTTACCCAGGGCTTTTTGCCTATTGCTGGGTACAATTATGGCGCTGATAAGTATGACAGAGTTAAAGAATCTATTATTACAGCCATTAAATATGCAGCGCTTATGGCAACATTGGTTTTTATTGGACTCATGGTTTTCCCTGCGGACATAGCCTCCTTGTTTTTAAGCAATAATCCAGATCTTTCACAATTGGAAATAGTGACCAATGCCTTTGTCATGGAGCACACTCCCTCTGCAATGCGATGGGTATTCGCGGCTACCCCTATCATTGCTTTGCAACTTATTGGGGCGGCCTATTTTCAGGCCGTGGGCAAGGCCGTACCTGCATTGCTATTGACCTTAACCCGCCAAGGCTTCTTTTTTATTCCTTTGATTTTGATTTTACCAAGCTTTTTAGGAGAATTGGGAGTTTGGATTTCCTTCCCTATTTCAGATGTTCTGGCAACAATTGTCACAGGCTATTTTTTAAGAAAGGAAGTAAAACATACTTTGGTATCTTCGAGTTGATTCTCGAATTTACTTATTATTTTTAGCGTTTAATAGATCTTATCCCATGAAGAAGACCACTTTTTTATTTTTATGTTCAATTCTATTTATTATCGGATGCAAGAAATCTGAAACATTGAAGACCTACACGCTTTTTGTTGGCACCTATACCCAAAACGGAAGTGAAGGTATTTATAGCTATGAATTTGATGCCAATAATGGACAGTTCAGCGATAAAAAACTGGCAGCTTCAATAGACAATCCTTCTTTTTTAAGGATTTCTTCCAATAAAAAGTTTTTGTACGCCGTGGAAGAGACTGATGCTTATGAAAATTCCAGTGGTGGAGTGGCAGCCTTTAGCATAGATAATGGAAAGTTGATAAAAATCAATTCCGATGCTACGGTTGGAGCACATCCATGCCATATTGGATTGTCTGAAGATGGTCGTTTTTTAGCCGCTTCTAGTTATTCAGGAGGTAGCCTAACTATTTTTAAATTGGGTGAAAATGGGGGTCTTTTACCAAAACCACAGTTCATTGATCATAAAATACTGGATTCTACAAAGACGTCCCATGCTCATTCTGCAGAATTCACCAAAGACGGATTGTTTACTGCCGATTTAGGATTGGATGCGGTGAAACGCTATACGCTTGAAGATGGGCAATTTGTCCCTTCTGTGCAGCCTTCATTGGAAATGGCCCCAAAAGCTGGACCAAGGCATTTCACTTTTGGTCAGGACGGGAAATACCTCTATGTCATCAACGAACTGAATTCTACTATTACGGTATTACAGAGGAATACTGACAATTCATATGTTGAGGTGGAAACGCAATCGACCTTGTCAATGGACTTTGAAGGGGGCAGTTATTGTGCTGACATACACTTGTCCAAGGACGGTAAATTCCTCTACGGTTCCAACCGTGGGGAAAATACCATTGTATTTTTCAAGGTAGACCCATCTAATGGCAAATTAAGCATGGTAGGTAGGGAAAGTGTAAAAGGGGATTGGCCAAGAAATTTTGGAATAGATCCAAGCGGGAACTTTCTTTTAGTAGCCAACCAACGGAGCAATAACATTACAATTTATAGAAGAAATATAAATGAAGGTACTTTAAGTTTCCTTCGCGAAGTAGAACTGCCAAGCCCCGTTTGCATCGAGTTCTTGGATTTGTAGAAATAGTATAAGACCATAAATTTCTCTAAGATCTATATAAAATAGGTGGTTTAAGATTCTAATTAATTTCATTAATTCCCTACATTTAGTGTTGACTAATAACAATACTTAAAAAATGAAGATCTTCTACGCTTGGGCGAGCATGATAATGCTAGCCATTTTTCTATTACCTACTTCCACCTTAGCTCAAAGACGAAAAAAATCAACTACCGTAACTCCTGAATATCCAGAGGAACTGTATTCCAGTTTGGAGTACCGTTTGGTGGGTCCTTTTCGTGGTGGTCGTTCAGCTGCTGTAACGGGTGTCCCCGGCGAACCCAATCTCTTTTATTTTGGGGCCACAGGGGGAGGTGTTTGGAAAACCTTGGATGGTGGCCGCTCATGGAGTAATATTTCCGATGGTTATTTTGGGGGGAGTATAGGTGCTGTTGAGGTGGCCAAAAGCGACCCAAATGTTATATATGTGGGTGGCGGTGAGAAAACCCTTCGTGGTAATGTATCCTCCGGTTATGGTATTTGGAAAACCGAGGATGCAGGAAAAACATGGACTTCAGCCGGACTTAAAAATAGCCGACATGTGCCTAGGATTAGAATTCACCCAACAGATCATAATACGGTTTATGCGGCAGTTTTAGGGAATATTTACAAACCAACTCAAGACCGCGGAATCTATAAAAGTACCGATGGTGGCAAAACCTGGCAGAAAAAATTATTCGTGAATAATCAATCTGGGGCCGTAGATCTGACTTTTGACCCTAACAACGCACGTATAATGTACGCTTCTACATGGCGAGCACAAAGAACACCCTACAGCTTAAGTAGTGGTGGAGTTGGTTCTGCTCTTTGGAAGAGTACCGATAGTGGTGAAACTTGGATAGAGATTTCTAAAAATGAAGGTTTTCCAAAAGATACTTTAGGGATAATCGGCGTAACGGTTTCACCCAAAAATTCCGAACGTGTTTGGGCCATTGTTGAACATAAGGAAAAAGGCGGACTTTACCGGTCGAAAGATGGTGGCAAAAAGTGGGCTCAGGTCAATAGTGAGCGTAAACTACGGCAAAGAGCCTGGTATTACACAAGAGTTTATGCCGATACAGAGGATGAGGATGTGGTTTATGTATTGAATGTCAATTACCATAAATCTACCGATGGGGGTAAAACGTTCAACACTTTTAACGCCCCGCATGGGGACCATCATGATCTTTGGATTGCCCCAGAAAACGGAAAACGCATGATTATCGGGGATGATGGTGGAGCCCAGATTTCCTACGATGGAGGTGAAACCTGGAGTACCTACTACAACCAACCCACAGCGCAGTTTTATAGGGTAACCACGGATAATGCATTTCCATACCGCATTTATGTGGCACAACAGGACAATTCTACTTTACGGATAAAACATCGTAGTGATGGCAGAACTATTGATGAGGATGATTGGGAACCTACTGCAGGTGGTGAATCGGCCCATATAGCCGTGGACCCTTTGAATAATGATATTGTATATGGAGGAAGTTACGATGGATTTCTGACTCGCGTAAATCACGACAAAAATACGGTTCGAGGCATTAACGTGTGGCCAGACAATCCCATGGGTCATGGTGCCGAAGGCATGAAATACCGTTTCCAATGGAATTTCCCCATTATTTTCAGCAAACACAATCCCAAAAAACTGTACACTTTTTCCAACCATGTACATGTTTCTGAGAATGAGGGACAAAGTTGGAAATTATTGAGCGATGATCTGACCAGAAACGACCCGGCAAAACTGGTTTCCAGCGGTGGACCCATTACCCAGGATAATACAAGTGTGGAATATTACTGTACTATTTTCGCAGCCAATGAAAGTCCATTAAAAGAAGGTTTGTTATGGGTAGGTAGTGATGATGGATTGATCCATGTATCCAAGGATGGCGGAACTAACTGGGACAATGTTACCCCAGCGAACATGCCAGAATGGAATATGATAAACAGTATTGAACCTTCTGCTTTTGATGAAGGTACCTGCTATGTGGCTGCGACCAAATACAAGCTAGGCGATTTTCAACCTTATCTGTACAAAACCACGGATTACGGGCAAACATGGAATAAAATAACGAACGGTATAAACAATGAGCATTTTACAAGGGTAGTTCGTGAAGACCCTAAACGTAAAGGATTGTTGTATGCTGGAACAGAAACAGGAATGTACATTTCTTTCAATGATGGTGCCAATTGGAGCCCATTTCAAATGAACTTACCCATCGTTCCTATTACTGATTTGACAATTAAAAACAACAATCTTATTGTCGCAACACAAGGTCGTAGCGTATGGATTATTGATGACCTAACAGTATTGCATCAATTGGATGCCATTAAGAAAAGTGCCTCATCCATAATGTACAAACCAAAAGACTCTTATAGGACAAAGGGTGGTACAATCAAAACACCCTCTAAAACAGCTGGTGCCAATCACCCTAACGGAGTAATCACCCATTTTTATTTGAAGGATTATGCTGAGAAAGATAGTGTTCGACTTACCTATACCTCAATGAGTGGGGATACCCTGGCTACCTATAGTAATTCTTCCAAGGACAAGGATAAAAAACTAGAAGTTGAAAAAGGAGGCAACACCTTTGTTTGGGATACCCGTGGTAAAGGAGCTAAAAAATTGGAGGGCATGATTCTATGGTGGGCAAGTTTGGAGGGTGCCAAGGCGGTCCCAGGAGACTATAAAGTGCATTTGAATGTTAATGGGGATAACCAATCCCAAGTATTCAAGATAATTCCAGACCCCAGGGCTGAGGTTTCAGTAGTCGATATGCAAAAACAGTTCGATTTTATTACCGACATAAATACAACTATTGAAAAAGCACATCAATCCATTGAAAAAATCAGAAAAGTTACCAAGCAATTAGATGCTTTTACCAAACAGTATAAGGAAAATGAACAAACCAAGGAATTAGTTGAAAAGGCCAAGAAAATGAAGGAAAGTCTGGCAACAGTAGAAAAAGCATTATACCAGACCAAAAATAGAAGCGGGCAAGATCCCCTGAATTTCCCTATTCGATTAAATAATAAGTTAGGGCATTTAAATAGTTTGGTTGCCATTGATGATTTCCCTCCAACAGAACAGGATATTGCGGTAAAAAATGAGCTTACAGGTCAAATAAACGACCAGCTTGAAGCTTTTGATGCAGTTTTGGATAAGGAGCTTAAAGAATTCAATACCGCGTTCAATACATTGAAATTGAATTATCTATTTGTTGGGGATTGAATAGGTTGGGTTTGAAATAATAAAAAAAACGACCATGGGTTATTTATTAGGTCAAAACAAAACCGTCATATCGAGCGGAGTCGAGATAAAGGTTGTTAAATCAAAAGCGCAATGATTGCTTCTCGACTCCGCTCGAAGTGACAGGAAGATATGTTAATGAAGTATTACTATGTATATATAGTTAGATGTTCTGACAGTTCTCTTTATACTGGTCTAACCAATGATTTAGAGCGAAGATTAAAGGAACATAACTATGGAATAAATGATAATTCATATACTTTTTCTAGAAGACCAGTGTCTTTGATTTTCCAACAGGAATTTATGCAGTTTGAACAAGCTGAATATTTTGAGAAAAAGATTAAGAGATGGAGTAGAACAAAAAAGTTGGCCTTAGCCAATGAAGATTTTGAATTATTGACTTTATTAGCAAAATGTAAAAACAAAAGTCATTCTAAAAATAAGTCAGCTGAATAAAATAAGTAGAAAATCATATATAAATATTATCTGTCAGGTCGAGCCGGGTCGAGACGGAAATGAACTGGAAAACAAAAAGTAAGTAAAATGAAAAGGGATAAATATATTCTCGGCATACTTTCAGTGCTGTTTTTTTTGTCGACACTGGCACTAGCCCAAGAAAAAGAATCACCAAATGTTATCATTATCATTACTGATGATCAAGGGTTTGGTGATTTGGGCTATACCGGAAATCCTCATGTAAAGACACCCAATATTGATGCTTTTGCGCATGAAAGCATACGCTTCAATAACTTTTACGTCTCACCAGTGTGT
>JAAETN010000393.1 GCA_024228355.1 Maribacter sp. | reverse complement strand
TCTCCACACATAATGCATTTTAAAGTGGGGTTATCTCTAGGAATTAGACGAATACCCCCCACCTTAGCTTTTAACCACCAGGACTGTGTCCTATTGTCATACATGTGGTCTTGCTTAACCGGGCCTAACCACTGTAACGAATCCATTTTTTCTATTAGTTTATTAAGATTTCGTACCCGAGTGCCTTCAGCATATGTCTTTATCTGCTGTTTGGACCAATTCTGAGGCAGTTCTATGTCATTATCCCTCGACATAATAATCACCTCATTTAGCCAAAATTTAGATTTATTCTCAATATTTCTATCCCCTTTTATTCCATTTTCGTCCCATAAGTTTTCATTCATTCCCCATTTGATCTGTTCCCAATATGCAAATTTCGCCCATCTTGTATCGTCCATTCTCATTATATGCATATGATATGATAATTTCTTCTTCCAAATCTCGAATGTAATATCGGACAAGCCTGTTGTAGCATAACATGCCGCCGTTGCTGTACCCGGTAGTACTCGCATTACTGTTTTCGCAAGCCCACGCTGTATTTTATCAATGTCTTCAATATAAGTCTTATTGAAGTCCATAATTTCAGTACCGTATAAAACCGCCGGTAATATATACGATTGCCATAGCGGTTTAAGTATTGTGAGTGGATTACTGCATCGTCTAACTAACAATCCAACTAATCCCGCTCCTCTCCGTGCTTTCTGAATCGCCAGTTCCCATTGTGGTTTAAATATACTCCCTTTTCTGCTAATGGTCACACCTAAATATCTCCCCTCATTCTCCTCTTCCATAAAAATTTCCTCCGATTCCGATTCTGTTATATTCATAACACCCAGTTTCCATTTTCTATATTCCCTAGTTGGCCCATTCAAAGGTATAATTGTACTTTTTTTACCCGAAAATTCTATTTTAAACTGTTGGGCATATTCATCCACAATTGCCAATAATGCTTTCAAGTCCGTTTGTGACCCTACTAGCATCATATCATCCGCAAAGAACATCCCAGGTATTTTCTTATTATTAATACAAACTCCGAGATTCGATTTAGCCAATCGATCCCCTAGTTCCGCGATGTATACGGCAAATAAAACAGGAGAGAGCACACACCCTTGTTTTAATCCCAATTCCATACTTAGCGGATCCGATTTCGTATTCTGGAAATGGACCACACTCATAGGATTACGGTAAGCTGCCCGTAAGTTATTTATAATAATATCCGGAAAGCCCATAAGTTCCATGACTTTCCATAATATGTCCCTATCTACTCGGTCATAAGCCTTTGTAATGTCCAAAAGGGCTAGAAAATTATCTGTTTTCTCCCTTTTCGTTTTACGCATTATAGTCTCCAATAGTAATAAGTTGTCTAGTGATCTGCGTCGAACCCTAAATCCATTTTGTATTTCCCCAAGAATATTGGATTCCTCTACCGCATCTTGGATCCTATTCGTCAACACTCGGTTGTATATTTTACAAATAGTACACCCAGTGGTGAGAGTTCTATAATTGTCCAATGTATCTGTGGCCCCTTTCTTATGCAGGAAAATCGTACGCAGCATATCATTTTGGACTGGAGAATCCCGGGTTAACCAAACTTGTTTAGCCCAAAGGTGTATCTCCGTAATGGCTCGATTACCTAAATGTTTTAATAATTCGGGTGGTATATCTGTTGTACCTGCGGACGTTCCAGCATGCAGTTGTTCCAACGCCATTAGTATTTCAGATTTATCAATCTCTTCTTGTAGTCGGAGTTTGCTTCCTTCCCCTACTCGTAATCCCGTAGTTATATTATTTATGTTTGATTTAGGCCATATTCCGGATCGGTAAATTTTTTCCCATTGGATACGCAATTGACGTTTAATATCCTCGTCATTACTTATCCAATTACCCTCAGGATCTTTGAGCCCAAATTTCTCCTGGATGGGTTTTTTATTTTTATTCATGAATGTGTAAAGATTTTTCATATTTTTATCACATTCACGAGTAATACTATCCATAAATTTTTCCGTTTTGGTAGTTTCTGCCTCTCTTTCTTGATTTCTTACGTTTTGTCTGTTTAACCAAATTTGTTGCCGTATACGATCAATTTCCTTTTGATCTCTATACGGTAACGGTACTTTCATATATTTAGTTAATTTTTTCCTTGCTCTAGCTAAGCATTTCCGGGTAAAAATTAACTGTGCACTTTCTCGTTTAGGTTTTGTTTTCCCCACCGGTTTTTTTCCTATTATGCTAATTCCAGCACTATGAATAGCCTCATGTAACTGGTCATAAGTTAATGCAGGTTCATCGCCTTCTTTTTCCATGGAAAGCTTAATGACCTTATATTCCACTAAATTATTATACGCATCCCAGTCCGCTTTCTCAAAATCATTCCATTGTTCCCTCGGTTCCTCACCAAGTGACTCATTAGTATTATGTTTATAAAACTCCCAAATTATAGGAACATGGTCTGATTCAATTTTTATATCTCTATCTTCATCAATTTTACATGACTTAATTTCCACATTTTGGCCATGCAAAATATAGTCCAGCACGGATTTATTCTGATTTTCTCTTTTGCCCTCGGGTACCCAGGTAAACGATCCAGTTGTTATCGGATTAAAATTTAAAATCTCAAGACCTCCCAAGACCGCCATGTCTAGCAGACATTTTCCAGCCTCGTTGTCTCCTAATAATCCATCTCCTCTTTTTTTTATTTTAGCATTAAAATCACCCATAATTATTACTTTAAATCCTTTCTCTTGTAACTCTACCACTCTGATATTTAGTGCTTGCATTTTATCAACAAATTCATCCATTTCACAATATTGTCCAACTGGTCTGGAGTACACTATTCCAATCGCTATACTCACAGGACCATCTTTTAATGCCACCCATGTTTGGTCGCTCTCCCACTCTGCTTTCATGGGTGTCATTGGAATGGTAGTGGTTCGGTCAAATTTATTTTTTTTTATCCAAATTGCCGTACCACCTCCATTCTCCTTATTCCTGCATGATGCCCATCTATCGTATCCTCCGAACTGTGGAACATCATGTTTACGCCTTTTTTTATGTTCACATACTCCAAATATATCCACCTTGTTTTCATTCAATATTGTGTCTATATTAATTAGGGATTTTTTTGCCATACCGTTGACATTACAGTATACAACTTTTATGGTTTCTTTAATTGGTGTAGCCTCGGTGTTATCAGCACCGAGAACTGCTCCATTATTTACAATTTTTCCGGGAATCACGGTTTTTCTTCTTGGACACAGCCGATCCGAATTACCCCCAGTGTTATCATCACCGGTGATAACTACATTATCTGGTTCTTTTTCCGTACTTGTAATTTTTTTCGTTGGAAATTGCCGAGCCGTACTAGCCGACTTTTCCGACTCATCCATTACATGTCTACGTGTATTCTTACG
>JAAETN010000392.1 GCA_024228355.1 Maribacter sp. | reverse complement strand
GATCTCTAATTTCCGTCATCTGTCGGATTTTTTCAATTTCAAAAGGATAGTTGTCGGGACCAAAAGGATCATAGCGTCTTCCATAGGCGTGTACCCCATTCGGAATCTTAAAATCATTATGCCAAAACCAATTCTTCTCCATGACCGCTTCATGGACCAGCTGCCGATTTTGGTCTGCTTTTTCTTCAGCTTCACCAAATACGGAATCGGCCAATAGTTTGGCAAATTTCTGGTAGCCAAAGTCATTCAATTGGAAACCATCTGCAGTTAAATCTTTTGATTCCGATGTGAACCACTTTTTCGTTGCATTGAATGCATCAACGAACAAAACACTGTCCTTGGCAGCCACTTCTTTCATAGCCTGAGTATAAAGTGCCAGATTTTTGTTTTCCCTTTTCCCATCTGGCAAATCCATTTTTGCGGAAAGATCTTCAAAAGCTATTGGCGAAATCAGTACTATTTGAGGAGCACTTGAACCATTGTATTTTTGATTCTTTGTATGCTGGATAAACGCTTGAAGCTCGGCCTTATAATTTTCCAATCCGGCCTCACCCTCAAAGGATTCACTATACCCGAAAAATGCAAGAATCATATCTGCCTTCAGCGTCGTGAGCCATTCATCCTCAGTTGGAAAATGACCTATACTTCCCGATTTATTAGCAAGTTCTTTCTGAAATTCTTCAGCTCCAGGAAAGGCCCATGGGGAATTACGTGACGAATGTGGGCGAAAACCTGGAGTATTTCCACCATCGGCCATATTGCGAATAAAAAGAGTGCTATCAGGATAACGCTGGTGCATCTCTGTCTCAAAATGACCAAAATTCATCATTCTGGAACCGAGATTATTCCCAATAAGAACAATATGTGAACCTTTCCTTATTTCAAGTAAATTACCCTTGTCCTTACATCCTACCGCAAAAAAAGAAAAGACAATTATCAATATTATGAAATATTGATTCTTACTTTTTGACATTGTGTTTTAGTTTTTGATTAATACTTGATTATAAGCTTACATGTATCCCTTGTTCAACAGATTTTTCACAGGCCTCAATAATTCGCTGACAAGTAATAGCATCGTTAATGGAGGATAATGGTTCCTCACCATTCCCCAACACATTGTATATAAAATGGGTGGCCGTGTTTTTAATAGACTCCGGATAGCATTGATACGTTTGGGAATGTGCTCCATTTCTATCATTGATAACAAAATCCCTATAACTATAGCGAGTACTTCCTTTTGTTCCAATAACTTTTATAATACATGACCAAGGGTCACCAGCGTGGTCATCATTGGCAAAACTTGCGCATAGATGGCTAAGGGTGCCATTTTCCATTTGAATATTGGTCATAGCAACATTTTCCTGTGGTGCTAACGTATCATCCACGGTATTTTTAAAACATGAAACTGTTTTGGGATTCCCCGCCAAATAAAGCATCGTATACGAATGGTGGGTTAAAATCTGACGGATAACTCCAGGGTATCTTGCCCTAATTTCATCCGAATGGTGAATATTGTACATCATATAAAACTGGGTAATATCGCCCAATTTTCCATTATCTATCATAAACTTGGCGCGTTCAATACCGGGTTCGTAAATATAATTGTGTACGGGCATACATTGCACTCCGGCTTCATTAATAGCGGATTGCATTTGTCGTAATTCATCTATGTTAGATGCCGCCGGTTTTTCCACCAATATATGTTTCCCAGCTTGGGCCGACTTGATAGTGTACTCACAATGTGTCTCCATATTCGTGAGAACAAAAACCGCATCGATTCTTGTATCGTTTAACAACTCATCAACTGAGGCGAAGTTCTCACATCCAAATTTATTTGCTTTGATCTCTCCCTTTTCGAAAGTTCTGTTCCATAGACCTATAAGTTCAGCATTATCCATGTCAATGATGGCTTCTGCATGTAAGTTGGCAATATCCCCTGCCCCAATAAATCCTATACCAATTTTTTTCATGAACTTGCTGTTGAATATTCCAGAATTCCTTTTTCGGCCATTTTTCGAAATTCTACCAAGGATTTACGTACTCCATCATTAATTTCCGTCAATGGTAAGTTTTTAAATGACTCCATTATTTTTTGATGTTCCAAGTCATGTACAAATAGGTTAGGTGGTGCATCCTCCAAAATCGAGGACCTCGAAAATTCACCCATGCCCAAATCATTTGCCTGTTCTTCAACAATTTTCAAGAACTCCTCTATGGCAATTGTTTCTCCCTTTATATTGAAAGCTCCGAAACCTTCATAAGGCTGCAGGGTACATGCAGCGAATTGAGCCCCAACGTCCTCTACATAATGATAATTTTCACGCCCTTGATATGGCATTTCAAAAGGAATTAGTTTCCCGGACACCGCACCCATTGCAATTGCCTTTAATGCATTTGTAGGCGCCGAAGTCATCCCCTTGTCCCTACCCTTGCCATAGGTTGTATTTAATCTTAAACAAACTGTTGGAACATTAGTCTTATCATAAAACAAGCGGGCCAAATGCTCCCCGGCCAATTTCCAAATTCCATAATGATTGGGCGGTGCCAACTGAACATCTTCACTTATGGTCTCTTGTGGATACATGGACCGCATTCCATAAACTGCAGCTGAGCTTGCAAAGACCAATCGCTTAAGGTTCTCTAACTTTTCTGCAACATCAAACAAGGCCATGGTACCCCCCGTATTTATTTCCATTCCCCCAATATGGTCCCTCGAACAATCCGGACTCTGGTACGCTCCTAAATGAATGATATGCGTGGGGTTTACTTTTAAAACAATCTCTTCAATCGCCTTATAATCAGACACGTCCAAAGTGACAAATTGTAACTTTTGATCAAGATTCGCCCCTAACCATAATTTTAAGGGATCTGCATTATTGGACCGCGATGCTATAACGATTTTTCCAACTGCTTTTGATTGTAATAATTTGTAAATAGTTACCGACCCTATACAACCGGTTCCTCCTGTAATAAAAATTGTATGCATATGGCTTTTCCCTATTGGAAAATAATTATTAATTCATTTTAACAACCGCCTTCATATTGTTTGCTTTAATCGAATCCTCGAATGCTTGTGTAATATTTTGAAAATCGTACATATCGGTATAATGTTCAGAGGGGAATACCCCTGTGACCATCAATTTTTGGGCAACCATATAATCCTCTCTACATGATCCCATTGATCCTCTCATATTCAAAGAAGTACGGGTTAAATGTGTAGCATTGATTTCAACTTCCTTGCCGTAGGTCGCAATCACACAGATATCCCCTTCTGGCCGTACAACTGAAATAGCTTCAGTTAAGACCTGAGGTACACCAGAACATTCTATGAGTAAATCTACTTGTCCGTTCGTACCAAAAGGAATTCCGTTGGCGTCAATGATTCCTGCATCCAATTGGTTTTTAAGGGTGTTGTCTGGTGAGACCTCCAAGGTAATAAAGCCTCTTTCTGCAGCTCGTTTCAATCTGATATCACGATCATGGGCCAATCCTGTAACCAATACTCTTGCTCCTGCTGCCTTTGCTAATTCTGCCGACATCAAACCAATAATCCCACATCCGGTAACCACGACATCCTGACCTGGCTTAATATTACATTTATTGTGAAGGGCGTTTACCACTACAGACAAAGGTTCTACCAATGCTCCTTGTTCTGGCGTAAGCCCTTGCATTAAATGAACAACCCTATCAGTTTCTAAAACAACACGTTGCCCAAACCCCCCATTTCTATGAAAACCGATTATCTGTTTTGATGGGCACAAATTCCATTTTGCAACACTACAAGCGGGACATTCCTCATCCTGACATCCCAACATTGCCAAAGGTGTAAACTTGTCGCCCACTTTAAGATCACCATGTTTCCCTGGGCCCAATTCCAATATCTCAGCGCTGAACTCGTGGCCTATGACTCTTGGGCGCTCTACCCAATCAAAATTGGCTTTGCCCAAAGAGGCACTATTGTCAGACCCACAGATACCTGTGTATAAAGTTTTCGCCAATATTTCACCCTTCTTCAAAGCAGGGATTTCCATTTCTATAACGGCTGTGTTTTTGGTAACAGGAACGTCTGAACTAGGGTAAATTTTTTCTCTTCCATGCAAACAAAATCCCTTAATTGATTCACTCATTTATTCTCAATTGTATTTATTCAAAATACTACCAGTTTACCCCAGTGTCTTTCCAACTTCTAGATTTAGCCGATTCCAATACTGCTT
>JAAETN010000391.1 GCA_024228355.1 Maribacter sp. | reverse complement strand
ATCCTGGGCTTGAGCTGTTACTCCGATTGTAAGAACAAAGATTAAAGTTAAGATAGTTTTCATGACTTGCGTTTTTATATAATAAAAACGCAGCAAGGCGTATCCAACTAGGTTGTAAAACGTTCAAAACCCCTTATTTTTCGGTAACTGACAGAAATCGGGATAAAGTGCAGAAAAAGCTCGATGAACGTAACACAATCCAAAAACAGCTTACCGAAAGTATGTGTACTTTATCGAGATATTTGATGGACATATTCGATGAAAAAGCATGAATATAGATCTTTTAATTGTGGGAATTTTCAGTTAGGTAGTAGTTAAGTGTTGTTTCTACATTGACATTATATATTAAACAGCTAGGTCTTTCATATTTAAAAATCATCACCGAACCAGACTTCATAACTTATAAAATCAGAATTAACATATTTTAACGTGAGCGACTGTAAGTGGTAATGTATATTCACTACCTACATTTAAAATAAATAAATGAAACTATATAATATTGTCTTTTTGGTAGTATCCATATTGTTCTCTACCAATTGTGAATCCAACACAAAAAAAAGGAACCATACAAATTCAGAAGCCCCTAATCAAAAAAAGGTAAATATTTCGAAAGAGGATTTACAAAAATATGAATTGGCTTATTTTGCCAGTGGTTGCTTTTGGTGCGTTGAAGCCATTTATGAAGATGTAATTGGTGTTAAAGAGGTAATCTCCGGATATTCGGGAGGCACAGAGGACAATCCAACTTATGAGCAGGTGGGTCGTGGTTTAACCAGTCATGCCGAAGCTGTGAAGGTCTATTATGACCCAAAAGAGATTGACTTTTCAACTTTGGTTAAAGTTTTCTTTGCATCTCATGACCCAACGACATTAAATAGACAAGGCCCGGATCATGGAGCGCAATATCGTTCCATAGCCTTTTACTCCAATGATTCAGAGAAAGAAATCATTAAGAACCATATTGTACAGCTTAGCAAAGATCAGGTTTATAATAGTCCCATAGTAACCCAAGTGGAAAAGTTCACCAAATTTTATGATGCTGAGGATTACCACCAGGATTACGAAAGATTGAATCCGAACAATCCATATATCATAAATATTTCTATTCCCAGATATAAGAGATTTAAAGCCAAATACCCAGAATTATTGAAAAAAGGAGGGCATTAGGTAGAGATTAGTTTATAACAAAATAATCAAAAGCGACTTTAAATGGTCGCTTTTTTTTATTTATGAATTTTAGCGATATCTTTATTAGCTTAATCCACTACTTAATTATGAAATCCTTACTTACCAATTATTTCAATCTTCATTACCTACTCTTAGGTCTAGTTTTTTTTGGGTGTACAGAGACTAAAAAAGACAACACACCGTGGGTAGAACTCTTTGACGGTGAAACCCTCAATGGATGGATACAAAAAGGTGGAGAAGCCAATTATCTTGTACGTGAAGGAACCATTGTCGGAAGTACCGTAAGGAACACACCTAATTCGTTTATGACTTCTAATAGGACGTATGGTGATTTTATTATGGAATTGGAGTACTTGGTTGATTCAACTATGAATTCAGGTATTCAAATCCGAAGTAATAGTTATCCCCATTATAAAGATGGCAGGGTTCACGGCTATCAAATTGAGATAGATCCTTCAGATCGCGCGTGGAGTGCTGGGATTTATGATGAAGGAAGAAGGGGCTGGCTGAACAATCTAATTGAGAATCCCGAAGCACAAAAGGCCTTCAAACAAAATGATTGGAACCATTACCGCATTGAAGCAATAGGAGATACCTTAAAAACATGGATAAACGGAATCCCTGCTGCATATTTGATCGACGACAAAACAGCAAGCGGATTTATTGGCCTTCAGGTACACAGTATCGGTAAGGATCAAAAAGAAGGTACGGAGATTATTTGGAGGAACATCAAAATTTTGACCGATAGTCTTTCAAAATATGCAATGAAAACACCATTAAAACCGGTAGTAACGACCAACAACGTAGCCGTTGATGAAATTAAAAATGGGTGGAAAATGCTCTGGGATGGTGAAACCAATAAGGGTTGGCGTGGCGCAAGATTGGATGAATTCCCTGAAAATGGATGGGAAATGTCAGATGGAGTATTAACTGTCTTACCATCAGGTGGTGCCGAATCTACAGCAGGTGGGGATATAGTCACCAAGGAAGTTTATGGCGATTTTGAGCTGATGTTAGATTTCAAACTTACTGAAGGAGCCAACAGTGGGATAAAATATTATGTAGATACCGACCTCAATAAAGGACCAGGTTCATCAATTGGTCTGGAGTACCAAATTCTCGATGATGCCCGTCATCCGGATGCAAAAAAAGGAAATCATGAGGGTAGTCGTACTTTGGCCTCACTTTACGATTTAATACAAGCTTCCATTGACAAACCTGTTAATCCAATCGGGGAATGGAATTCGGCCCATATCATCTCGAAAGACAATCATGTTGAACATTGGCTAAATGGAATGAAGGTATTGGAATATGAGCGTAAAAGCGATACCTATAAGAAGTTGGTCTCAGAAAGCAAATATGTAAAATGGGCCAAATTTGGTGAATCAGAAAAAGGACATATCTTGTTGCAGGATCATGGAGACCGTGTAAGTTTCAAGAACATTAAAATAAAACCAATCACAAAAGACTAGTCAATGACCACACGAAGAGATTTCATTAAAAAAACCACTGCAGGAACAGCTGCTGTGACTTTTGGTGGGCTTGTTTTGCCCAATGTGGGTTACACCAATATTCTGGGTGCCAATGACCATATTAACTGCGCCGTTATTGGTATTCGCAGTAGAGGAAAAGCACACGTAAAAGCCATTCATGCTGATATTAATGCCAAAGTACTTTACAGTTGTGATGTTGATGATAATATTCTTGAAGAGCATAATTCCTGGTGCCAAGAGAATATTGGTTATGTTCCAAAAGTTGAAAAGGATTTTCAAAAAATATTGGAAGATAAGGATGTTGATACCGTTTTTATTGCTACACCTGAACATTGGCATGCCCCAATGGCCATTATGGCATTACAGGCCGGTAAACATGTATATGTTGAAAAGCCATGTAGCCATAATCCGTATGAGAACGATTTATTGGTAGCCGCACAAAACAAATACGGCAAAAAAGTCCAAATGGGAAATCAGCAACGTTCTGCACAGACATCGATTAGGGCAATTGAGGAGATTAAAGCAGGGATCATCGGGGAAGTATTTAAAGGTGAGGCCTATTATTCCAATAATCGGGGATCAATCGGAATCGGCACAAAGATGGATGTTCCTAAATCATTGGATTGGGATCTATGGCAAGGGCCTGCTCCTAAAACCGACTATAAAGACAATATACATCCCTACAACTGGCATTGGTTCAGAAATTGGGGCACGGGTGAAATTCATAACAACGGTACCCATGAAATAGATATTTGTCGCTGGGCGCTTGGTGTAAAATTACCTGAAAAAGTTACTTCTTTTGGTGGTAAATACACCTATAAGGATGATTGGGAATTTGTTGACAACCAGCAAGTAACTTATCAATTCAAGGATAATAAATTCATTACTTGGACCGGCCATAGTCGTGGTCTTATGAAACCTAAAAGACCTGGAAGGGGTGCAACCATATATGGTAGTAAAGGATCTATAGAACTTAGTAGAAATTTATACAAAGTATTCGGCTTGGATGGCGAACCCATTAAAGTTGAACATGAACAGACCAAAAGTGCTACAACGAATACCAGAGGTGAAGGCGGATTGGACGTAAACCACGTTGGTAACTTCTTTGATGCCATTCGAAAGGACACCTCCTTGCAGGCCGATATTAATGATGCAAGCATCTCAACCATGCTTTGTCATTTGGGTAATATGGCTCAAGACGCTGGCGAAACGTTGAAAATTGATTCAAACACTGCTAAGATCTTGAACAACGAAAAAGCCATGCAAAACTGGAAAAGGGAATACCAAAAAGGTTGGGAACCAAAATTGTAAAAATGAAAAGAAGGGAATTTGTAATAAAGAGCGGTTTGGCTTTGGCAGCAGTAGCGACTTCATCACCTGTACTTGGACATATCCACGGCTTGAGGGGTGCCAATGATACTGTAAATATTGGCGTAATTGGTACTGGAGATCGAGGGTCTGGCCTTACCCCATTTATAAATCAAATTGATAAATTCAATGTGATTGCCTGTTGCGATACACTACCGTTTCGCTTGGAGAACGGACTCAGTAAGGTTGATGGTAAAGCCCAAGGATATAAAGATTATAGAAAATTATTGGACAATACAGATATTGATGCAGTCCTGATTTCTACCCCATTGAATACGCATTCAAAAATTGCAATGGATGCCTTGGATGCTGGCAAACATGTATACTGCGAAAAAACCATGGCTAAAGGCTATGAAGGCATTCAGCACTTAGCAGGAAAAGTCAAATCTTCAAATAAAATATTTCAAACAGGACACCAATATCACAGCTCACGTTTATATACGCATGTTGTAAGTATGATCAAAAACGGGACAATTGGTAAGATAACAGCTTTTGAATGTCAATGGAATAGAAATGGCAACTGGCGAAGACCTGTTCCCAGGCCAGAACTTGAACGTGCCATTAACTGGCGCATGTACAGGGAGTTTTCTGGAGGTTTGGCTGCCGAACTATGCTCCCACCAGATTGATTTTGCGAATTGGGTGACCGAATCCATTCCCGATAAGGTTATGGGTCTGGGCGGTATCGACTATTGGAAAGATGGACGTGAAACTTATGATAACATTCATCTGTTATATAACTACCCTAATGGTGTAAAGGCAAAATTCACTTGCTTGACCAGCAATTCAATGGATGACTATAAAATAAAGGTCATGGGTGATAAAGGCACCATTATTTTGGACTATGTAAAAGCTTGGTTTTATCCCGAAGGAAAGAATAATAAGGAATTAGGTGAGGTAGATGGAGTTTCAGGAGCTACGGTCAAATGGGATGAAGGTAAAGGTTACCCACTGAATATTGACCATGAAGACCCAAGTAAACAGGCCCTGCGTGACTTTAGGGAAAGTATAGTGAACAATACAGAACCAATTTCTAATATCACAACGGGTGCCAACGCTGCAATTTGCGTACAAATGGGATTGGATGCCATGTACAATGAGGAAATTGTGCATTGGAAATCGTTGTCTAATGTTGAAGCGCCTTAGCAGCCGATCTGGTAATTTGGCAGGAAATAATCGAAGGGAAAATAAAGTATAAGGAGAAGAAAGCTTTGGGACTTTTTACGTAATTGAAAGCTATTCTTTCAGGATTACCTCACTATATTTTGAATTGATTACAATAGATTTGTCACTTTTGCCATTGAGGTTATAGCCTGAATGAACAGTGGTATTATTATGCTTGGTCCTATCCAATCTTAAACCGGCGGGAGTGGTCAGTTTGGACATTGTACCATCAACCTCGATATTAAAAGCCACCTCAGGTAAATCACAGGTTAACTCAGCATTTTGAAGTGATATATCTATATCCTTGAAATTCTTGGAAACCGAATGGATCTTTAAGGGACCCATTTTATTACTTATTACTACACTTTCCAAGAGTTTGTTTATAGTAACATCAGAAGATGTGGTGCTCAACCGTAAGTTGAGCACCTCATTCAAATCAACATTTTCTGAATAATCGGCTTGTAAAAGTCCATAATTCCATTTTTGTACGCTAATTGGTGAATACGATGTTGTAATGGTTGTTTGATCACCATCGATTGTAGCAGCAAGTAAGGTAGAATAGGACAACCTTGCATTGATATTCTTGGTATTCCCAGCCAATTTTACTTCGCCGTGACGCACATTCATTTTAATCTTAGTGCCTTTGGGCATTTTGATTTTAATGGTCTTTTTAACCTTGTATTTCTTGTTTTCTCCTTTTGTGGAATAATAAAAAATGTTGGAGTCATTTCTGTCGTTCTCATCATGTTCCAATAATCGTTCTTTACGTTCGGCCATTTCTTCAGCGCGCTTCTCCATAGCTTCGGCGCGCTTTTCCATGGCCTTGGCTTGCACTTCCATTCTTTTCTCCTGAGCCTCTAATCTTTTTTCCATCATCTCTTCATGTTTCTGCTCCATTTTTTGGTGACGTTTTTCCATGGCCTCTCGCTTAACATCCATTTTGGCGCTCCAGGCTTCCATTTTCTGCTGATATTCCTTATCAAAACCTTTGTCAAATTTCTTCTGCCATTTTTTTAGATACTTTTCCCCATCCTTTTTATAGGCTTCATAATCAAATTCTACGGCAGGTACAGGTGGCATCGGCATATCCGACAGATCTATATGCATCTCGTCGATATATATTTCAGCTATTTCTGGAATTTCTGGAATTTCAAAGTGAAAATCTGGTATATCAATATTGAATTCATGAAGCCCTCCTGTTGAATGCTTAAATAACCAAGAGTTTTCAGCCCCAGTGGAAATTTCAACCTTTTTGCTATTACCAACAATTTCAATATTACCCTTTTCAAAGTATTCCGCTGCCTCTTCGGGGCTCGCACCATCAAGTTCAATGGTCGCCTCAATGGCTATCTGGTCCTTATCCCATGTTTCAAATTCAATATCGGCATTACTAGTATTAATGTCCAAGACAGTCTCGGCATTTACATTGAATACCTCATTGAATGTCTTACTCTGTTTTTGACCATATACCCCTATAGTCATTAGGGATATGGTCATAAAAATCGATTTAAACCGCATTAGTTTCATACTGTTCGTTTTTTGATGATTGTACTTCGTTTAACTTCTCTTTTAATTTCTGTAATAATTGCAACCGCAATTGCAAATTCTTTATAAGCGCAGTAATTGTCTGGTCGTTAGGACCAATCTGATTCAATTCTGCATTCAAGTTTTTGTATTCGACATTTAATTCCGACAAACGCTCTAAATAACTATCGACCAGTTCTTTATTGTCATTGGAGATATTTAATTTAGAAAGTTCAAGATTGATGTTGGCTACATAATAACTTTCCACTTTTTTCAAATCAGGAGATAGATCTCCCAAGGAAATACCTGGCTTGGTTTCTACCCCTGGATTTTTATCTACTATCGTAGTTTTAATACCAGTGTCTTCCCTATTCATAAAAAAGACAGTGCCAATGCTAACCAACACCAAAATTGTAGCTGCGATTTTCAATATAAAAAAGGAAGATTTTTTTTGCTGGGGCAATTCCTTTTCCAAAAGATCCATGAATCGCTTTTCGTGACCTTCGCCCATTACAAACTGCTCTTCTTTCTGTTGCTCTTCGAATAATTTTCTAAGATCCCGTGCCATATGCTTTCTCTTTTAATAATTCCTTTAAATAGCTTTTTCCTCGTAATAATCTTGTTCTACTCGTTGTCTCGGTCAAATTCAGTACTTGTGAGATTTCCCTATGGTCATAACCTTCAATCAAAAACATCATGACTACGTATTTATACCTTTCCGGCAACTGACCTATGGCCTTTTTTACATGTTCAATTGTAATATCATTTTCTACATTCCAATCCTCCTCTTCTTCCACCTGCAAATAATTTTCATCCAACTCCACCAACCTTTGCTTTCTAGCTTTTAAAAAATCGATGCTCTTATTAATGACGATTCTTTTTAACCAAGCCCCAAAAGTCACTTCCCCTTTAAATTGATGTATTCTTTGGAAGGCATTTATAAACGATTCTTGTATAACATCTTCCGCATCATCCGAATTTTGAACATATCGCATGGCCACATAGAACATACCTTCGCAATATTGATTATAAAGCTGCATTTGGGCCTTTCGGTCATTCGCCTTGCACTGTTCTACGACATCAATTTGAAACATTCTACGGTTTCGTTGTTGGTTTAAGTTGTTTTGTTTTTCTAATGACGATATAAATATGTCAATGTTGCAAAAAACGTGTAGTTTTATGCTCAATTAATTCCATTTCCTTGAAACAAGTTACAATAAGCAACCCATTCATTACTTTGATTGTACTGGATTATGGGGCCATCATTCAAAAATTATTAGTTAAAGATAATGAAGGTAGATTCACCAATGTGGTCGTTGGTTACGATTACGCCAGTAAATACCCATCAGACACCATAAGCCTTGGGGCATGCGTTGGTAGATATGCAGGACGCATCTCAAATGGGGGTTTTACTTTGGATCGAACCAACTACTCTTTACATACAGAAGGTGGTATTCATTTACATGGAGGCAAAGAAGGTTTCGGTAAGAAATATTGGACGATAGAAGAGGTAAACCATGGTGATGAACCTTTCGTACGACTTTCCTATTTGAGTAAGCATTTAGAGGAAGGTTATCCGGGAAATCTTAAAGCGACGGTCACTTACAAAATAAGCAACAATGAGCTACAAATTATCCATGAAGCGACTACTGATTTAACCACCGTGGTCAATTTAACCAATCATTCATATTTCAAATTAGACGATGAAAACATCATAGATCATTATTACTTAAAATTGAATTGTCCAAAAGTTGTCGAGACCAAAAAAAATCTATTGCCTACGGGGAAATTATCATCTGTTGTGGGTACAAAATATGATTTTCTCTCTGAACAACAGATTGGCCTGACCCGATTAGACACTCCTTTTGCCACTGATGACCATAGTAGTTTTGCTGCGATGTTATCCTCTAAAAAATCAGGGATTTCTATGGAAGTAAGTACTAACCAAAGGGGAATGGTGGTATATACCCCAACAAGCTTTCCGGCCATTTGTTTTGAAACACAAAATTTTCCCGATGCTCCTAATCACGATTATTTTCCGAGTAGTGTACTTAGGCCAAATGAAGCCTATCGTAATGCATCTGTCTTTAAATTTGATTTAGTAACTTAGGACGAATAACCTCAAAAATCTGAAAATGAAAAAATTAAAATGGATATTGCTCATAATAGTTGCCCTTATTGCCCTGGTCATGTTTGTAGGTATGCCCTATATGAAGGAGCAAACAAAAAAACATAGTCCTCAAGTAACGAATGCCTATACTAAAAACGGTATGGACCTTTCGGTAAACTATTCAAGTCCGTCAAAGAAGGATAGGATTATATTTGGGGAATTGGTGCCCTATGATGTGGTTTGGCGAACGGGAGCTAACGAACCATCAACTTTCACCACGGCGAATGATATTAAAATCATAGATAAAGATCTTCCGGCAGGAACTTATTCCTTTTGGACAAAACCGGGTAAGGAAAGTTGGGGTGTTATCTTCAATAAAGAGATTCCCGATTGGGGTGTAACCATTCTAAGTGGAGGTAAAGAAACCACTAGGAATAAGGAAGCCGATGTTGTGAGCGTAAATGTTCCATCTGAACAATTAGCCAACATACAGGAAAAACTCAACATTGGTTTTGAGGATGGTGAACAATTGTACCTTGCCCTATCTTGGGACCAAACAAAAATAAAGGTGCCGATTAACAATTAGGATTTGGAGTGGTCGAATACATTAAGGCCAAAAGTAATTCCGATATCTGTGGTAAACGTATATCAATAAAAAATATACCTTTGCCACACCATAAATCAACTGAATGCATCCTATTACAGACGCCTTACTTTCCATAGTCGTTCCTTTATACAACGAAGAGGAAAATGCAGTTTTATTGACCCAGAAAATCCATGAAAGTCTTGAGGATTATAATTACCAGATCATCTACATTGATGATTTCTCAACGGACAATACCCGTAAGGTGGTTAAAAAAATGGATGATGATAAGGTACATCTTATAGAGCTTAAAAAGAATTACGGACAGAGCCTAGCTTTGGCCGCTGGCTTGGATTACGCGGAAGGGGACTATATCGTAACCATGGATGGAGATCTACAAAATGACCCCAGCGATATTCCACAAATGCTGGAATATGCCGTAAATGACGACTACGATGTAGTTACTGGAATACGTCGGAAAAGAAAGGATTCCTTGGTAAAAAAGATCCCTTCCAAAATTGCCAATTTTTTGGTGCGGAGGGTTACGAAACTCAATATAAAGGATAATGGTTGTGCTTTAAAGATTTTTACCAGAGACATTGCCAAAGACCTCAACCTTTATGGTGAAATGCATCGGTTTATTACATTACTCGCCCATTTGGAAGGTGCCCAAATAAAACAAGTACCGGTTAAGCACCATGCACGCAACGCCGGAGTTTCAAAATACGGTTTGGAACGCGTATTCAAGGTCGTGGCAGATATGATGTTATTGCTTTTTATTCGCAAATATTTTCAACGGCCAATTCACCTTTTTGGCATTTTCGGCTTTTTTATGATCTTGCTTGGTGTTCTAATAAATATCTATTTACTCATTGTTAAATTGGGATTTGGAGAGGATATTGGTACCCGACCATTGTTGATTTTCGGATTAATGTTCATTTTGGCAGGAATTCAAGTCTTCACTATCGGTATTGTAATGGAACTGCTCATTAGAACCTATTACGAATCGCAAAAGAAAAGACCTTATAGAATTAAAAAAGTGACGATTGGAAACGGGATTGCGTAAGAAACTTATCACGGCAGTTAAAATTGCAATAAGTGCGATTCTCATCTACTTTATCTTTACAAAGGTTGATTTCAAGGAGGTAATGGATATCGTCAAAAAGACCAATCCATTTTATCTGGTTCTAGCGATATTGTTTTTTATTGCTTCAAAGGTTATAGCTTCTGTTCGACTCAATCTATATTTTCACCAACTAGGTGTAAAACTTACCCAAATGAGTAATTTAAAACTCTATCTTTTAGGTATGTTCTATAACCTTTTTCTTCCCGGAGGTATTGGTGGTGACGCCTATAAGGGATATTTGATAAAAAATAAATTTGGGGTAGAAACCAAAAAGGTTGTCTCGGTACTGGTTCTGGATCGGCTTAGCGGACTGCTTTTATTATTTATTTACACCTGTATTTTGGCCTTACTTTTATCTAATCCGTGGTTCAATAAAATTGAAATCCCAATAGGTACTTTGGGAGTTGTATCCGTAATAGTTTTTTGGTATTTGAATAAGAGGTTTTTCAGTTTTGTATTGCCCATTTTCTGGAGGTCATTTGCACTCTCCGCAATGGTGCAACTGGCGCAATTGATATGTGTCTATTTTATCTTACAATCATTGTCAATCCAAACCAGCGAAACTGCATATCTATTCATTTTCCTCATATCCTCAATTGTTTCGGTCTTACCATTGACCATAGGTGGCATAGGTAGTAGGGAAGTGACTTTCTTTTATGGAGCTACCCTTTTGGCCTTAGATGAAAATACATCCATAAGCATAAGTATGGTGTTCTTTCTGATTACAGCATTGGTATCTTTATTTGGGATACTCTATCACTTTAAGAAAATAGAGCTGAAGACCACTATTCAATAAATATGCACCAGATGCATCTTGTTCACTACCCTTTTCCGGGTATTCGGATTTAGAAATTTACCTTGTAATCGTGTTATTCGGAACTGCTTTTCGGTCAATTGTTTGTCCCAATCAAAACCAGAATCCTTTAGTTGTTTTAATTCTTTATCATTGGCGTATACCCATATATCCTTTTTGTCTTTCAATTGCCTCTTTGTCCCGATTTTGACTGGTTGTTCATTGTAAAAATCCAACGACCAACTGTGGTTTTCGGAAATCTTATAAATATTATCCGTCGAAATATTGTTCTTCTCAATGGTTTTTGCCATTGTAGACCCCGCCTGATATTCCAATAAAGACGGATAGAATTGGGTATTTAAAACAGCGTTCAACAAAATGGAACTTAAAGCGCCAATGGTTATAATGCGCAAATAGTAATCTTCACGTTTCAGACAGTAATAGCCGATTAAAACAACAAGTACGCCTTTCCAGAAATAATCATAATAGGTTTGGGCTTTGAACACATAAAAGCAAATCAAAACAGAAGCTATGAATATTAAGGCCAGGACAAAATATTGGAAACCCAGCATTATTTTTTTCAACTTATGGCTCCCTTCTCTATATAAACCATATAAAAAAGCTGCGGTAAGAACAGCAAACAAGGGCATTACAATGTTCAAGTAATGTGGCAGTTTAAATTGTGCAAAACTGATAACAATGAATATCAATGTAATTCCACCTAAAGTCAGAAATTCATTATTGGGATTATACCTGAATTTTGAACCTATAATCTCTTTGGCCTTTTTCCAATAAGCAACAAGACCTAAAACAGTCCATGGGAGAAAAACCCATAGGAACGTATGGAAAAAGAAAAAATAGTCACTACTGTTCTTACCCACTCCCTCACCGCTCAAGCGTTCAAAACTCTGTTCCCAAAAAATAAAGAACAAACCACTTCTATCTCCCCTGCCACGAATGACTTTTTCCGGATGCAGATCAAACTGATGATAATATGCATAAAGCATTGGCGTAATGACGATTGTGAAAACCAATAGTCCCAATAGCACTCTCCAATTGAGGAACATTTTCCATTTTCGGGAATAGGCCAAATGACAAAGTACTGGCAGACCAACCACCAAAAGTGCAATTTGTCCTTTGGTTGAAAATGCAATTCCTGCTCCCAAAGAACCCAGAATAAGATGTAATAATGAATTTTTCTCAATATAAGCAACCAAATGCCATATAGAAAAAATAGCAAAGCCTGTCAACACCGCATCGGTCCGAACATCAATAGCACCCAAAACAATGGTCTGGCTAGTCATAAAAATCAGTGCAGCAAGTTTGCCTACATTTTGGTTGTACAGGATCTTGCCCAAACCAAAACAACTATAAGCGCCCAAAAGTGTCGCCAAAATACCTGGAATGCGATAAGCCCAATCGTGTATGCCGAAAATCTTAAACGATAATGCCGCCAACCAATAATGCATATGTGGCTTATCCAAATATTCTTCAGGTCCTTTAAAAAGACTGAGGAAATCATTTTCCTGAACCATTCGCATCGCCATGACTGCAAACTGTGCGGAATCATTCTCGAATAGGGTAACGAACATTCCGGCTACGTACACCAGAACCATAAGAAGTAACAAAAACCAATATCTGGTGTTTGAAATCATAATTGGAATTTGTGAAGTGCAAATATATACAACTTTGCAAACAACCAGCTCAACCCTAGTCCAATGATCGCTCCTGTAAGCACATCCAACGGAAAGTGAACACCAATATATATCCTGCTATACGCAACGATTGTTGCCCAAAAAAACAATAATAAGCCTATAAACTTGAATTTGGAATTTAATAATAAAGTGAAAAAAGAAGCCAATGCGAACGAATTAGCCGCATGGGCCGAAAAATAGCCAAATTTTCCCCCACAAGAGTTTTTCACCAACCGCATTATAGTACTTAAATCTTGGTCATAACAGGGTCGTAATCGCTGTACGCCGTATTTAAAAAAATTTGCTAATTGGTCTGTAACCAAAATCAAAATGGCAACTGCAGCCAGGGTAATCAGTGTTTTTCGCAATCCCAACTGTTTGTATGTCAGAACAAGCAAGATGAGATAAATGGGAAAAGAACTCAACTTATTGGTAACGAACATCCAAAAGCCATCCCAATTGGGATTTCCCAAACCATTGAGAAAAAGAAACAGTTCTTTATCTAGTTGTATGAGTTCTTCGAGCATGTTGATCAGTCTTCGTATCGGGCTACTTCCCTATCATAAAAAACCGTAGCCTGTTCAATTAGACTTTGAGCTTCGGATTCCAAATCCTTTTCATCTTCCTTTGTGAAATCCTCAAGCCATTCTACCTCATCATCTTCCAAATTAATGATGAATCTCGGATATTCAGTGTGAATTACAAAAATAGCAGAAGGTAAATCCGTGTTATCCCCTAATATAAATTTTGGTAGTTCCATTGTAGCTTTCTGAATTAACCAGTAATTAATCTTTTTGTCAAATAATTAAATCGAATATACAACATAATAGCAGATGCAGTCAATCCTGTCAGTAATCCAATCCAAATGCCTGTGCTTCCAAAATCGGTATGCAAGCCTAAATAATAACAGATAGGAAAGCCTATTAACCAATACGCAATAAATGTAATCAATGTGGGTATCCTAACATCCTGTAATCCACGCAAGGCACCTAAAACCACCACCTGAATACCGTCGGAAATTTGAAAAAAGGCTGCAACCATAAGCAATTGACCAGCCAGGAAAATTACTTCGGTATTATCTGCCATATTCCGGGCATCGTTTACGTCCAAATAAATTGTCGGAAACCAATCCCTTCCCCATAAAAACAAAGCTGCAAATACAACCTCGATCAATAGGGTCAATAAGAATATTGATTGTGCAATTCGCCTTAAGTCCTTAAAATTCTGTAGGCCTTTTTGATTTCCTACCCGTATCATGGCCGCAACCCCTAGTCCCATACCGAACATAAAGGTCATACTACTCAAATTCAGCGCAATTTGATTGGCAGCTTGGGCATTTTTTCCCAAAACCCCACTTAACCATATGGCCGCAGTAAATATGGCGACTTCGAAGAACATTTGCAATGCCGATGGGAATCCCAGATTTATGATTTTTCGCATTACCTTTTTTTCAATCAGTTTGAAATTAAATCCTGTAACATAATCATGGAATTTCTTCTTCCCTTTGAGTAAAAACCAGATATAGAAAACCATAATAAATCGGGAGGTCAAGGTGCCAATGGCCGCCCCTACAATTCCCAGTTTGGGAAATCCGAAAGAACCAAAAATCAATAAATAATTCAAAACAATATTCACCACGTTGGCTATGATAGTGGCATACATTGGGTATTTAGTCTGTGACAGACCCTCAGAGAATTGTTTGAAGGCCTGGAAAATAATCAAGGGCACCAATGAAAATGCGACCAAATCAAGATAGGGCATCGCCAATTCAACAACCTCAGGAGGTTGTTTCATAAGGTACATGATCGGTTTTAGCAAAAGGATTATCCCGAAAAGTGATAAACCCAAAACAGTACACAATACCAAACCATGTTTTAGTGCACTTTTGCCATTTGCCTTATTACCTGCACCATCGGCCTCTGCAACCAATGGCGTAATGGCTGTAGAAAATCCAATACCTAAGGACATGGCAATAAACACGAAACTATTGCCTAAAGATACTGCCGCCAGTTCTGCCGTACCTAACTGACCCACCATTATATTATCTGCGAAAGCAACAAAAGTATGTCCTAACATACCCAAAATTACAGGTACCGATAGACTAATATTATATTTGAACTCTTTAGTGTATTGCTTTAACAAGGTCGGATAGTTTGGCGGAAGCAAATATAGCTTCTTCTATATTGATTCTAAAATAAACAAAGTTGCAGTAAATGTTTAGGTAGTTAAAGAATTATACTGATTTGGCCTCTTCCCAATATACATCCATTTCATCAAGGGTCATCTCTTTTAAGGATTTACCCACATCCTTTGCTTTTGATTCGAGGTATTGAAAGCGGTTAATGAATTTTTTATTGGTCAGCTCCAAAGCATTTTCAGGATTTACATGCAGAAAACGAGCATAATTGATCATGGAAAAAAGAACATCCCCAAATTCTGATTCTACTTTGTCCGCATCCCCTTTGACTACTTCTTCTTGCAATTCGGCAAGTTCTTCCTGTACTTTCTCAAAAACCTGTTCGGGCTTTTCCCAGTCAAAACCAACACCAGCTACTTTATCCTGAATACGATTTGCCTTAACCAAGGCGGGCAATCCATTTGGCACACCTTCCAAAACACTTTTCTTACCTTCTCTCAGTTTTATATTTTCCCAATTCTGTTTTACTTCTTCCTCATCCTTCACTTTGACATCACCATAAATATGGGGGTGTCTGTTTATTAACTTTTCACAAATGCTATTACAAACATCAGCGATATCAAAGTCATCTGTTTCTGAGCCAATTTTGGCATAAAAAAGAATATGTAATAAAAGATCACCCAACTCATTTTTTACCTCAACCAGATCATCATCCAAAATAGCATCACCGAGTTCATAGGTTTCCTCAATGGTCAGATGCCTTAGCGTTTGCATGGTCTGTTTTTTGTCCCACGGGCATTGTTCACGGAGTTCATCCATAATGGTCAATAAGCGGTCAAATGCCTGAAGTTGAAGCTCTCTTGAATTCATGAGTTTAATTTTGCCAAAAATACGAATACAAATAGTAAACTAATGTGGGATTTTCAAACATTTTAACTAACTTAAATCCTTTAAACCAATATTAAAAAGAATGAAATCCTGGCAAATTTATACGGTACTTGTGATTGTTGTCACATTTGTAATTTCATGGGGAAACCCAAATCAAAAATTGGGGATTTTTGATGGTAATAATGATATAGGCAAAGTAAAACATAAAGGTTCAGTTGTTTTCGATCCTTCCAATGATTCCTATACTATTTCGGGTAGTGGCACCAATATGTGGCTCAAGACCGATGAATTTCATTTTGTATGGAAAAAGGTGTCCGGTGATATTGCTTTGGGTGCTACTATTGAACTGCTCGGAGAGGGAGTTGATCCGCACAGGAAAGCCTGTTTGATGATTCGTCAAACACTTGAACCCGATGCCGCTTATGTTGATATTGCCATACATGGTGACGGACTTGCAGCAATGCAGTACAGGGAAACCAAAGGTGGATTGACGCATGAGGTAAGATCAAATGTTTTGGCACCCAAAACTGCTTTAATTCAAAAAAAAGGGGAGTATATTTCAGTACAGCTTGAATCTGATAATGGTAATTTATCATTAGCCGGAGGGGCTATAAGAATGAATTTTGAAGAGCCCTTTTATATTGGTCTTGGGGTTTGTTCGCACAACAATGATGTTATTGAGACTATTAAATTCTCTAATGTATCAATTGATAAAATAACACAAAACATAAACGCGCCTATGAAAGTGGAAAGCACCCTTGAAATTCTTGATATTGCAACTTCAAATAGGAGCGTTGTATATCATACAAAAGATCATATAGAGGCGCCTAATTGGACACCTGATGGTAAAAGTTTGATTTATAATAGTCAAGGTTTACTTTATAGAATTCCCGTGGAAGGTGGCCCACCCCAACTTATTCCTACGGATTTTGCCAACAAAATAAACAATGATCATGGTATTTCACCAGACGGGACCCAAATGGTCATTAGTGACCAGACTGAAACAGGCAGTTCAATGATCTATTCCATTCCTATTGAAGGTGGGATTCCAAAAAAAATAACTCCCTTGGCTCCATCCTATTGGCACGGATGGTCTCCTGATGGCAAAACATTGGCCTATTGTGCTGAGCGAAATGGCAATTATGATATTTATGCCATACCCTTTGAAGGTGGCGAAGAAGTACGGCTAACGGACACTGAAGGTCTGGATGACGGTCCTGATTACTCGCCTGATGGGAAGTTTATTTATTTTAATTCAGCCCGCACAGGAACTATGCAAATATGGCGTATGAAACCTGATGGTTCTGAGCAGGAAAAAATTACTACCGATAAATTCAACGATTGGTTTGCCCACCCGTCACCTGATGGTAAGTGGTTGGTGTATGTAACCTTCTATACTGATGTACCCGCAGGCGACCACCCTCCAAACAAAGATGTTATGCTTCGACTAATGAATCTGGAAACCAAAGAAGTCACGGTATTGGCAAAAATCTTTGGCGGACAAGGTACTATTAACGTTCCATCGTGGTCACCAGATAGCCAACAAATAGCATTCGTTAGTTATAACTTAAAATAATTCCAATTCTATAAACATATGAAAACACTCAGGGGCTTTTTTATCAAATTGGCATACTTGCCACAGGTAATGACCCTATCGCGTATTTCAAAAATATACAAGATAATATCCTTAAAATTGTCGTCAAGGCTAAAAAATATTAATGTCAGAAATAGTAGACCCTTATATTCTATCACCTGATAAGATTAAATCACCTCCAACAACATTTAGGGGGAGGTTGAAATTTCTAGGGCCAAGTTTTATTCTTTCAGCCTCAATAGTTGGGTCGGGTGAATTAATTGCTACCACCACTTTAGGGGCGAAAGCAGGCTTTATCACGTTTTGGGTGATAATAGTAAGTTGTTTGGTAAAAGTGGCAGTACAATTAGAGTTTGGCAAACATACTATTCTTACGGGAGAGACAGCTATGCAGGCTTTTAATAAGTTACCAGGGCCTAAATTTGGAAAAGCAAAATGGACAGTGTGGACAGTTTTATGTGTTATGCTTATCAAATTATTACAAGTTGGTGGAATCGTCGGAGGCGTAGCTATTATTCTAAATATTATCTCACCTGAAATAAGCATCCCCTTTTTTGCATTTGGAATTGCAATTATTGTTGCATTAATGATATATAGGGGGTACTATAAATTCATAGAAAGGTTTTCTTTGGTTATGATAGGTTTTTTCACCCTTTTTACCTTCGCATCCCTATATTTTCTACACTTTACACCTTATCAAATTACGTGGGAAAATATTTGGAATGGATTGCAATTAAACCTGCCGAAAGAGACTGTTGCCATTGCTTTTGGTGCATTTGGAATTACGGGTGTTGGCGGGGATGAAATAATACATTACAATTATTGGTGCTTGGAAAAAGGATATGCCTCCTTTACAGGTAAAAATGATCATACAGATAAATGGCGCGAAAGAGCAATTGGGTGGCTCAAGGTCATGAAGTTAGATGCCATAATCGCCATGTGTGTGTATACGACTGTAACAGCTGCATTTTATCTGCTAGGTGCCGCTGTCCTTCATGCTCAAGGAAGTGTACCAGAGGGTTTCGCCATGATTGAAACCTTATCTGCAATGTATACAGAGTCTCTAGGACCTCATGCTAAAACAGCATTTTTAATTGGTGCCTTCATTACTTTATTCTCAACACTTTTTGCTGCGCTCGCAGCTTGGACAAGGCAGATAACTGATATTTTTGGGCAGATAGGCCTTATACATTTTACTGATTACACCATTCGCAAAAGAACTGTGGCCATTCTTGCTTGGATCATACCTATTTTGTGGGCATTGGTATTTGTTTTTATTAAACTACCGGTTTTAATGGTCATTTCGGGGGGTATTGTAGGCTCGTTCTTGTTGTTCTTAGTAGTATATGTAGTATTTCATTTTAGGTATGTTAGGCTTAATCCTTTATTTAAACCAGGAATTTATTATGATTTTATCCTTTGGCTCAGTATTTTAAGCATTATTGCTGTGGGAGTATTAGGCATTATTAAATTATTCGGTTAAAACATCAAACCATCTTAATCTAAATTAATTCAAATATGAAATTCAAGACTATTGTTCATGCCCTATTATCACTTGGTTTACTAATTGGCTGCTCCACTTCGGAATCTTATGATGTATTAATAAAAAACGGGCAAATAATTGATGGTTCCGGAAATACTTCCTTTGTTGGGGATATTGGTATTAATGCTGATACTATCGCTGCAATTGGATCACTTGATCATGCAAAAGGAATTTTGGAAATTGATGCGAAAGGACTTTCAGTTGCCCCTGGTTTTATTAATATGTTGAGTTGGGCCAATGTATCTCTAATCGAAGACGGTAGGTCACAAGGCGATATTCGTCAAGGGGTGACGTTAGAAGTGCTAGGTGAAGGACATTCAATGGGACCTTTGAATGAAGAAATGAAAAGGGAAGTGATAGAAAACCAACAAAACATTACCTATGACATTACATGGACTACATTAGGTGAATACCTTGAGTTTCTTGAAGAAAAAGGTATTGCAACCAATATAGCATCATTTGTAGGCAACGGAACTTTACGTGAATACACCATGGGATATGAGAATAGGTTACCTACAAGCGAAGAATTGGAAAAAATGAAAGCACTTACCCGACAAGCCATGGAAGAAGGGGCAATAGGTATTTCCACTTCTTTGATATATGTACCCAGTGGGCATGCACAGACTGATGAAATTATTGAACTTGCCAAAATTGTGTCTGATTATGATGGAATGTACATCTCACACATTCGAGATGAAGAAGGTGGCTTACTAAAAGCAGTAGATGAGCTAATAACCATCTCCCATGAAGCAGGTATTAGATCAGAAATTTATCATTTTAAAGCCTCAGGAAATCAAAATTGGCATTTGTTGGACAAAGCAATCGCATTAGTGGATAGTGCAAGAAACAAAGGCCTATCAATTACAACCGATATGTATATGTACAATGCTAGTTCAACGGGTCTTAATGTACTCCTTCCGGCTTGGGCCAAAGAAGGTGGACATGACGCAACCATGAAGTTGATCGAGCAACCTGACCAAAGAAAAAAAATGATGCAGGAAATAGATTTTCATGTCCCACCTGAGAAAATTCTATTGGTTGGATTCCGCGATAAGAAAATGAGAAAACTCATTGGTAAAACCCTTGCCGAAGTTGCAGCAGAAAGAAAAATCACCCCAGAAAAAGCCATAGTTGATTTAATTTATAAAGATAATAGCAGAATACAAGTTGTCTATTTCTCTATGTCCGAAGATAATATCAAAAAGAAAATAGCATTACCCTATATGTCAATATGTTCAGATGCCGGTTCATATACGAATGAAGGTGTTTTTTTAGAACAAAGCACCCATCCGCGAGCTTATGGGTCATTTGCGAGACTTTTGGGCAAATACGTCAGGGAAGAAAAAGTAATACCATTGGAAGAAGCGATTTATAAACTAACGTCTTTGCCAGCAACAAATATGAAACTTAAAAAACGTGGCGCATTAAAAAAAGGTTATTATGCCGATATTACTGTATTTGATTCGGGTGCCATTCAGGATAATGCCACCTTCAAAAAACCACACCAATATGCTACCGGCATGCAACATGTATTCGTTAATGGAAAACAGGTCTTAAAAAATGGGGAGCATACGGGTACATATCCTGGGAAAGTGGTCAGAGGCCCAGGATGGAACGGAAAATAATAATTAAAAAATGAAATTAATTACCAAAGAGTGTTTTATCTCGCTTACGTCTTTCATTCTTGCGTTTATCTTTTCATGTGAAGCTCAGAACTATTCCATTATCGCAGAAGATGCAAAGGTCACTTTAATTGCTTCAGATTTTGAATTTACAGAAGGGCCAGCAGTGGATAAAGAAGGAAATGTCTTTTTCACAGATCAACCAAATGACCAAATAATCAAGTGGTCAGCAGTAGACAATTCCGTTTCAATTTATATGCAACCATCAGGTCGTTCAAATGGCCTTTATTTTGATCATAATGGCAATCTATTGGCGTGTGCGGACGAAAAGAACCAATTATGGCGAATTGATAACCAAAAAAATGTGACTGTTCTGGTAGATGGATTTAAAGGTAAAAAACTTAACGGCCCCAATGATCTATGGGTCGATAATAAAGGTGGCATTTACCTTACAGACCCTTTTTACAAAAGGCCCTGGTGGAGTCATAGTGAACCTGAATTAGAATTAAAACGAGTATATTATTTACCGAAAGACAAGAATGAGCTTCGAGTAGTTGCCGACGAATTTGTACAACCCAATGGCATTATAGGCACTCCCGATGGTGAAACCCTTTATATTGCAGATATTGGAGATAATAAAACCTATTCGTATACCATTAATAAAGACGGTAGCCTTTCAAATAAAAAGCTTTTTACGGAAATGGGGTCCGATGGAATGACCTTGGACAACAATGGAAATGTTTATTTAACAGGGGATGGGATAACTGTTTTTAATAGGAATGGGCAGCAGATCCAACATATTCCCGTTAACCAAAAATGGACGGCCAATGTAACATTTGGGGGTAAAGATCAAAAACTACTTTTCATTACCGCAATGAACTCAGTCTATTCCTTGAAAATGAACGTAAAAGGCGCGCTGTGAAAAAATTTCTAATATTACAAATGCGACCCGAAAATGAAACTGCCGACAGTGAGTTTGAAGCCATATTGCGCGCTGGTGTATTGAAGCGGGATGAAGTACATCGCATTCGTTTGGAACAAGGTATTCCAGAAATTGATTTGAATGACTATTCGGCCATAATTGCCGGTGGTAGTCCGTTTGATGTAAGTATCCCTCTAGAAAATAAGAGCAAGGTTCAAAAAGACATAGAGGTCTTTTTTAACAGACTATTTGACCTTGTAGTACCGCAAGACTTTCCATTTTTGGGAGCATGTTCAGGAAACGGTCTCTTAGGTAAATACTGTGGGGCATCAATATCGAACAAATATCCCGAGCCTATTGGGGATGTTGATATTTATGTGACTGAAGAAGGGATAAATGATTCCCTTTTACAAGATTTACCACAAACTTTTTCAGCATTGGTAGGTCATAAGGAGGCCTGTGATAAAGTACCTCATGGGGCGGTGTTACTAGCTACATCCAAACCTTGTCCTGTTCAAATGTTTAGGGTCAAAGAGAATATCTACGCCACACAATTCCATCCTGAAGCAGATAAGGAAGAATTCATCTTAAGAATCAATATCTATAAATACCATGGTTATTTTCGTCCTGAAGAAGCCGAAGAATTGATTGCCTCAGTACTCCAGACCAATACACCCATTCCCAAAGAAATTCTAAAACGTTTTGTACAGGCCTACAAATAATCATGACAGCTCAATTTATTAACAATAACGATACCAATACTCTGATATTTAAAACCCAACAGACATATTAAAATCAAAACATGGCAAAGACAATTTTTATTACAGGGGCTTCTTCAGGATTAGGAAAAGCTACCGCTAAATTATTTTCAAAAAAAGGATGGAATGTTTACGCTACCATGCGGAACCCAAGTAATGAATCTGAACTTAATAGTTTTGACAACATTACAATTCTTCCATTGGATGTGACCAATGTTGACGAAATAAAGTCAACGGTTCAGATCGCAGTTTCAAGGAACGACATTGATGTGGTTTTCAACAATGCTGGTTATGGTTTATCCGGACCTTTTGAAGGTACAACCGATAAGCAAATAGTACAGCAGATAAATACGAACCTATTGGGCGTAATGAGGGTAACAAAAGCTTTTCTTCCCCATTTCCGGGGCCAGAATAAAGGTCTATTTATTACCACAACTTCAATTGGAGGTTTAGTTAGCTTCCCCTTCTTTTCTATTTACCATGCTACAAAATGGGCATTGGAAGGATGGAGTGAAAGTTTGGCTTTTGAATTAAGTTCTTTCAATATTAGTGTGAAAACTCTATCTCCTGGAGGCATAAAGACTGATTTTATTGACCGCTCTCTTATTTCAACTTCCCACGATGCTTATATTGATCAAACCAAAAAGGTAATGTCGGTGTTTATGGATCCTGAACTTCAAAAAGGTTATTCAACAGCTGAACAGATTTCAGAAGTTGTTTTTGAAGCTGCCACGGACGGCAAACAAAAGCTTAGATATGTGGCTGGGGAAGACGCCATAGCATTGTATAAACAACGATTAACTATTGGTGACGAAGATTTCAGAAATGAAATTAAGCAGCTTTTTATGGAGGATAAATAAAATTGAAGAGTAAAATTTGAACGGTAAACAACCATTGAACGCTTGGGTATATAATTCATTGGAAATGACCATTTTCATTGGTTTTTTAATTTTAAATAATCGTATTTTTATTCTAACCTTAAAATAAAAAATCATGAGTTGGAAAAATCTGTTCGATGCTAATGAGAACCAAGAAACCATAAACAGAATAAACCAATTAACACATGAGACGCCCAATCTTTGGGGCAAGATGAATGTAACCCAAATGTTGGCGCATTGCAATGTTGCTTATGAACTAGTTTATACGGACAAGTATCCTAAGCCAAAGGGATTAAAAAATTCATGATTAAACTTTTTGCTAAGAATGCTGTTGTTGGGCCAAAACCTTATAAGAAGAACAGCCGAACATCACCGATATTCATAATAAGCGATCAGCGTGAATTTGAAATTGAAAAAAAGCGATTAATAGCGCATTTACAAAAGACCCATCAATTGGGTAGCGACCATTTTCAAGGCAAGGAATCACACGCTTTTGGCCCACTATCAGCTAATGAATGGAACACGTTGTTTTCAAAACATTTGGACCATCATCTGCAGCAGTTCGGGGTGTAACATAAAAACAGCAGCTATTTCACCAGGTCGAACATTCGGGTGTACTTGATTATAAAACTATTGTTCAACGGACTTCCATCCTGTAGATTGTGGTTATAAACTACGAACAAACCGGTATTAGCACGCTGCAACCAACCAAACCTAAGGTTCGCCGCCCATAATTTATTTACTGTATTATTTTGAACCAACCCTTGAATATAAATATTGGGTTTAAAGGAATAGGACAATTGGCTTATAAAAACGTTGGCATTAAAATCCCCAACAGGTAAATTAACTTTGTTATACATATAAGTAAAAGCTGCATTAAACTTATCCCCTTGACGAAATGACAGGGTACCACTGTTCAAGTAACGTGTACCTCCAAAAGAACCTCCTATCACCGAACGCAGGTTAAATGCAATAGGCTTACTCTTATTGGTCATTATAATGATTTGTGACTCAGCATGCTTATAAACTCCTGGTTGTACGAATACATTTTCTGAAATCTCAAAAGGATCTACAACCCCTTCAGTTGTAAAATTCACGCCAGTGTGTATTTCAAACCCACTTTTATATTCCCAATGGTTATCTACATGTAAAAAGCCTGTTTCTTGAAATCCATCAAAATTCCAATACCCGCGATAAGATACATGAGGTCTGTGCTCCAAAATCTTAGCATCTTTATTCTTTGGCCTTAAATGATAAAGAACTAGACCTTCAGGTTTTTTGAATGAGGAACGAAGTAAAAAACCCACCTCAGGATTAAAGCCTTGGCCGACCTCTGTATAGGCTCCTCGAATCTCCCAATTATTCCATTTATAATCTGTTTGGAACTTGAAGGCATGCTCATCGTCGGCATCTACAGTGCCCTTAGATTTGGCAAAAAAACCGGACATCCTTGCCTTGCGGCCTAAACCTAACTTACCGTCCAAAGCAATAGTTCTATTAAAATCCCCACTGGTCTCTAATCCCTCACGATTTATCAAAACTGCACCTAGCGCAGACCTGCCTTTAAATTCATGGTTTACTCGGGCAACGGTGAAATTATTCTTTTCAATATTAGCATTGGTAACATCCTCGGTAAACATGGTCAGTAGTCCAACATTAGTACGGTTGACCTTGCCCGACAGTCTAGCTCCACCAATTATCGGAACAACATTACCCTCTTCCCCAATGCCGATTCTTCGACTAAAAAAGAGATCTACTTCCCCTGGGCTACCAACACTGAATAATCCTGCATTTTCAAGAAAAAAGGGCCTTTTTTCAGGAAAAAATAAATTAAATCGGTCCAAATTTACCTGTTGTTGATCGACCTCAACCTGGGCAAAATCGGTATTATAGGTTAGATCCAAAGTTAAGCTAGGTGTAATACTAAATTTTATATCCCCACCGACTTCAGAGTCGAATTGCGTATCAGTATCAGCCTCAAAGTCCTTCGAAAGTTGACCTAAAACATAGGGTGTCATTTTTAAGTTACCTGGATTCTTAAGTTTTAACCCTGTTAAGGTTCCGGCCAATGAAAGGCGATTTAATGTAAACCCTACTGGTAGTTCTGCCCAGTAGTCGATTTCATTTGTTTTTCGAATATTCCTTCGAAAATTGATGCCCCAATCCTTTCCTGCCTGAAAACGTATTGTCCGCAATGGAATTGCAAATTCGGCACTCCATCCAAAATCACCCACTTTGGTCTGAACTTCCCAGGAACCATCCCAATTTATATTAAAACCACCAATGGTTCCACCTTGCTGTCGATTGGCATTGAAATTTCCCTGGCCTTCATTATCTACCTGGGCATCATACTCCACACCGATTGAATTTGTCCCAAAGACAAATCCATTTTGGTTATCCTTGTAAGTATCCAAAATAAATATAAAGGCATCGGTATTCTCTAAATCAGCATCACGCCGCGCATCGGAAACCACTAATGCTTTAGGCTGGGAATCATGACAAACAACCGAAACATAAAAAGTTGAGGAAGTATAGGCAATGCGAATATCTGTTTTCTCACTAGCAGGCTGCCCATAATTGGGTTGTATTTGATTAAGTGATCCAAAAGGTTTTATCTTCTGCCATATTTCATCATTCAAAACTTCACCATCTATCGACGGATCCTCGCTTATTGCAACAGCGGAAGCTATTGGACGTTCTTTGAGATTTGATGAATAATCCTGTGCAACGGAAAGAAAAGGAAGGAAAAGAAAGCACAATAGAGCAGGAATTCTTGGTAATTTCATTTTAGTTGGCTTGGTAAAATTCTAAAAATCAAGGGCAACAATAAAAGTTGCCCTTGCTATTCATTTATTTATTGTTAAAATGCATGCATTAACTTAATTCCTGTTGTACCAAATAATAGAAAGCCGGTCTACTCTTCATTCTTATTCCTGACATCTTTTCAGCTACTTTATGAATAGCGTCCATGGCTTTTTCTTTATCAGTAATGCCCAGTTTCTTTTCAACAAAGTTTCTACGAACAGTCTCTAACTCAGAAGCGTCTTGACCAGAAACCAAGACGGCATCTTTGTTATTAATCATAGTACGCAGTCGATTTACCAAAGTTTCCAATAGTTCATGATCAACATTTGAAACTCCACATTCCTTCAGCTGATCCTCCGCTGTTTGCTTTAGTTTAGCCAGTTTTTCCGCTAAATCACTCATGAGAATTAATTTTTTAGGTTAAAATTAGTATTGTGTTTGATAACAACCGTAAGTTAAAGATTTCTGCAGTAAAAAGATAAATAGAAGAGGGTAAATAATAGTATTTATTTTAAGACAAGCACGTCTTATTCCTTAAAAACGCTATATTTAGGAGTTTTTGTGCTATTTTCCAAAACCACCAAAATAAGTACAAAAATCAATGGACCTAATCATTTAAAAACCAGTCTAAATATGAAAAATAGCAACCCTATTCGATTAGCTTTTATCCTTATCTTTTTAATAGTTCCTTTCTCGCTAACAAATGCCCAGTCAAATCGGGAATCCTTTTATAATGAGGGTGTCTCAATCGAAAGATTGGCAAGATATGATGCCTTTTTAAACAAGGAAATAAAAGAAGGTCGGATTGCAGGTGCTATATCCCTGGTTTCCCGAAATGGAAAAATTGTACATAATTCCTTTATTGGTAATAGCAGTCTTGCAGAAAAAAAACCGATGCAAAAAGACGGCATATTCCATTTGATGTCGATGACTAAACCAATTGTCACAGCGGCATTCATGATGTTATATGAGGAAGGTCATTTTTTTCTGACCGATCCGGTGTCAAAATATTTGCCACCATTCAAAAACGTCAAAGTTGCCAAAGATGTACAAGCAGGAAAGGATGGACCTACATTAGAAGCAGATAAAGCGATAACCATTGCACATCTCCTTTCACATACGGCAGGATTTTCCCATGGGCTTGGTGGAACCCAATTGGATAATGATATAGCGAAAGCACTTTACTATGAACCTCAAGAAAATATTGAAAGTAGGGTAAATACCTTAGCTAGCCTTCCTCTTATTGGTCATCCTGGTGAGCAATGGTATTATAGCGCATCTCCCGATGTACTTGCCTTGTTGATTGAGAAATTTTCAGGAAAAACGGTTGCTGATTTTCTACAAGAACGCCTTTTTGACCCGTTGGGAATGAAAGATACAGGATACAATATAGACAGAGAAAACCAAAGCAGATGGGTCCCTGTTCATAATCTTAATCAAGAAGGAAAATTGATAACCTCTGAACAGCAATTGCCCATAGAGGGGAATAAAGTATTTGGAGGAACACACGGTCTTTTTTCAACCGCAGCTGATTACATGAAATTCTGTCAAATGATGCTAAACAAGGGGAGCATAAATGGTAAGCTCTATCTTAGTCCTAAAACCGTAGACATTATGACTATGAATCAAATTGGGGATTTGAACCAGGCACCTGGGCAAGGATTTGGCTTCGGTTTCGGGGTGACCACTAATTTGGCAGATGCTAAAAGCCTGGGGTCTGTAGGTCAATACTATTGGGGTGGCGCATATAGCACATACTTTTTTATTGATCCGAAGGAAAAATTGATTTCCATATTGATGACTCAATTGCAACCTTATAGTAACTTTTACAGTGAAAAAATGCGACAGTTTGTATATCAATCCCTTGTTGATTAGCAGATTTATTGAACACATTTTAAAAAAAATTCTTATTCTTATACCAACTAAATAACCAAAATCATGAATGTATATTTATATGAATTTATTGGAACAGCCATGCTGATATTGCTAGGTAATGGGGTAGTAGCAAATCTTGTTCTAAAAGACACTAAAGGAGCCAGCTTAGGCTGGGTAGGTATTTCCTTAGCATGGGGCCTTGCCGTTTTTTGTGGCGTGTTTGTTAGTGCCGATGTTTCTGGGGCCCATATAAACCCGGCAGTTACCTTGGGTTTGGCGATAACAGGGAAGTTTGATTGGAATATGGTACCAGGGTATTTCATGGCTCAAATTTTAGGTGCTATGATGGGTAATCTGCTCGTTTGGCTGACCTATAAAAAACATTACGACGCCACAACTGACCAATCTGCAATATTGGCGACTTTTTCAACATCACCGGCTATACGAAATTCGTTTTGGAACTTTGCAACAGAGGCAATCGGTACATTTACACTAGTTTTAGGGGTATTCCTTATTGCAGGTGGTAGTATAGGTGATGAGTCATTTTCATTAGGTTCTTTAGATGCTCTCCCTGTTGCATTATTGGTCATGGGAATAGGTTTTAGCCTTGGAGGACCAACAGGTTATGCCATTAATCCGGCTCGTGATCTGGGACCAAGGATTTTGCACGCCCTTTTGCCTTTAAAAAATAAAGGGAACAGTGATTGGAAATATGCTTGGATACCCATATTTGGACCTTTATTTGGAGCGGTCGTTGCTGGTTTGGCATTCATGGGAATCAACATGTAAATTTATATCCCTGGAATCGAAATTATTAGTTATTCGTTACATATATCCTAAAGCGTAATCATTAAATATTTGACCGAATAAATGTATCTTTCGGTCACAAATTTTAAATATGAGGTGCATCTTGTGGATTTTCTTCTTATTGGTTGGTATGAAAATCCAATCCCAAGACCCAAGTCGCTTTAAAACTGAGGTGGAATTCATTAAAAAAAAATATGATACCCTTTGGGATTCTACCAAAGAGACCATTGTTTTTACCGGTAGTTCAAGTATCAGAACTTGGGATAATCTAGATGATCTCTTTCCAGATCATCAAATTGTCAATACGGGCTTTGGTGCATCGCAGGCCACTGACTTACTTGCTTATTCCAATGAGTTAATTAATACATTCAACCCGTATAAGGTATTTATTTATGAAGGAGATAATGACCTTTCGGCCAACAAAAGACCAAAAGAAATTTTGGCTTCAATACAGGATATCATAAGAACGATTAGAGAACAAAACAGCAATACACAAATAATCTTGATATCCGCCAAGCCAAGTATTGTACGCTGGTCACTAAAACGCAAGTACAAACGCCTTAATCGCAAATTCATAAGGCTAAGCAATAAAGATAATTTGCTTCAATTTGCTGATGTATGGACTCCAATGCTAGAAGGAAGAAAACTAAAAGAGAATATTTTTCAAGATGACGGTTTACACATGAATTCGAACGGCTATGAAATCTGGTACGCAGTCATAAAACCATTTATAGACCAATAAATTAATATTAATTCTTACTTCAATTATGTTTAAATCAATCGTAACAAGAGCATTATCCCTATTATTTGTGTACGCACTAATTGTGGCTTGTCAAGAGGAGAAAAAAATAAGGATCAACTTCCCACCAACAGATTTGGCAAAGGAAAACTTAATTCCAAAACCCTTAAAAGTAATTCCTACCAACAAAGCATTTGGTTTGGATCGCTACACCGCCATCTATACCACACCGGATAATGATGGCTTCGCAGAAGTTGGGCAAATTTTAGCAGATAAGATTAAAAAGAAATTGGATTTGGATGTACCAGTAAATGCAGCTGGCGATGTACCTATAGAGCGCATTATATATATCAATCAATCCGATAGTTTGGAGCTTAATTCCCCAGAGGCATACCAACTTTACATTAGCCAGGATTCAGTAATCTTAAACTCAAATACGGCCGAAGGCGCATTTAGGGGTATCCAAACTTTACGACAAATAATACCCGAAGAAAGTAACGATACTCTTGCAGAGCAAAGAATTTGGCCTATCCCTTCTGGGAAAATCACTGATAATCCAAATTTTGGTTTCAGAGGTTCCATGCTCGATGTGGCCCGGCATTTTTTCAGTGTTAAGGATGTGAAAAAATACATCGATCTTTTAGCATACTACAAAATCAATGTTTTGCATTTGCATTTATCCGATGATCAGGGATGGCGAATTGAAATTAAATCATGGCCCAAACTTACCGAAATTGGTGGAAGTACAGAAGTAGGTGGTGAAGCTGGTGGGTTTTTTACGCAAGAAGACTACAAGGAAATAGTAGCGTATGCTGCAAAACACTATATGACAATTATTCCTGAAATTGATATGCCAGGTCATACAAACGCAGCGTCGGTGTCCTATCCTTTTTTAAATGGGAATGGCAAAACACCCAAGCTTTATGAAGGTACAAGAGTTGGTTTTAGCACTTTTGATACAAAAAAAGATACGGTTTATGCATTTATTGATGATGTGGTTCGAGAGATTTCAGCAATAACACCAGGTCCTTATTTTCATATTGGAGGGGATGAGAGCCATGTTACTAAAAAGAAAGACTTCATCTATTTTGTTGAAAAAGTGGAGAAAATTGTGCAGAAACATGGTAAGCGAATGATCGGATGGGATGAAATTGCTTCTGCTAATATAGATTCCACTTCAATTTCACAGTACTGGTCAAACGGTAAAAACGCCGATAAGGCGATTAAAAGAGGAATGAAGGTAATTCTTTCTCCAGCCAAAAAAACATATTTGGACATGCAGTATGATACACTTTCAAAACATGGCCTTCATTGGGCCGCCTATATTCCTGTCGATTCAGCTTATGTGTGGACACCTGAGGAATACGAAGGTATTCCTATGGAAAACATTTTGGGTGTTGAGGCACCCTTATGGTCTGAAACTATTAGCAATATAGATGAATTGGAATACTTGGCATTTCCACGAGTCATTGGGTATTCAGAACTAAGCTGGTCTATTGAGGAAAACCGTAATTGGGAAAACTTTAAAGTGCGATTGGCCAACCAAGCACCTTATTTGGATCGGATGGATGTTAAGTACTATGCTTCTCCTCTAATTGATTGGAAAAAGAGTAAATACACTTATAAAGAAATAAAGAAGGATTAATTAACCAACGTTTTCCAATTCATCTTTGGAAATGTATTAAATACACCAAAAAATGAAAAAAACAGTACTCCTAATACTATTGTTCTTTGGGATGATATCAATTGCCCAAACAACTACCGACACTATTCCCAAGGCCGAGATAGCGACGACCATGCAGAGTGTTAACATAAATGGGACAACCATTTACTTGACTGCTCAGGCAGGTACATTTGAAGTGCGCGACGAGAATAATAAACCTATTGCATTGATGGGACATACCTATTACTCTAAAGGGAACGATAAACGTTCTTCAGGTACACGGCAAAGACCAATCGTCTTTGCCTACAATGGAGGACCGGGATCTTCCTCTTTCTGGTTGCATATGGGTGTTTTGGGACCCAAAAGAATCGTAGTGAATGACCCTATTTCAACACCTGCGGCACCCTACAGAATATCCAACAACAATTATTCCATTTTGGATGTTGCAGATTTGGTGATGATCGATCCTGTGGGTACCGGATTAAGTGTTCCCATTGGCAAGGCCAAATTCAAGGATTTTTGGGGTGTAGACCAAGATATCAGAAGTCTTTCCCTCTTTATCACCCAATTTTTGATTGAGCATAATAGAATGAATAGTCCAAAATATCTATTAGGTGAAAGTTATGGTACATTTAGAAACGCAGGTGTCATGAACAAGCTTTTGGGACAAGGAATCGCCATGAACGGGGTTATTATGGTGTCAGCTGTATTTGACCTAAGAACCTTGTTATTTCCACCAAATGACGACCTGCCTTACATAGTGCATTTCCCGACCTATGCCGCTACTGCTTGGTATCACAATATGGTCGAAAACAAACCAGAGGATATTTACACTTTTTTGGATGAAATCCGCAATTTCACCGAAAATGAATATACTCCTGCACTATTCAAAGGGGATCAATTAACCGAGAGTGACAAGCAGGATATAGCTTCAAAATTAGCCGCTTATACAGGCACCTCTTCCGCTTACTGGACAAAAGCCAATCTACGGGTTACGGCAAGTGAATTTTTTGCTGAGTTTTTAAGGGATAAAGGTGAAATTGTGGGTCGCTTGGATTCTAGATTCTCCGGTATTAATCAGGATTTGTTAGCGCAGGAAGGAAGCCATGATCCGCAAAGTTCGGCTATCTCACCTGCTTATATCACAGGATTCCTGGATTATTTGCACCGAACTTTAAAGGTGAACAAAAAGCTTACCTATTCAATCACTGCAGGACGCCGCAAAGGTTTTAAGTGGGATTGGTCGCATGAAGGCAATAATAGATGGGGAACTCAAGCCGCCATAAATACAGGAATGGATATGGCACAAGCAATGTCTAGAGATCCAAATATGAAGGTACTGATTCTTAATGGTATTTATGATATTGCGACCGTGTTCTATGGCGTTGAACACAGTATTAATCATATGGGATTAACAAAGGAAATAAAGGATAATATCATCATGAAATATTATGAAGCGGGCCATATGATGTATACCCATCAGCCTTCTTTGGAAAAGTTTAAAAAAGATGTTGCCGGCTTTATAAAGGAAACATCAAAATAAGCAAGTATAAAAAAAGGCCCTGAATATTACTTCAGGGCCTTTTTTATATTGAAAATTTATTTATTCCTCTTCCTGCCCATCTTCAGATTTACTTACAAATTCAGTGATACCTTGATTATGAAGAATATTATACCATTGAATCACCTTTTTTATATCACTGGCATAAACACGATCCTCATCATAATTAGGTAAAACTTCAAAGAAATATTCTTCTAACTTCAGTTTGTCTTCCTTATGCCCAACTGAGGTTTTTCCACCTTTCTCTTTGACCTGTATTTTCTGAAACACTTCCCCCAAAGGAATTTCCTCATCCAATGTATAAATGGCAATTTCGGAAAGAACGCTCACATTGCTTTGTGCGCTAATGGTAATTCGTTTATTATCCAGCAATGATTCTGCTACAAAACCAGAACGGGTTTGGGTCAGTAATTGGTACAGCCCTGGTTTACCCCCGATAGACAATATTTTCTCTAAACTCATTCTTTAATTTTTTCAGACGCAAAGATGCTACATTTAGGCAAATATTCACCTTAAATTATCTCGCTTTTTTCATGTTCGGAAAACGCATGCGATAATCCACATTTATTTTACCTTTTGATATATTGCTCAACCTAGCTTTCAATAATCTTTTCTTAAGGGAAGATAACTTATCAGTAAATAAAATACCTTCTAAATGGTCATATTCATGTTGTATGATACGAGCCAATATCCCGTCAAAAGTTTCGATGTGTTCTTTAAAGCTTTCGTCCACATATGAAATAGTGATGGTGTCTTTTCGGGAAACATCTTCCCGAATATCCGGAATGCTAAGACAACCTTCATTAAATACCCAATCTTTACCGTTTTCGTCTACCATTTTGGGATTGATAAATACTTTTTTAAAACCTTTAAGGACATTTCTTTCACTTTCGGGGAGCTCTTCATCCTCAGCGAAGGGCGTAGCATCCACTAAAAACAATCTGACTGGCAGGCCAATTTGGGGTGCAGCCAAGCCTACTCCACTCGCTTTATACATGGTTTCCCACATATTTGCAATTAGTTCATCAAGCTTGGGTAAGTCCTTTTCAATAACCTTTCCTACTTTACGCAATACAGGGTCGCCATAAGCAACAATAGGTAATACCATTTATTTTCTATTTAAATAAGCCTGTAATATCAGGGTTGCACTTATCTCATCTACCAACGCTTTATTTTTGCGCTGCTTTTTTTTAATACCTCCGTCAATCATCGATTGGAATGCCATTTTAGAAGTAAACCGCTCATCTTGCCTTTCAATAGGGATTTCCTTGAAAGTTCTACTCAAATGCTTTAAAAAAGGCTTTATTAAATCCTCGGCAAGCGAAGGTGTGTAATCCATTTGTTTGGGTTCACCTACAACAAATTTATCAACATTTTCTTCCGAAACATACTTTTTTAAAAAAACAATAAGGTCAACAGTCTTCACTGTAGTAAGACCAGAAGCAATTAACCGAAATTCATCGGTCACAGCTATTCCGGTACGTACTTTCCCAAAATCCAAAGCGACAATTCTACCCAATTTCAAATTTTTGGCAAAAATAAACCATAAATTGTTATAACTATAAAAACACAGGATGAATTAGATATGTAGCCCTTATATTTGTCAAAATTTTAAGAATAAAAATGACTGCACTTAGAGAGACTATTGAAAAAGCATGGGACAACAGGGCACTATTAAAAGAGCAAGCTACGCAAGACGCCATACATAGTTTAATTGATTTACTGGATGCTGGCAAGCTACGCTGTGCCGAACCTGGTGAAAACGGTTGGCAAATAAATGAATGGGTGAAAAAAGGGGTTGTTCTATATTTTCCTATTCAAAAAATGGAAACTATGGAGGCAGGCATTTTTGAATATCACGATAAGATTCCACTTAAAAAAGGGTACAAGGAGAAAGGTATCAGAGTTGTGCCACATGCTGTAGCCCGACATGGCGCTTATATCTCTGCAGGTACCATTCTAATGCCAAGTTATGTTAATATAGGGGCTTATGTAGATGAGGGAACAATGGTCGATACATGGGCCACTGTGGGAAGCTGTGCCCAAATTGGAAAAAATGTACATCTAAGTGGAGGCGTGGGCATAGGTGGAGTCCTTGAACCCTTACAAGCTGCTCCTGTAATCATTGAGGACAACGTTTTTGTAGGTTCTAGATGTATTGTGGTCGAAGGAGTTCGTGTTGAAAAAGAAGCCGTTCTTGGAGCAAACGTCGTACTAACGGCATCAACTAAAATAATTGATGTTACCGGAGATTCCCCTATAGAACGAAAAGGATTAGTGCCTTCAAGATCAGTCGTCATCCCAGGTAGTTACACCAAGACTTTCCCTGCCGGTGATTATCAAGTGCCTTGTGCTTTGATTATTGGCACAAGAAAAGAAAGCACTAACAAGAAAACCTCTCTGAATGATGCGCTTCGCGAGTATGACGTTGCCGTATAAACTACCTACTTTTCGATTATAAATACCTTTTTCACCCTATTTCCGAGTAGGGTTTTTTTTCTTTCAATTGTTTTAATAATACGAAGATCAACGGTATTTAGTTAGCGAAATCCCATGCTGTATTTATAATAAATAATTTCAAAAAATGGTTTTGTAAGATTTTTCACTATAAGTATAATTTTTTTGTTTTTTTTCTGTTATTAACAAACACGATTGATCTAACTAGCCGATTAATTTAGGATTATGCCCCAAACCAAAGAAAAAATATCCGCTCTAATAATTACCTACAATGAGATAGGATATATTGAAAAATGTATTGAGTCCGTTTCATTTGCAGACGAGATTATTGTGGTTGATTCCTATAGTAACGATGGCACTTACGAATACCTCATAGACCATCCAAAAGTCAAGGTCATTCAAAATCCTTTTAAAAATTTTACAGCTCAGAAATCCTTTACTTTAAAACAGGCCACAAATGATTGGATATTGTTTTTGGATGCTGATGAAATTGTGCCGGAAAATCTTAAAAATGAAATAACCGCAACAGTCAATAAAAACCCAAAACATGTAGCCTACTGGTTTTATAGAAAGTTCATGTTCCAAAAAGAGCGATTGCGCTTTAGTGGTTGGCAGACTGATAAGAATTATAGGCTATTCAGAAAAAGTAAGGTTAACTTTTCCGACAAGCGTATTGTACATGAAACATTGGACATCAATGGCACCTCAGGAAAATTCAAAAACAAGCTTACCCATTTTTGTTACAAGAATTATGGAATGTACAAGAACAAAATGATGTTGTACGGAAGGTTAAAAGCTAAAGAAGCTTTTACTAAAAACAAAAGGTTCAGCTACTCCTTACTACTTATAAAACCCATGTGGAAATTCTTCAATAGCTATATAATTAGGCTGGGGTTTCTTGATGGTAAAAAAGGTATCATTATTTGTCGCCTTGATGCTTTATGTGATGTTGAACGTTATCGTGAACTTCAAAGATTGGAAAGGGAAGAACAATGGTCTACAGTATTTAAAACCATGCCTTGATTCGCAATTTCCATTTAAATTAACTACAGTAAGCGAAAACACATTATTCCTTTATTTTTTTGTAGGTCATAAATTGGTAGGTTTGCACTTGTTGTATTACAACTAAAACAATTAATGCTAATTAAAACAAATGGCGTACGACATAACCCTGGAAGGGAAGAATTTGGGACGAGCAGAAAAACTGTTGGCAGATGTTATTGCAATTTTTGAATCATGTAATGTAGCCTATTGGCTTGAAGGTGGTACGCTTTTAGGCTTGCGTCGTGAAGGAAGATTATTACCCTGGGATAATGATTTGGACATTTCTATACATGATAACGAGGAAGATAAATTATCAGTACTCCAGAATACTTTAAAAAAGAAGGGCTATAGAGTTCGCACTCGGCAATTTACAGAAGATTCCGATGTTTTTAAAAGAGGGGATTTACGTATGATAAAAATCCGTACAAAACATTTTTTTGGATTGATAAAAGGGAATGTTTGTCTTGATGTTTTCATTAAATACACCAAGAATGATAAAACGTATTGGGAGATAGCCAATAAGATAAAAAATGTTCCTTCTAAATACTATGCTGAATTTAAAGCAATTCAGTTCAAAGGAAAATCCTATACTATTCCAAAGTTAACGGATGATTACTTAACCTATCGTTATGGTGACTGGCAAACACCTGTAAAAGATTGGGATACTGCGACGGATGACCGGGCTTTGTCTTAAGATTTTTGTGCAGTAAGTTTTAATGCATCCTTTAAAATTGTACTACTTACATTCTCGGTATACGGAAAATATTCCATAGCACAACTTACCTTGGGATATCTCCCTCTCCAATCATCACCAACTGAAATCGCATCTATTTTATAGGTATCCACTATTTTTTGTTTGTTTTTATCTTCCTGTGGAATCACCTCATCAACAATACCAATGGATTGTACCACCTTTATCCGTTCATGAAAAGGGATTATGGGTTTTTTTCCTTTCTCATTCTCAATGAGTTCATCAGTAGAAACACCAACAATCAGATAATCACATAGTTCCTTTGATTTTAAAAGGATATTCAAATGACCATAGTGGAAGATATCAAAACAACCCGATGTATACATTCTATTATATTTGGCCTTATCATTGGGTCTGGCAATTATCTTGAATCCTTCAATATCTATGGTCCATTTTTTATCAGGAATACGCGTGTACAAATAATCAATGATTTTTGGAATTTCAAATTCATTGTCCAATGTTGAGGACACCAAGACAATTCCTTTGGACGAGTGTTCCGTAATTCGCCAATTCTTAAATTGCTCCTGAAGTTTATTCAAATCTAAATCAACCATAAACTCTAATTAATAGTGTCGACAAAACTACAAAATCAAAAATCAATTGCGAATATTGTGATATAACTACCTTTATCAACAATCTATCACAATTTTTATTAGAAATAAAACAAGTAACTTTGCAGGAAATGTAGCTGAATATTACCAGATCAAACAAAAGACAGTTATTTGCTACAACATGGCCTTAAACAACACCAACTTATGAAAATTGTTATCCTAGCCGCCGGAATTGGTTCACGACTGGGCAATCCATTTCCAAAACCTTTGACACCGTTGAATAATGGCAAAAGCATTATGGGTATGCAGATAGATAACCTAACAGAGCAATTTAGCGTAGATGACATAAGCATCGTAGTAGGTTTTAAGAAAGACCTGATAATGGAACGTTTTCCTGAAGTAACCTACATCTACAATCCGTTCTTTGACCGTACCAACACTTCAAAAAGTTTACTCAAAGCATTAAAAAAGAATAAAGACAAATCAGTTCTTTGGTTAAACGGCGATGTAGTATTTGATGCCCAATTGTTGCAGGAATTGAATCCATATATTAAAAAAGAACAATCCTTTGTTGCTGTAAATACCAGTAAGGTTGCTGATGAAGAAGTGAAATACACCTTAAAAAACGATTTCATTGACCAACTTTCAAAAACCGTTAAAAATGGTTTAGGAGAAGCTGTCGGAATAAATTTTATCGCTTCGAAAGACATTGACAAATTCATAAATCGGCTGGAAGAATGTGATAACAATGATTATTTTGAGCGTGGTTTGGAAATGGCAATTGATAGAGACGGATTAAAGATCAGTGCAGTTGATATATCTGCTTTTGACTGCATGGAAGTGGACTTTAAGGAAGATTTGGAAAATGCTAATAACCTTTTCCGTTAATGAAAGTCATTCTTTTTTGTCAAAATGCTTACGCATTTGGGATTATGGCACCCATTCGGGATGTATTAGTTGCCGATTCCCATGAATTTCTCTGGTATATTCCGAAAAAATTAGTGAATGTTTTCCCTAACAAAAAAGAGAATTTCACAACTAGCATATTAGACCTACAATTATATAAAAGTGACGTAATTTATGTTCCTGGCAATGAAGTGCCTTACTATTTAAGAGGACTCAAAGTACAGATATTCCATGGTCTTGCGGGGGAAAAAAAGGGACATTTTCATATACGAAATTACTTTGATCTATATCTAACACAAGGGCCGTATTTCACCAAAAGGTTCAATCAGTTAAAAGCAAAATACCAAGATTTTGATGTAATAGAGACAGGGTGGCCCAAATTGGATATTTACGGTAAAAATGCAAAGTCTTTTGAAAAGGACAAGGAGAACATTTCGAAATTATATGGCGCTGACAAAATTGTACTTTTCGCGCCTACCTTTTCACCAAGACTTACCTCTGCACCTCATTTACTGAGTGAAATTGAACAACTCGCCCTTAACACTGGCTTTGTGGTCTTTGTTAAATTCCATGATCTTATGGACGAGAAATGGATTACGGCCTATAAAAATCTAAGCCATCGCATTCCGAACATTATTTTCCAGGAAGAAAAAAATATCATCAAATTCTTGCTTATTGCAGATATCCTGATAAGTGATACCTCATCTGTAATCTATGAGTTTCTTCTTTTGGGGAAACCCGTTGTCTCATTCAGGAATATTTCCGGAAATATCCATTGGGACGATTCGAGGGCATATGCCCAGTTAACAGAAAAGGTAGTTGAAAACCTCGAAAATGATCCTTTTAAATCAGAACGAGATCTAATCAACCAAGAATTCCACCCCTATACAGATGGTAAATCGGCACATCGAATGGTAGAAGTCGTCGAAGCCTACATTCAAAAAAATGGGGTGCCTGCAAGTAGGGATTTGTCATTGCCCCGTAAGTTGAAAATCAACAATATGTTCGGCAAACCCGTTCTTGATCTCTGGTCAGGAAAAAAGAAAAACAAAATAACCGCATTGTTGATTACCTTAAACGAAATCAATAATATCGAAGCGGTTTTAGAGAATATTGGTTTTGCTGATGAGATCATCGTGGTAGATTCCTATAGTACCGATGGTACCGTTGAGAAAGTCAACGAACACAAAAAGGCAAAGCTAATTCAACGCCCTTTCAAGAACTATACAGACCAAAAATCGTTTACCATGAACCAGGCTACCAATGATTGGGTATTATTCATGGATGCAGATGAGCGCTTAACCGATACGTTAAAAAACGAAATTTTAAAAACCGTAAATTCAGAGGGGCTGGAATCGGTCGCTTTTATGTTTTTAAGAACATTCATGTTCAAGAATAAAGTACTTCGTTTTAGCGGATGGCAAAGTGACAAGAATTACCGCCTTTTCAGAAAGAGTAGAGTGTATTTTGATAATGACCGAATTGTACATGAAACCTTGGTTGTAAATGGTAAATCTGGAATTATGAAAAATAAATTGATTCATTATTCCTATAGCGATTATGAAGATTACAAAGGTAAAATGGTGAAATACGGGCAAATGAAAGCGATAGAAGAGCATCAAAAAAACAAAAAAGCTTATCCTTATCATTTTATTTTTAGACCCTTGTACAAGTTTATTAATCATTACATATTACGATTGGGTATTTTAGATGGTAGAAAAGGAATAACGATCTGCTACCTTAATGCTTTGGGTGTATATTCCAGATATAAGGAATTGAAGCGTTTAAGAGCATTGGAAAAACCTTCAAGTTCATGAAAGACTTTATTGCTGATATAAATAATTGTATCGATGTTTTAGAGACTGGAGGTCTAATCCTCTACCCCACCGATACCGTATGGGGCATAGGTTGCGATGCGACAAACGAAGAAGCTATCAGCAAGATCTACCAACTTAAACAACGCGAGGACTCAAAAGCGTTGATTTGTTTAGTTGCGAATGACGCCATGCTTGAAAGACATGTTGAGCAAGTCCCTGAACTGGCTTATGATATTTTGGATTTAGCCACAAAACCGACTACTATCATTTACGATAATCCAAAAGGAATCGCCAAAAATACCATTGCAAAAGATAATACCCTAGCCATTAGAGTAGCTTCTGACAAGTTCTGTCAATATCTGATCAGCAGATTCAAGAAGCCAATTATCTCAACTTCCGCCAATATTGCTACACAACCCACGCCCAATAGTTATAGGGAAATAAATGATGTTATTATAAAAGGTGTTGACTATATCGTAAATTTGCAGCAGGATAAAAAAAATGCGGCTCCTTCTTCCATTATTAAATTGAGTAATGATGGTACTGTTAAAGTGATCCGAGAATAGCAATGCAACAAAATTATAAAGAGGCACTCCTAGATTCTATTTTCAATACCCTAACAGAAACAGCAGAGGAGCTTACCCTTGACTGTTATGTTATAGGTGGTTTTGTACGCGATTATCTTCTAAAAAGGGGAACTCCAAAAGATATTGATGTTGTAGTAGTGGGCAGTGGTATTGACTTGGCAAAAAAAGTCGCATCAAAGTTACAAGGGAATCCTAAAGTTTCCATATTCAAAAACTTCGGTACTGCCATGCTCAAACATAAAGATCTGGAATTGGAGTTTGTCGGAGCACGCAAGGAGAGCTATCATCATGACAGTAGAAAACCTGTGGTTGAAGATGGTACATTGGAAGAAGATCAACATAGAAGGGATTTCACCATCAATGCTTTGGCGTTATCATTGAACAAAAAAAACTTTGGGGATCTATTGGATCCCTTTAAAGGCGTTATAGACCTTGGGAATAAAGTTCTAAGAACCCCTTTAGAGCCCGGAATAACTTATTCCGATGATCCATTGCGCATGATGCGTGCTATTCGGTTTGCCACGCAACTCGATTTTACAATAGAACTAAAATCGCTACAGGCCATTACCGAAAATAAAGATCGTATAAAAATTGTTTCCAATGAACGTATTGTTGAAGAGCTGCATAAAATATTGGCAAGTATAAAACCTTCAATAGGCTTTTCGCTATTGCATAGAACTGGCCTTCTAGACTATATCTTACCTGAACTTACTGCCCTCGAAGGTATTGAAGAAATTGAGGGTCAACGCCATAAAGATAATTTTTGGCATACTTTGGAAGTTGTTGATAATATAGCGCTTTCCTCAGAAAACCTATGGTTGCGTTGGGCGGCATTATTGCACGATATTGGAAAGGCACCCACCAAAAAGTTTCATAAAAAAATAGGTTGGACATTCCATGCACATGAGTTCGTGGGTTCAAAAATGGTCTATAAGCTATTTAAAAGACTACGAATGCCTCTGAACGACAAAATGAAATTTGTCAAGAAAATGGTTTTAATGAGTTCAAGGCCTATTGTTCTTTCCGAGGAATTTGTAACTGATTCTGCCGTTAGACGACTTATTTTCGATGCTGGCGATTTTGTGGATGACCTTATGACCTTATGCGAAGCTGATATTACTACGAAAAACCCTAAAAAACAGAACAAATACAAAAACAACTTCAAGATTGTTCGCCAAAAAATCATTGAGGTAGAAGAACGTGATCATATACGTAATTTTCAACCCCCTATTTCAGGAGAGGAAATCATGAAGACTTTCAACCTAAAACCCTCTAAAGAAATTGGGATAATCAAAGCCGCAATTAAAGAAGCTATATTAGATGGTGAAATTCCAAATGAGTATGATGCGGCTTATGGTTTTATGCTAAAAAAAGGCGTGAAAATGGGATTGTTTGCAATAAATAAAAAGAATTAATAGATGGTGAAAGACGGAAAAATAGTTATCTATTGGCTCTTTACAGGATGTTTTCTGATTTTTATTATGATTTTGGTGGGTGGCATCACCAGATTAACGCATTCCGGTCTTTCCATATCTAATTACAACCTTATTTCAGGGACAATACCTCCCCTAAATAATGAAGAATGGCAAGAGGCCTTTGATTTATACAAGCAGTTTCCGGAATATCAAAAAATAAATTACCATTTTACGCTATCTGATTTTAAAACTATCTTTTTTTGGGAATGGCTTCATAGGTTTATTGGAAGATTCATAGGTATTGTATTCATCCTACCTTTTGCATACTTTTTAATCCAAAAAAAACTTACTAAAATCACTATAAAAAAGTGTCTTATTTTACTTTCTTTAGGAGCTTTTCAGGGTTCTTTAGGATGGTATATGGTAAAAAGTGGTTTAATTAACAGACCTGATGTATCTCACTACCGACTAGCTGCACACCTACTTACGGCATTCTTAACATGTGCATACAGTTTTTGGGTGGCTCTAGATCTTATATACCCTCAAAAAAATCAGGCAATTCCTGAGCTACGGAACATACTAAGAGTTACTTTATTCATATTGATTCTACAAATTATATGGGGTGCGTTCGTTGCTGGTTTAGATGCCGGATTTATTCATAATTCTTGGCCTTTTATGAGCGACGGTAAATTAGTACATGAAACCGTATATATTGAACAACAACCTGTACTAAAAAACTTTATAGAAGGTAAAAGCGGTGTGCAATTCATACATAGATATTTAGCTTATGCCGTTGTAGGTTTGATAGTTTTCATTGGTTTTAAAAGCAAATCCATAAACACAACTGGACATCAGGCTTTGGGTATTCAATCATTAATAGTTTTGGTAATATTACAATTTGTGCTTGGGGTTTTCACATTATTACTTGCAGTTCCATTGTGGCTAGGTATTGCCCATCAGGTCGTTGCTTTTTTGCTATTGGGAGCAGTTACTTTTACCTTGCATAGATTCTCTAAATAAAAACTAATTATTGTAACTTTGCCCCACTCAAAAATCGAGTAAATGATATACAAGATCCGAATAATCTTGGATGCCAATGAAGATATCTTTAGGGATATTGAAATTGAAGCGAACAATTCAATGGAGGAATTTCACAACGCCATCTCCCAATCTTTTGGCTTTTTAGGCAATGAAATGGCATCATTTTACACCTGTGACGATAAATGGAAACAAGATGAGGAAATCGCTCTTTTTGACATGAGTGAAAAAGGTTCTGATGTTCGTTTAATGAACGAAACATTTTTGGAGGATGTATTAACGGTAAAAACACCTAAACTCATCTATGTCTATGATTTTTTAAATATGTGGACGTTCTTCGTTGAATTGGCTGATATAGTGGAGAAAGAACCTGGAAGATCATACCCCAATGTACTATTTAGTTTTGGGGAATTACCAGAATCACCCCCAGAAAAGAATTTTGAAACTGAAAATACGGCCGTAGACTTTGATGATACCTTTGACAACTATGAAGATCTGGATTTTGATGAAAATTGGAACTGATTTCAGGGAATAGTTTTCAACTTTCAACATGCTGTCCTCAGTAGCTAATTTGAAGAATTTTGTAATTAGTTTTCAATAAAACAATCCTTATCTCTTATCTCTTAACTCTTAACTCTTAACTCTTAACTCTTAACTAAAAAATGATTAACCTCTACCCTGCTCAAATCGAAAGTATTTCCTTGCATCATGTTGGCAACAAAAATAAAAATGAGGGCATATTTCTATCGGCAGAGCCCTTTAGTCTGAATGATGAGACAACAGGATTACTAAAAGAATATTTTTTTAGGCCATTTAGGGAAAAGGAAGAGAATTACTATAAGTTGATCAATGAGGTAGATGTTGAGTTCAATGAAATCCATAAAATTGTAACTGAAATTTTCAAGGATCCAGCATGTGTACATGATAATTCAAAAAAAATAGCCACCCATCTTTTCGAGCAGTCGAACCATCCACATATTAAAAACGGTGAGGTTTATGTTGCATATTTATCCGGAATTTTGTTGGATAATGTAAAAGTTGATGCGATAGGGATATTCAAGAGTGAGATAAAACATGATTTTCTTCAAATTGAAGACGAAGGGAACAATTTGGATATTGTAATACAACAAGGTATAAATATTAATAAGTTAGATAAAGGATGTCTTGTTTTCAATGTGAACAAAGAAGATGGCTATAAAATACTTTCAATAGACAGCAACCGCTATGATGCCAAATATTGGTTAGAGAATTTCCTTGGGGTAGATGCGCTTGCAGATGAGAATTTTTACACAAAGAACTATCTGAAGTTTTGCCAAAATTTTGCCAAAGAAGTGGTCTTACCAGCAGAGGACAAACAGCAAGAGGTATTATTCATGAACAAGGCAGTAAACCATTTTGCCAAGAACAGTGCCTTTGAGGAAAGTAATTTTTTGAACGAGGTATTGGAAAATCCAGAACTCATACCTGAATTCAAACACTACAAGGTTGAAAAAGGGCCTAAATATAGCATTGAGGATGTTTCTAATTTTGATATTGCGAACAAAGCAGTTTCTGATGCTCGAAAAAAGATTAAAAACGTTATTAATCTTGATACTAATATTCAGATTAAAATGGATTTCATAAATCCTGAATCTGCTGAAAAATTCGTTGAAAAAGGATGGGACGAAGAAAAACAAATGTACTATTACCTTGTATATTTCAATAAAGAGCAGAAAAGTTAAGTATCAGTTACCAATAGTAAATATCGAAAACCAATCTTTTTCTTTAGGTTTCAATTTGCACAATTACAACTTGGACGTATAAATAGACCCTACTGACTACTGACTACTGACTACTGACTACTGACTACTGACTACTGACTACTAACTACTAACTACTAACTACTAAAATCTATATTTTGATCTTATGTTCAATGATTTGTTTCATACTTACTCCTTGATAGTTACGCTTTACAAAATCCAAAGTAAGGTCTAATATCTCACCCATTGTCCTGCACTTCTTGAATTTAGCATCCCTGGTCAATTTGTAAATCTCATTTTTGAGCAAATCAATATTTTCCTTTAATGATATATCATCTTTTTTACAAATCTCACCTAGGAGCACTATACGGTCACCTGAACTCAGAATTCGCTTGGCGATTATTGAACGTTCCTCTAATTTATATTGATCGACGGAGTGATTCATCAACTTACTTCTCACCAATTCAACCATTAGATAATTCTCTTTAAAGAACTGTGGCCTATAGACCTTTAGTTTGCCTTCAAAGCACTGTTGGTCAAAATCAATGGCTCTGATCTTATAAACCACATGGTCAAAATCATGGGTGGGTACGATAACGTAATTATACGAGCGCATATCGCCCAATAAACGAATCATGCTACGTTCATTGAATTTTACAAACTCTTTCGCCAATTGCGCTTTTTCCGATTCCGTACAATTGGGCAACATTTCCTTAATGAAAAAATCCCCTGGGATACCGGCAATATGTTCCTCGATCAAGGTATCCTTGTAAACCAGAAAGTTAAGGTTATAGGGAGATAACATATGCTCCAATTCAAGCCCATATACACGAGAAGCATCCGTTTTTTTTACATAGAAATAAGTAAAATTGTCATTAAGAATGTTCCTAATCTTAATTCGAAAGGGTTTGGAATTACCAAAGGTGCAGTAATCAACAGCATCGACATTTAAATATTGCTCAATATGACCACTGCCATCGGAATGTAGAATGGAGTATACCCTTTTTAAGCTTGTATCTATTTCCTGACGGTCGAATTCATTGTAGTACACCCTTATCCAAAGGGTATCTTCATCATTGGAATCATAGACCACCACCGAGCCTGTAAAACGTAATAGATCTTCATAGAAAATAGGAATCTCAATTTTACGATTATACTGCTCCAAATAAGCATCCAACTCCTCCGAAACTGGATAAGCCGGTTTTTTCTTTGACATTAGTTTTTCTTCCAATATGCTATTTGTTTATTTTTAAGCGGATAAGCCTGTAACAAATTTAAGGTTTCTTCGTCAAGTTACTATAAACCTCCTAAAAATGTCTCCTATTTTGGAAAAGATACTTACTGTAAACAATGTCACTAAAAAATTTGGATTCCTAACCGCTGTAAAAGACCTTTCATTTACTATTGAAAAAGGCAATGTTTATGGTATTTTAGGACCTAACGGAAGTGGTAAATCCACCACTTTAGGCGTGGTTCTCAATGTTGTAAACAGAACTTCTGGTAATTTTTCTTGGTTTGATGGAAATATCTCAACACATGAGGCTCTTAAAAAAGTTGGGGCAATAATTGAACGACCAAATTTTTATCCTTACATGACGGCCATTCAGAATTTAAAATTGGTCTGTAAAATTAAGGAAGTTCCAAATGACAAGATTGAAGAAAAATTAGAGTTGGTTGGTTTATTGGAACGAAAGAACAGTAAATTCAGAACCTATTCCCTAGGCATGAAACAGCGGTTGGCAATTGCTTCCGCTCTGTTAAATGATCCAGAGATATTGATACTTGATGAACCTACCAATGGCTTGGACCCACAAGGGATTCATCAAATTCGTGAAATCATAAAAAAGGTAGCGTCGAAAGGCACGACCATACTTCTAGCTTCCCATCTTTTAGATGAAGTGGAGAAAGTTTGTAGCCATGTTGTAATTCTTCGCAAAGGTCAAAAACTGTATTCTGGCCGCGTGGAAGATATGATGGCCAGCCATGGATTTTTTGAATTAAAATCCAGTGATGACACAAAATTGTTGGATTTCCTCGAAAAGAACAACAGTTTCAGTAAAATAAAAAATGAAAACGGACTGATTACCGCTTTTCTACAGGAAGAAATGAATTCCGAAGTCTTGAACAGAAGTTTAATGGGCGAGGGGATTGTTCTTTCCCACTTAGTGAAAAGAAAAGAAAGTCTGGAAGAACAGTTCTTGGCCTTGACCAAAAAATGAAGCTAATTAAACCAATAAAAACATGTTACGTTTACTACAAATAGAGTTCATTAAACTTTGGAACAACAGGGTTAGCAAAATATTGATTATTTCCTATTTCGTGTTGTTGACATCAATTGCACTTGTGGCTGCAATAAAGTTTGATATTGGCCCCATTAAATTTCATTTGGCTGAACAGGGTATTTTTAATTTTCCCTATATCTGGCATTTCAATACGTTTATAACAGCATTTTTCAAGTTGTTCTTGGCCATTGTCATTGTATCAATGATGGCCAATGAATACAGCAATAAAACAATTAAGCAGAATTTAATAGATGGTTTGTCAAAAAAAGAATTCATTCTTTCCAAGTTTTTGACCGTAATATCCTTTTCATTGATTTCAACCGTCTTTGTTTTTGTGGTTTCATTGATTTTAGGACTTATCTACTCGGATTACAATGAAATTTCAATCATCTTTTCCGACTTAGAATTCTTACTGGCGTTTTTCGTGAAATTAATCGGGTTTTTCTCCTTTTGTCTTTTCCTTGGGATACTTGTAAAACGTTCAGCATTTGCATTGGGCTTTTTGATCTTATGGCAGGTTTTTGAAGGATTTGTAAGAGGAATGATCCGCTGGAAACTTTTTGATGGAGATACCACTGATTTTGTTATGGGCTTTTTTCCACTTAATTCGATGTGGAAACTCATTGACGAACCATTCTCAAGATTAGGTGCTGTACAGTCTGTTGCAGACCAGATAGGTGAAAAGTTTGAAATGGACTATGGAGTACATTGGTACGAGATCTTGATCGTAGCTGGTTGGACGGTCATATTCATCTATTTATCCTATGCATTGTTGAAAAAGAGGGATTTGTAGTATATTGTAGTGTTTGCATAAGCACTATGAAAAAGAAAATCCCTTGGCTGCTAGCTTTTAGCATCATTTTTCCTGCCCTATTATTTGGCCAAGGGGAGACTTCCAATTGGTATTTCGGAAATAATGCAGGAATCCGTTTCAATAATAATGGGACAGTTACTGCATTGGATGATGGTCGACTAGATACATTTGAGGGCTGTACTACAATCTCAAATGCGCTAGGTGATCTACTTTTTTATACAGATGGATTAATCGTTTATGACCGTAATCATAATATAATGCAGAATGGAGACGGTCTTTTTGGTGATCCCTCAAGCACGCAATCCGCTTTAATCGTCCCTAAACCTCAAGATTCCAATATATTTTACATTTTTACCGTCGATACATCCACTACTCAAATAGATGCTGATTTTGGTTTAAATTATTCGATTGTTGATATGACCATGAATAATGGCAATGGAGCAATTACACAAAAAAATATCAGGCTCTTGAGTGATTGCTCTGAAAAAGTTGCAGCGGTGGTCAAAAACTGTTCAGACAATTCAATTTGGGTTGTTACCCTTGCTACCCAATATGGTCTTAATAGTGGTTTTATGAATACTTATCACGCTTTTGAAATCAATGATTCGGGGGTATCCTCAACGGCAGTTAAGAGCATTTTTCCCGCATTGAAAATTGAAGACTCAAGGGGCTATTTAAAATTCTCAAATGATGGTACAATGATGGCGAGCGCAAATATGTCTTTCGGATTACATTTATTTGATTTTAATCCCAGTACCGGTATTGTTTCAAACCTCCAACAACTGCCAATAAATGGAATAAACAATAAACCCTATGGCTTGGAATTTTCACCGAACAATCAGTTTCTTTACACCCATTCATCCAATCTTGTGGATATTGAAACAAACCACACATCATCATTGGTTCAATTTGATCTATTGGCATCTGATATCGCCGGATCACAGGTTGAACTTGATAATAGCAAAATTTATCGCGGGGCTCTACAATTGGGCCCAAATGGAAAGATTTATCGTACGATCGCTTTGAATTATTTTACAGGTACTCCATTTTTAGGGGTTATCAATAATCCAAATGCAAAAGGGGCAGCTGCAAATTATAGACATAATGCCATTTCATTGGGAAATAATAGTACACAAGGATTACCGCCTTTTATTCAATCTTTTTTTAATACTACAGATTTGGTTTTAAGTGATAGTGGAACATCAATTGGTTCCTTGGATATATGTATAGGTGATTCATTCACGCTTCAGGCTGAGGAAGAACCAGGAGCCATCTATACTTGGTCTAAAGATGGCAATAGTGTGTTGAATCCTGATGGTCATTTATTCCATATAGAACAGGCGTTAGATATTGATTCTGGAAGATATTCCCTTGAAGTAATACTGCCGGATCCACTCAAATGTCCAATTTATGGGAATGCACAGATCAACGTGAATAACATCCCGGAAAACACAACATTGCACTTGGTACAATGTGATACCGACTTCAATGCTTCTTTGGATGGTATTGCCACTTTTAATTTAAATGCATTGATACCCGAACCCGGTACAAACTATTTGTTTTATGAAACAAGTGCCGATAGGGACGGTAATAATCCCATTGAAGATGTCGCGGAATATAGAAATATACAACCCTTTAATCAAACATTATATTATACGGTTTTTAGCCCGGGGGGTTGTGAAAATTATGGCGGGCTGGAGTTGGAAGTAAATTCGATTGATTTTACTCAAATGCCCCAGTATGACCTTTACGACTGTGACAACAGTATCACCGAAGAAGTTACAATGGGAACGTTTGACTTAGTAGGTTTTGCAACTTCAAATTTTGAAAACCAATCCATTGATTTCTACGAATCCTTAGAAGAACTTGCAACTGAAGAACATCCACTACCCGATAGCGTACATATGGCACCTGGTACCATTTATGCACGATTGGAAAGCGAAAATCAATGTGAAGGTATCCTGCAAATAAATCTAAATGTAATACCAACACCGATATTCGATTTGGAGGAATCTTACTTTTTATGTACTGATAATCCCGAACTTTTGATTGTTGGACCAAGTGGATTTGATATATATAATTGGTTTAAAAAAGACAATAATGGCCGTCAATTAGTTTCTAATTCACAGAATGCCAATATTGCAGAACTAGGCGATTATATCTTGGAAGTAGGGTATATCACCAATAATGATAACAGAATTTTAAGCTGCTTGAATAGTGTTGATTTCAAAGTACTGCCATCGAATCAGGCTGTTATCAATGCTATTACTATTGAAGATTTTTCACAGAATAATACTGTTGAAATTGATGTCACCGGTGATGGCTCCTATGAATACTCCCTTGATGGTATGACCTATTTCGATTCCAATTATTTTGAAAATGTTACTCCTGGTTTAATTACCAGTTACATAAGGGATAAGAATGGATGTGGTGTAACCCAGGAAACAATTTCAGTACTAGGTTATCCAAAATTCTTCACTCCAAACGGTGATGGCATAAATGATAGTTGGAATCTTATTGGTGCAAACAGCACTTCACACGCGAATTCGTCAGTAAGTATTTTTGATAGATATGGAAAAAAACTAGCTGAATTAAAAGCAAATGATAAGGGTTGGAATGGAAATTATAATTCTCGACCATTACCATCAGCGGATTATTGGTTTAAAATTAATTTAGAGGACGGAAGACTTATAAAAGGTCATTTTTCATTAAAACGTTAAAGCAATTTTGTTTTTAAATGCTAAGAAAATTACTTGTCATATTTGCCTTTGTTTTTGGGCCATTTGTTTTCTCGCAAACTTGCCCAAATTTAACATCACCATTGAACGGAAGCAATAGTGTTCCTGTTGATGCATCAATCAGCTGGAATTTTGTGGAGGGGGTAACAGGCTATATTATTTCTATCGGAACTACATCGGGAGGCACTGATATTATAAACCAGGTTGCTGTAGGTAGTGCGACCTCATATACTCCTCCTGTAGGACTACCTGATAACTCTCAGCTTTATGTAACAGTTACACTATTCTTTTTTAATCAACCTAATATTACCTGCCCTAGTGAAACATTTAGAACCGAAGATGTTATCACAGCACCTGCATGCACCGTCCTAAACAATCCTCTCAATGGTGAGACTAACGTAAGTGGGTCTACCAACATAGGGTGGAATTATGCTCCTGGTGCGACATCCTATGATTTAAGGATAGGAACTTTCGCTGGAGGAATGGATATTCTTGATCAAAACGTTGGAAATACACTTTCATTTAATCCTGTTGCAGATTTACCTGCAAGTACCCAAATTTTTGTTACGGTAGTACCTCACAATGAAAATGGCCCGGCTATAAATTGTTTAGAAGAAAATTTTACAACCGGGGCAGTTGCCACATTACCGGGGTGTGCAGCAATGATTTACCCCAGTAATGGTGCCATCAACGTTCCTTTAACCCCATTTTTGGAATGGACCAATATACCAAATGCGACAGGATATCGAGTAACCATAGGTAATTCCCCGTTTACGGCTGAAATCGTTGATGATGCTACTTTTTTCACGAATTCGACCTTTGTGATAGACTTTGAGCCCAATAAGACTTTTTTCATTACAATAACCCCTTTCAATGCTGCTGGGGATGCAATTGGTTGTGTTCAGGAAACTTTCTCGACCATTTTAGGTTGCGGTCCTTTTTTAGATACTTCGACTGGGGATTTGATTACCTTGAATCCTGAAATAGATTTTCCCGATGTCATCTCAGTTTGTGGAACTGATGTATCCTCTTCAGTCATGTCAACTGATAGCGCTGATGGATATCGTTGGTTCAAATTAGACCAATTTGGTAATGAAACCTTAATCTCTTCTTCGGCCGAAGCAATGTTTACAGAGAGCGGGGACTATAGATATGAAGCATACAATACCATAAGCCAATCAGGTAGTAACATAGAATGTCCCACATCCAAAAACTTTAGAGTAGAAATCTCAGAAGTAGCTTCCATTAGCTCAGTTGATATATCACAAAACTTGGGTGATTTGAGCGTTGAAATAAACGTACAAGGAATTGGGGATTATGAATTTGCCGTGAACGACATCAATGGACCTTATCAATCAAGCAATGTTATTAACGGTATACCCCCTGGAACAGTAACTGTTTTTGTTAGGGATAGAAATGGATGTGGTATAGTCGAGCAAACGGTAGAACAGGATTTAACAGTAGAAGGGTTTCCAAAATTTTTCACCCCTAATGGTGATGGTGTAAATGATTTTTGGCAATTTATTCCACCCATAAATACGGGCAGTAATAATTTAAGTGCAATTTTTATTTTTAACCGCTTTGGATTATTGCTCGCACAAATAGAACCAACTTCCCAAGGTTGGAATGGTGATTTCAAAGGTAGCCCAGTACCCGCTTCTGATTATTGGTTTAAAGCAATAACCCAAGATAGTAATGAGCTGAGAGGACATTTTGCCTTAAAACGATAAAAAAATAATCTTATCAAGTTTTGAAAAGTCTATTTACCATATTCATTTTCTTTACTGGCACTATTGCCTTTTCTCAGACTTGCCCAAATTTGATATCGCCATTGGACGGAAGTACTAATGTTCCTGTGGACACTTCAATCAACTGGGATTTTGTGGAGGGGGTGACAGGACATATAATATCAATTGGCACCTCACCTGAAGGCACCGATATAATTGACCAAAGAGACGTTGGGAGCTCAGCGACATTCACTCCTCCACTAGGGTTACCGGAAAACAAACTAATCTATGTGACGATCACACTTTTATTTTCTGATCAACCAAATATCACCTGCCCTAGTCAAACATTTAGCACACAGGATGTAACGACTGTACCTGATTGCAGTGCCTTGAGCAATCCATTAAACACTGCAGGAAATGTAAACAGAGCCACAAATATTTCTTGGGATTACGCACCAGGAGCTACATCTTATCAATTATTAGTAAGAACATCCCTTGGGGGAGACATTGTTAATCAATACTTGGGGAATGTTCTTTCCTATACTCCCCTTCGAGATTTGCCGGCAAGTACTGAATTTTTTGTCACTATAATTCCCTTGAATGAAAATGGATCCGCTATCAATTGTACCGAAGAAAGTTTTACCACAGGTGTAAATGCTACTTTGCCAGCATGTGATCATACTATCTATCCTATTTCTGACTTTTATAAATGTGATGTTGATAATGATCATTTTGAAGAGTTCAATATAAATTTGGGCGAACTCGAAGCAAGCCTTATTCGAGATCAAACAGGCTTGGTTATAACATACCATAATGCAGGAGGTGATTTGATAGATTTCTCTCCTGGTACTCAAGTTGTTGTAAATCAAAGAACTATTATAGCTAGGGCAACAAATATCGATGGTTGTTACAAAGAAACCTCTTTTAAGTTAACACTGCTTTCACCTCCTACAATAGGATCATTATTTGATATTGTTGAATGTGAAAGTTACACTCTACCGGCTATCGATAATAATAGCGGGTACTTTACTGGTTTGAGGGGGAGTGGAAACCAACTTCGAGCAGGCGATATAATCACTACATCCCAAATCATCCACGTATATGCTGTTCAAGCCGATTGTTCAGATGAAAGCAGTTTCAATGTAACGATCGACCCTTCTTTTTGTCAGGAGGAAACTGTAGAAACAAATGCTGTTTTCCCAAAGTTCTTTACCCCAAATGGCGATGATATCAATGATTTATGGAAATATGAGTCGTATCCTGAAAACCATGGTATCGAAATGGAATTCATTGAAATTTATGACAGATACGGCAACTTTGTGATGTATTTAAATCAAGATAACCCCGAATGGGATGGGAATTTGAACGGCAATCCCCAACCTTCTTCGGATTATTGGTTTAAGGCAAGTTTGGCAGATGGGCGCATTTTCAAGGGACATTTTGCACTAAAAAGATAGCGGAAATTTACTGCCCTCATAATAATAATCATTGTGCTTTTGTATTTTTAGAAAATGAAATTTAAGGTCGTATCCGAATTCAAGCCTACAGGTGATCAGCCAGAAGCAATAAAACAATTGGTAGATGGGATCAACTCGAATGAAGCCTATCAGACGCTACTTGGCGTAACCGGATCCGGGAAGACCTTTACAGTGGCAAATGTTATCGAGACTGTACAACGCCCAACTTTGGTCCTAGCACACAATAAAACTCTTGCTGCCCAATTATATTCCGAGTTCAAGCTGTTTTTTCCCAATAATGCCGTCGAGTACTTTGTTTCCTATTATGACTATTACCAACCTGAAGCCTACATTCCAACCTCTGGTCTTTATATTGAAAAGGATCTCTCTATCAATGAAGATATTGAAAAGTTAAGGTTAAGTACCAATTCTTCACTTTTATCGGGCAGAAGGGACGTTTT